>CAZRZN010000141.1:0-10484 GCA_964604565.1 uncultured Rhodobacterales bacterium
CCAGGCGGCTCATCTCCAACGGCATGGCAACATCACGTGATATTTATCACACCAACGGGAATTAGGAATCCGGCATGCTGCTGCATTTACGGCGGCAATGTCTCGCCGGACCCAGCCCCATGCCGGGTCCGACTATTGCCCGTCCTTCATTCCGCGAAATCGACCAGGCTGCGACCGAGCACAAGCAGTGCCGTCCCGGCGCAGACCAGATCAATCCCCAGCAGCACACCCGGCAGCACAAAGGCGGTTTCATCCAGTGTGAAGAACACCAGCAGGGAGAGAACAACGGACAGCAGACCGCTCGCCAGTAACCAACCCCAGCCACGACTTTCGCGATGGGTGGACGCCCAGTAAAGGCGCACAACCCCGCTGGCGAGGAAATAGGCGGCGATCAGGATGGTGATCGAAAAAACCCCGGCCAGCGGCACCGCAAAGATCGCCCAACCGCCCAGCATCGCCACGAGGCCAAGGACCAAGGCCGAAAACATATGCTGATTTCGCTCGTGCCAGAAGGCGGTCACGATCATTATGAGGCCGTAGGCTAGCAACAAGCCCGATACCAAGTAGGTGGCCGAAATCGTCGCGATATACGGGCTGAAGAGCGCGAGCAGGCCAGCTATCAGCGACAGGCCGCCCGCGATGTAAAAGGGCCAACGCGAAGGCGTTTCCGATGATGACGTCCAGTCAGATAAGATGCTCATGATCCGTCCTTTCCCAAAATGCATTGAGTTATCAACGCGCCCAGATTGGCGCAGGTTCCGGCACCGGGGATGCCCGGGGTTCTCCTCACCTGTTGCTTCGCGCACGGTGTCCCGGGACAGAAAAAGTTTTTTGGAACCAGTCTGGAGCGCGGCGCGTTGATCGGCATGAACACAAGTCTGTGCCTGCATGGCTTCCGCCCTCTGCCCGTTCCAGAAACCGAAGCTGGCAAGCCTCGGCGCTGTGGGGTGGAAATCGAATTCTCCGGCCTTGACGAAGGGGCGACGGCGCGCCTTGTGGCGCAGGTTCTTGGCGGCTCCGTCACGGAAGAGGTGGAGCATTTCTATACCATCGATCAAAGCACGATCGGCCGCGTCGGCGTGGAACTCGACACGCGCTTTGCCAAGCCGGGAAAAAAAGTCTTTCCCGAAAGCGTTCTGGATGCCGCGCGCACGGTGGTGCCGGTCGAAATTGTCACGGCGCCGCTGCTGCCCGAGCAGATGGATGATCTGGTCGAGCTGATCGACGCCCTGAAAACCGCCGGCGCCAAGGGCACGGGTGACAGTCTCTTTGCGGGCTTCGGCATTCATTTCAATCCCGAAGTCGTCGGGTTCGAGCATCCGCACACCCTGCGAACGATCCAAAGCTATGCACTGCTGGAATCTTGGCTGAGGGCGTGGCGCCCCCTGGATCTGTCGCGGCGGGTTCTGCCGTTTGTAGCGCCGTGGCCCGAGGCGCTCTGCGATGCCTTGGTCTCGGCGGGGGATCTGACGCTCCCGCAGGTCATGGCGCTCTGCAAGAGCCATCTGGACGGCCGCAACCACGGACTGGACCTGCTGCCGCTGCTCCATGCCCATGACGCCGAGACATTCGACGAAAACTTTGGTGCGCAGGCCAGCGGGGCCCGCCCCGCGTTTCATTTCCGTCTGCCGGATTGCCGGTTGGACGAGGCGGAGTGGTCGATCACGCAGGAATGGGATCGCTGGTGGCTGGTGGAGGCACTGGCAGCGGATACCGAGCGGTTCGCACGGCTGCGCGAAGCCTGGCAGCAGAAAGACACCGGTCGACGGGACTGGACCGACACGGTTTCGCGGGTCATCGGACCAGACGGGGAGCGATTGTTCTCATGACCGGGCCGTTGATCGGGGTCACCACGTCGGCCCGTTCGGGCTGGCGCATCTTTCCGCTGGTGAAGTTCAATCTTTGGCTTGCGGGCGCGCGGGCGACGC
This sequence comes from uncultured Rhodobacterales bacterium, assembly GCA_964604565.1. GTDB lineage: Bacteria > Pseudomonadota > Alphaproteobacteria > Rhodobacterales > Rhodobacteraceae > CAZRZN01. The sequence continues at coordinate 1,929 of CAZRZN010000141.1, forward strand.
GCTGGACGACGTCGGCGGATGTCGATCTCGATGCGGTTGATGGTGTCATCATCGGCGGCGGCGATGATATTTCCCCCGATCTCTACGGGGCAAGCGTCGAGGTCACCGCCAGACTGGACCCTGAACGGGATCGCATGGAGCGGGCGATTGCAGCGCATGCATTGCAAGAAGGGGTGCCCGTGCTGGGCATCTGTCGCGGTGCCCAGATGCTGAATGTCGCGGCCGGAGGGACGTTGCATCAGGATGCGTGGGCACTTTACCCCGATGCGCGCCCGATCAAGACCATCCTGCCCCGGCGGGACATTCGCCTCGAAGCGGGGACTTTTCTGGCAGACAGGGTCGGCATGGATCCGATGCGCGTCAACGCGCTTCACACGCAAGCCGTGGCCGCACTGGGCCGCGATTTCCGCGTCGCCGCGAGGGACAGCTATGGCATGATCCAGGCGATCGAGCGCGCCGTGGATCCATTCGCCATCGGCGTTCAATGGCACCCCGAACATCTATTCTATGCCCGCAGACAGCGGGCGATTTTCGGTGCCTTGAGCGATGCGGCGCGGGCCTTCTCGCAGGGCCGGGAGCAGGTCACGGCGACTGCCTGAACAGCGCATATCCTTGAACAGAAGCGCCGTGGAATAAGACCGCCGCCTCTGGGGACGCATTCCGTGGGGAAGGAGGTTGGTCAGTGCTCAGAGCCGAATGGACGAAGGCTGCGACTTTTTGGGCAGATCTCCTACCGGAAAGGGTGCCCCTTCTGAACGAGGCGCTCGCGTAGCAGGACGTTGCGGCGCGCGCTGCGCAGAAACTCGCGGGGCGCTGATTTGTGGGATGTCTGCAGTGTGGGATCTTCGGGGAATTTACTGCAAGCGCCTCATCTCAGGCTTTGCTGACGCGGTATCTGCAAGTGAGGGCGGAGAGAAGAAATTCGTTCCAAGTGCAAGCCAGCGATGCTTCGGAGTTCAAAGCCGGCATTCAGACGCCCTCCAAGCCGGATCTTGTTTACGCTGCCGCAGGTCTGGGCTGACGCTGAACTGTTGTGGCCCCGCATGATTTGTCCAAGACATGTTGATATGGTCGGCAACAAGTTTGTTTTTCGGCGACAGGAAGACAAATGATCACTCTTCCCCTCGTCTGGCTCCTAAGTGTTTTTCGACAAGCGCAGCTTTCGCATTGGCGCAAGAGGCTCCTTTTGAGTGGGGCGCCAGTCGCCGTCGCGCAATTGGCGATACTGGCAAACCTTCCGATCTCGGCAGACATGTTTGTCCTTGGGATCAACAGAATCTGGTTTTGCTTGCCCGCCTTTTACGCCGCCAGGCAGATGAATTCGTCCATGTCGCGCCGCACGCACTAAAAATCGTGCGCTCCGCGATCAAGGCGACCATTGTCCTACTTGGGATGATGGTGGCGACGGATATTTCGATTGTCGCCGCCAGTCTGTTCGCGGGCGATGCCCATTTTCTGACATTTCTGACCGGGGTGTTAGCTGTTTTCACGGATTGTCTTTCTGGTCCCTCTCATCGGTGCGCCGATGTTGCTTCAGGTCACAACGGGCGACGCACCCAAAGTCGACGGACCGACCGACACCGATCGCGCCACGCGTGCTTTGCTTGATGCGCTGATAATGACACCCACCTCTACACGCACAGCAACCTGACGCTTGCGCGGGCCGCGCGCCGATTATCCGTTCCTGTGCTGGATGTCTCCAACGCCATAAACAGAACGACGAGCGAGAACTTCTCTCGCTATATCAATGGATTTCGTATTCGCCACGCCCAAGAGGCCCTGCAAAAGACGGAGTTGTCCGTCACCAAGGTGATGTTTGAAACGGGCTTTGTCAGCAAATCGAACTTCAACACAGGATTTCGCCGGGTTACCGGGCAAACTCCGTCACACTTTCGTGCCAAAAATACCGCCCTCCCTCTGTGGTAGGGCCTCGGCGCGAAGAAGTCGTCGTGAACACATCAGTTCAGTTCTGCCTCGGGTCGTTTTCCCCCAGAGATCAGAAAATCCGCATCTATTGAAGTCCGTGTGGACAGCCAACCACCGCCTTAGGTTCGGCGGATGTCAAGCTTATGTTCCGGGAATATTGGCTGAATCGCGACCCGGCGAAGCAGAAAAGAACAACATGCAGATGTTCCTGCTCCACGCGGCCGATGGCATTTTCCCGAGCAAACAATGTCGGGCTTCGACCTTTTTTAGCGGTGTGGACGCTGACCGGATCGGATTGAATTGCAACGCCCTGCCGCGCGATGCGCGACAGGTCCGTTTGATCAGGCCTCCCGCCGGACGACGCGTCCTGTCTCCGGCAAGCCTTATTGCCATGGGGCTCAGATCTTTTCGAGGATTCGATCCATTGTCGAGCGGGCCTGCTCTCTGGATTGTCCAAGCTTTTGCTGAAGCTTGCCTTCGATCTGCTCGCGGTCGCCGCGCACCTGTTCCAGATCGTCATCCGTGAGCGATCCATAGGTCTCGCGCAGTTGACCCTTGACCTCTTTCCATTTGCCTTTGATCACATCGTTGTCCATCGAATATCTCCTTCTTTCTGAAACCTGCATTGCGCAGGCGGCTTGCCTCTCGGCGTCGGTGGGAGAAACGCGCAAGGCCCCTGCGAAGTTCCCCGATCAGATTTCATGCATGCCGGTGGCGTCATCTGTCTGCGTGCGCCACCCGGCGTTTCAAGCGCGGAGGACGTTTGAGGCTTCCGTCCTTTCGAGATAGCGGTCCTTGTCGGATGCTCCGGTCAAGCATGGGTTGCCACAAGGCGGCCCGCGAAATGTCACGGGCACCCTGCGCGAGCGTGGCAGGACGTTGCATCCCGGATGCATGCCGCCGACCGCGCGGAACAGGCTCCAGCCGGTCAGACGATGTCTTCGGTCACGCCGGGCAGGGGGCGTTCAATGTCCCGGCCCGCATCGGTATCGTGAGGCACCAGAAAGCCAGTCCGATTTTCGGCCCGGCGCAGCGCGTTCCGCCGGATTTCCCTGTCCCACCACGGCTGAAGCGCTTCGGGTCTTCGGGCCTCGACGGGGGGAGGTGTCTGCCACCAGTGCGCGATCAGCTTGTCGCGGATCTTTGCCACCCGACAGGTGTCTGATGTCTGAAACGCAAGCTCCGTGTCCCAGCGCATCGACCGCCCGTTCAGGTTCGCGGACCCGATCATGGCAAAGTCGTCATCCTTCACAAGGACCTTGTTGTGGACATGAATCAACGGCGAACCGGCCAGTGTTTGAGGCGTCTCGACGGCGGCCATCACGGGGCGCACCGGTGTCGCAACGGTAAGCCGATGCCCGAAGGCGGCTCTGAGGCGTGCGAATGCACGGCGTTTCAAGGCGATCCCATAGCGTGCGTCGAGACTGTCGGAGGCCTCGAACGCGACGTCTTCGGGCAGTCCGGGCAGAATGATGAGCGCCGTCAGGGTGGGGTTCTTCAGGGCGGCGCGGGCAAGGGCCTTGGCAATGCGGCTGGACCGCAGGAATTGTGTCTCGATGTGGATCAGATGTCGGGCCGTTCGAAACGCGTCCAGATGGGCGATCTCGATCTCGTTCAGCAAAGTTCGAGGCGACAGATAGGGCATTTGCATCCGGCGGGGTGCCGATAGGGTCCGCCGGAGCCCGGGGTTGGCATCCGGTGGTCGTTGCCGTCCGGCCGTTACATCGCCCAGGGTTTCAAGGTGTGTGCGCGCGGCCGCAGCTTCGGGTCCGCGCAGCAGCAGCTGCACATCCGACCATGTCTGGCGGGCAGGACGATCGTGATTGGCGGTGTCGTAACGCCGCCTGTTCAGGTCCAGCCCTCCGATATAGAGGAGATCATCGTCGATCACGGCCACCTTGTGGTGATGTGTGACGGGGCTGAGCCGGGGCAGGGCTTGCCGGTGCAGTCCGATGGCTTGCCGGGCCAGCCGTTCGGGTCGAATGCGGGCCAGGGTCTGGCGGCGTTTCTTCAGGACCGCCGGAAGAAAGGACACCCAGGGCACAGCGCCCGCGACAACCGGATGCCTGTGCGCACGCACCCTCAGCAAATCTTTGCTGACACAGGCAATCTCTCCCAGGGCCGCGCCTTGTCGTACGGTTTTCCACGCCATTTCGTGCAGATCCGTGGCCATGACGGGATCGAAATCGCTGACCGTCAGCTCGACGCGAACACCGCGACACAGAACATGCGCGAGGAGATCGAACCAGCTTTCACCGATGGCGCGCGCCTCCGGGCTGCGAAGGCGTGTCGACATGTCGAAAATCCGGAATCCCGCAGTGATCTGCCGTTGCGCGCCAAGCACGGCGCGTTCGAAGGCGGGCCACGCTTCTTCGGCGGTGACGAGAACCTGGAAGTCGTTTCGCGACGACCCTGCCATCATTGCGCCGGCGCGGTGGAGAATCCGACACGGGGAAAGGTCACGCTCACATGATAGCGTTTGCCGTCGCTGGCCGATTCCATCGTTCCGTCCAACTGGCGCAGAAATGCGGACATCATCTTGCGGCCCAGTCCATCCATACCCTGCCCGACCGTGCAGACGTCCGGTGGGCTCGTCAGTGTGGCCTCGACGCTGAAGGTGATTTCATCGTCGCCGGTGCGGCTTAGATCAACGCGGATCCGGTCGCCCATGCTGCCATCGCAGCCACCACCGGCCAACACGTCATTGAGCGTTTCGGCCACCAGCAGGGAGAGCGGAACAGCCTGATCGGGGTAAAGCTCCATGGTTTCCAGCGTGGCGCCAATTTCGGGCGCGTCGTCGTCGCAATGCTCCTGCGCGTCTGTGACCACCGCGCGCAGCAACTCTGCCGCGTCGACCGTGGTGCTTGAGGGCGTATTGTAAAGCGCGCGGTGCAGCACCGCCATGCTGCGCACGCGCCTTTGCAATTCCGCCACGGCGTGTTTGGCCTCGTCCGAGTCAAGCTCGCGCGATTGCATGTTCATGATGGACGCGATCAGCTGAAGGTTGTTCTTGACCCGATGATGCACCTCTCGGAGCAGAACCTCCTTGTCGCGGAGATCCTGCTCGCGGCGCTGTTCGCCCTCGGCAATCAGGAGCGCCATTCGGTTGAAGGCGCGCTCCGCTTCCTTCAGCTCGACGGGCGGATCCTTCATGCGCAGCGTGGCATTGTCCCTGTCGCCAAGGGCAAAGCGGCGCATGGCGGATCGCAATTGCGCAACGTGTCGGATCACCATGCGGTCCATCCCGAACAGCGCGACGCCGACCCCGGCGAGCCACATCAGCACCGGCAGGAGAGTTGCAAACCATGCCCGACCGGTCCCGCTCGCCTGCGCCATGGCGGCCAGAGGCCAGCTTCCCACCATGACGATCTGATCATCGATCATCGGCGTCACGGCAAAGAGGCGCCGCTCCCCCGATCCGGCCACGCCATCAAAGATTTCTGCCGGACGCTGCAAAAGCTCCGCATATTCCATGTCGCGCGGCAGGAACTCCGGCGCTGAATTCAACCCGAAGGTCGCGGCGACAAGCTGTCCCCGGCTGTCGAACGCGGCCAGTCGCAACCCGTCCGAGGGCGCGGGGGAGTCAAGCTTGCCGATGACAATGGAATGCGGGATGGACAATGCGACAAGCCCGATCAATTCGCCCTCGCGCCACACCGGCTGGGTGACCAGCACGACCGTTCGCCCGGTTGCGGCCCCATCCTTGTCGACTTGCAGGGTCGGTCCCTTTTGCCCGATCGCTTCGCGGAAGGCCGGCGCGTCCGACATGTCCACGACCTGCCCGTGCGAGCTGCATCTGAGCCGCCCCGAGGCATGAACGAACCCCGCAAAAGCATAAGTTTCATTGCCTTCGGCGAAGCCCTTGAGGATTTCATTGCAGTTCTGTTCACCCAGACGCGCGATAAGCACGGCAAGTCCCTGCGCGGCGGACAGCGCATTGTCGAGCAACTCTGTCTCGCGCGCGGCTTCGGCATTGATCTGCGACATCAGGGCGGCGTGGTTCTGTGCCCGTGCATTTTCGACCACGACATGCGTCTGATAGACCGCCACCAGACCTACCGGCAGCATCGCGATCGTCATGAGAAAGACGATCCGGGCCGACAGGGACCGCGACCAGTGCAGCAAACTGTTCAGGCGTTTTTGCATCATGCCATGACCGTCGGTCCCGAACATGCCGCCCTGCCGTCCCAAAACCCGAAGCACGCCTGCGCGCCACGCAATCTTGTCAGGAACGCGCGATTATTGGGCATCGCCATAGGCCGAGGCAGTTTCATGGGACTCTCCGGTCGGGTCAGCTTGCGTTCAGGATAAATGCCGGGGATTGGAAAAGGTTCCCTCCATGACGGGCGTCATGGAGGATATATTCCGAACGCAGCGTCAAGCATGCAGTCGCGCGAGCGGTAAGTGCAATGTCCGAACGAACCTGTCCGGCTCGATCCGGGTGTCGATCCGACCGGCCAATTGACCTTCGATGGCAATCAGCAGCAAACGCGATCCAAAGCCGGAAAGCGGTGACGCGTCGGTATCCCAGCGCTGTCCGGTTTCCTCCCAGCAGATTTCCACCTGATCCTCGTCGGTGGTGTGCCAATGGACCGACAGCCTGCCATCATCGGACGAGAGGCCCCCGTATTTGGCCGAATTCGTCGCCAGTTCATGCAGCGCAAGGGTCAGGTAGACGGCGGCCTTGGCACCGACAGGCACCTCATCGCCGTCCATGCTGATCCGGCTGTCCCGAAGATTGCCATGCGGTGCCAGAAGTTTGCGCAGCAACGCGTCCAGCGTTGTGGTCGCGCCCTCGCTCCGCCCGGCATGGATCACCGGCACGATCATCTCATGCGCGTCGCTCAACGCCTTGAACCGCGCGCCGAGGCTATCGGCAAGGGCATCCGCCGTGTCATGTGCCGTGCGCTCCATCCGCATGATGCTGTTGATGATGGTGAACAGGTTCTTGACCCGGTGTCTCATTTCCTGAAGCACGATGTCGCGTTCTTCCAGCGTCTCCCGCAGCCGCAGGTCGGATTCGACGATCTCCGCCACGTCCTGCATGACCGCCAGATCGTCTTCCGTCCAGTCCCGCGGGACCCGGTCGATCGCACAGAAAGATCCCAGCACATGCCCGTCGGGAGAGCGGATCGGCACGCCGAGGTATGCCACCACGTTCAGATCCCGCACGGCAGCATTGTCACACAGGAGCGGATCCTTGCGGGCGTCCCGCACGATCAGGGGTTCGGCGTTTTTCACCACATGCTGACAAAAGGAATGGCTCAATGCCGTTTGCCTTTTTTCAGCCGGCTCTCCGGTCAGGCCGGTCTGCGCAGAAAAGAACTGCCGCGATGCATCGACAAAGGAAACGAGGCTGACAGGGACCGCCAGAAGGCGCGCGCCAAGGCGCGCCGCGCGCTGGTGCGCCGAGGTTTGCGGGCTGTCCATGATGGACATCCGGTCAAGCGCCCTGAGACGTTCCGGATCCGTCAGACGTTCGTTACCCATGGTCTCGCGGACCTCGTCACTCGCTTCGCGCGTTTGTTTCATCAACCAATCCAGATTAAGTTTTCCAGAGTTTATCGGCTGCGCGCTGGATTGCAAATGACCCCAAATGCAATTTCCGTTTCGCAATTTCCGCAAACTTCCCCACGGCTTGCCAGCATCGGTCGCAGCCGCGAGCGGACGCCTGCCGGCGGTTTCGGTCCCGGTAGACTCCCGGCGGATTTGACCAAAACAGGCAGATCGCAAAAGGTGCCTTGCCGTCGGATCGAAAAATCGCGGCAGCGGGCTGTGCATCTTGTCGGCGCGCTTGATATCGTGCTGCGCCGTGATAGGGCGTGTCGCGGGCATGGCCCGCCAACCACGCCGACTTCTGCGTTGCGGGGCGTTGTCTGCGGCGATACTCATGAAAGGTATGGCGAAGGAACGGTTATCGAAACCGCGGAAGGACGGAAACATGAGGTGCACTCCGGGTATAGGCGAACCCGCCCGATCGATTTGCGTCCCAAGGGCTGCGGCGGTCCTGAGGATCGCGGCAGACCGGATCGTCGTCCCGAGCGGGAGGGCGGTGAAGTCAAATTTCCGAAGTTTTGCGGCACAGGCGGTCTGAGACATGACGCTTCAGGATCATGCGAAAGACTTGGTTGAACGGATCGCGCAGACTAGGCCAAAGGGCCGCCGCCTGCTGGCCGCGATCGCTGGGCCGCCCGGCTCCGGCAAGTCGACACTGGCAGAGGCGGTCGTCGCAAGGCTGGGCGAGGGCGCAGCGCTCATGCCGATGGACGGGTTCCACCTCGACGACCGTCTGCTGGAACCGCGCGGCCTGCTGCCGCGAAAAGGTGCGCCGGAAACATTCGATTTCGATGGCTTCGAGCATGCCTTGAGACGGGTCGCTGCGGAGCCTTTGGTCGTCCTGCCGATTTTTGACCGCACGCGCGAAATCGCCATCGCCGGCGCGCAGGAGATCGCGGAGGATACCAAGATCGTCGTCGTTGAAGGAAACTACCTTTGCTTTTCGGAATCCCCGTGGGATCGGTTGCTCCCGCTGTGGGATGTGTCAGCCTTCCTCGATGTGCCCGAGGACGAACTCGAACGCCGCCTTGTTGACCGATGGCTCGGCTTTGGGTTCGACCCTGACACGGCGCG
>CAZRZN010000142.1:0-10482 GCA_964604565.1 uncultured Rhodobacterales bacterium
TGTTTTCTGTGGCGCTTTCCGTCAGGTTGCCCTGCCCGGGCGTTACCCGGCACCGGTGCTTCGGCGAGTCCGGACTTTCCTCTCATCCGGGTCGCCCCGGGCAAGCGGCCGTCCGGCCTTCCGCGCCCGCCCGACATAGAAAGCCGGACCTCGCCGGTCAATGCCTTATCCGCGTCGCGACGCGATCTTGCCCCGGGGCCGCGGCACTGGCCGCCCCCATGACACCTTCGCCAAGCGATCCCGACAGTCCGTCAGCCCATTACCGCCGCCTTCTTCGGGCCCAAAATATCCCGGGGGTGAGGCCAACGGCCGAGGGGGCAGCGCCCCCTCTCAAAGGTCGGCGGGCATACGCGCCATCGGCCCCTAGCGCAGCATCAGGGGTGCCGACAGCCAGTCGCGCAGCGCGCGGGTTGTCTCCTCGGGCCGCTCCAGCGTCGGCAGATGCCCGGCACCCTCGATCACCCGCAGGTCGGCCCTTGGAATCATTTCGGCCATGAAGACGTGCCGCTTGATAGGGCACAGAGTATCCTCCGCACCGCACAGAACCAGCGTCGGCACATCGATGCGGCGCAACGTCGCCTGCTGATCCCTCCGGCGCTGCAAGGCCCGCGACTGGCGCACGAAGACTTCCACCCCGAGGCCGCGCGCCATGTCCATCACCAGTGCAAGGATCTCGCCCCTGTGTGGCCCGGCGGCAAGGTAGTTGGGCTTCAACTCCTCGGACATGACGTCGTCCAGCCGGCCCGCCCGCGCCCGCAGGATCTGCGGTTCGCGCTGCGCGGCGACCGGCGGCGTCTCGGCCAGCGGATTGGTGTCCATCAGCGCCAGCCGCGTCACCCGGTCCGGCGCACGGCGGTAGATCTCCATGGCCACGATCCCACCCATGCTGAGACCCGCCAAGGCGCAGCGGCGCGGCATCATGTCCAGCACGGTCGAGGCGATCTCCTCGATCCGCTCACCACCGGTGATCGGCGCGGTCATCACCGCATGGTCGCGCGACAGATCGGCGATCTGCGGGCCGAACAACCGGGCGTCGCACATCAGCCCGGGCAGAAAGACAACCGGTTCAGGCATTCCGCCTCACAGGCGCGCGTTGACGAGACGCACCCCCTCCGCAAGCGCGCCCAGCTTGGCATAGGCGATTTCGGGATCGACGGCGCCGAACCCCGCGAAAGTGCCAAAGCCGCAATCCGACCCGGCGATCACACGCTCGGGGCCGACAATCTCGCTGAACCGTTCGACCCGCTGCGCCACGACTTCGGGATGTTCGACGAAATTCGTCGTGCTGTCGATCACCCCGGGCACAAGGATCTTGTCCTCCGGAATCTCCGCCTTGCGGTCCCGGAAGACCACCCATTCATGGGCGTGCCGCGGGTTCGACGTTTCGAACAGAACCTGCCCCGCGCGGGTCCGCATCAGGGTGGGGAACACCTTTTCCATGCCGATGTCGCAGACATGCGGCCCCTCGTAGTTGCCCCAGCAGATATGCACGCGCACACGCGCCGGGTCGATGCCCTCCAGCGCGGCGTTCAGCGCCTCCACGTGGCTGTCGGCCACCTTGACGAAATCCTCGTCCGACAGATCGGCAAACAGCATGTGCCGCGACAGCGCCAGATCGGGGCAGTCCAGTTGCAACATCAATCCCGCGTCGACGATGGTGCGATACTCCTCACGCATCGCGTCCGACAGCGCGGCCAGATAGGCGTCGCGGGTCTTGTAGTGACGGTTTTGGAGAAACAGCGCGATCACCCCCGGCGAGGCCGCGTTCATGAACCCCTCATGCGCGCCATGCGTCGCCATGCCCGCCTTGAGATTGGCGATATCCTCCTGCAATTCGCCCTGCCCCTTGGATTTCACCTCACCCACGCATTCCGGGCGGGCGTAGGTCGGCGTGCCGCCATCCTCCTTCAGCCGTTCCAGAAAGCTGGGGAACATCTTGAGGTCCGCCGGCGCGTTGCGCGGTCCGTCCCCTTCGAACCCGGTGTAGCGGTCCTTGACATAGGTGGCGTAGGAGATCTTGGAGGTTTCCCCATCCGACACGATATCCACCCCGGCCGCGACCTGCCGTCCCACGGTCTCTGCGGCGGCCTGCGTCATGCAGGCGGCAAAGGCCGCCGTGTCATAGGGCGTTCCCTTTTCCCGGGCAAAGATGAAATCCACGACCTCCTGCGAGCGCGGCAGGCTGCCGACATGAGTCGTCTTGATACGGGCCATCGTGACCATCCCTTTTTCACGGTTTTGCGGCACCCTAGCAGACGCCGCGACGAGGAAAAGCGCAACGCGCCGCCCGCGCGGCTTTGCGCTGAGGGGATCGCTGCCGGCCATGCCTGCCTTGCCGCGCGGTGCTTGCCCCACGGCACCGATCCGCGCGGCACCGGGCGCACGAACAGGCAGGGCCATGATGGTACCGGCGGACCCTAGCCGGTCTGCGACACGATCTGCGTCCAGACCGCCGCCTCGTCATAAAGCGTCCATTCCCGCCGCAGACCGAAGGGGCCGAACTCCGCATGGGTGATCCCCATCACGTAGAGATCCGCGCCCGTGGGCCGACCGAATGCGCCCCAGCCCTCGTGCCGCCCCTTGAGCGACCAGCGTATTGCGGCGCGCGGCGGCATCAGGGGTTCCTCCATGCCGATCTGATGATGGATCTCGAACCGCGCATTGGGCAGCGCGGCGCGCAACCCCAGCCAAAAGGCATCCGCCGCCGCCCAGCCATGCGTCTCGACGCCGCCGGGATAGGCCAGATGGCAGGCCCGGTCGTATTGTTCGGGGATCACCGACAGATCCCCCTCCATGATCCGGTTCAGGACCGCCGCCAGACCGGCGCCCCATTCGTTCATGTTGCCAAGGCCGGTGTAGGGCCCGGTGACATCGACCCGCGGCGAAAAGGGTTGCGTTTCGGGGTCCAGCGCCGGGACCGCCGCGCGCGCCCAGTCCTGCGCCGTCATGCCCAGTTGCCGCAGGATCGCACCGCTGTCGCTGACCATCCAGACATCGCTGATCTGCTCGCGTTTTGCATAACTGTCGACGATCTCGCGGTAACGCAGCACCCGGCCCGTTGGCGGGCCCAGCGGCCCGTCGCCCCGGTGCGTCGCGATCGACAGGATGCGTTGCGATCCCAGCATCCCGACCCGCGGATTGCCGGACCAGATCACGTCTTCGCCCAGCAGGCGCCGATCCGGCAGGCCCACCAGCGTGGTCATCGCCGCCCCGGCCAGCGCCTGCGCACCGAACTGGATGCCGTCGGCTGACCGCAGGATCACGTCGGAATGGTAATGCACGCGCGCCTTGGCGCCCAGCCCGCGGCCCTCCCAGATCTCACGCGTCGCCGCCAGCAGAAACGCGGGAAAGCTTCTTGATATGGGTTCGGATGCCTGCATCATCCGGCCGTCCAGCCCCCGTCGACCAGCAGCGACGCGCCGGTGATCAGCGCCGCCGCGTCCGAGGCCAGAAAGACGCAGGCGCCCATGATATCCTCGACCTGCCCGACGCGGCCCAGCTTGATCTTGCTTTCGATCCATGCGCGCTTGTCGGGATCCTCGAATGTCGCCCGGGTCAGGTCTGTCAGCACGAAGGTCGGGCAGATCGTGTTGACCCGGATGCCCAGCGGCCCCCATTCGATCGCCATGGCCTTCGTCATGCCCTCCACCGCATGTTTGGACGCGCAATAAACCGCCCGGTCCATGCCGCCGACATGGCCCATCTGGCTGGAAATCTGAAGAATGGCGCCCGGCTTTCCGGCCGCCTTCAGGCCCGCCGCCACGGTCTGCGCCACGAAATAGGCCCCCTTGACATTGGCTGCCATCACCGCATCGAAATCCGGTTGCGTCGTCTCCAGCGCGGGCGCGTGCCGCGCCAGACCCGCCGAATTCACGAGGATGTCGAAGGGCGCGACCTCATGCAACGCGCCGGCCACCGCCTCGGGCGCGGTCACGTCCAACACCAGCGTCTCGACCTCCAGCCCCGCTTCGCGCATCGCCTCCGCCGCCTCCGTCAGGCCCTGCGCACCGCGCGCCGACAGCGTGACGGCGGCGCCCGCCTCCGCCAGCGCCACGGCACAGCCCAGCCCGATCCCACGTGAGGCACCGGTCACAAGCGCGCGTTTGCCGTCAAGGCGGAAAGAAGGGGTGCGGGGCAGTGTCATGGGCCTCTCCTCAATAGATCCTGCGCACGCTAGACGCGAGGTCGGGGACTGTCCAGAACCGCTTACACGGGATGCCGGATCCCGCGAAAGGGCGGAAAATCGCGGTAGGCGCGCGCCCGTTTTTCGGGCGGCACGTCCGGCGCCGTCCCCGCACGCAGAAGCGCGCCGCGAGGGCGGATATAACTGTCTATGCGCCGCATGGGCACCGGCCGCCAAACAAGGTTGAAGGCGCAGAGCCTTGGAAAGAAACAGAGTTCCGACCAGTCCAGATGATCGTGCAGCCACCACGCCAGATCGCGCCAGTCGCGCCCTGTGGCATACCGCTCCGCGAACCACGGAATCACCACCGAGGCGCCCGCCACCACCCGGTCCGGATGATCCCAGACATGGCACTCCAACGGGTTGTCAGTATGTGCGCAGTTCAATCGCCGCGCATTGCCATAGCCATTCAGCGCCGCCGACCGGTAGCCGGACCGGATGAACACCCGGCCAAAGGTCTCCTCCAGAGGATCCAGCAAAGTCGTGGCAAAGGCGCGCCCGCGCTCCAGCGCAAGATCGGGGTTGTCGGGGATATTGGCCACCTGATGATAATTGCCGATTTCGGAATGCAGGAAATCCCGCATCCAGAAATGCCGTGACAGCCTCTCTCGCCCGAGAGTTTCCAGCGACCACATGGATCGCGGCCGCTTCACCGGGCCAGATCCCGCGCCCAGTCCAGCACCCGGTCCGCCACTGGCCGAGACATGCGCGGCGACAGGACATCGCCCGCCACCAGATGGCGCGAAGGGTCCTCGTCCGGTCCCAAAGTCAGTTCATGCACCTCTGCCGCCGCGCCCCAGCGGGCCGCCACCCGACGGGTCACCCGGTGGTCGACGATCCGGTCCCCGGGGTCGAAGACGAAAAGCGCAGGCACCGTGACCGCCTCGTGCCGCCGCGCCATGGCCGCCTTGACCGCCGCGCCCATGGGCAGAACCGCCACGCTGGGATAGCGCGTGGTCCAGAGCCGCCCATGCGTTTCGCTGCGCGGCGCGAATCCGATCTCGCGCCCGGCGATCCATGGCAGCCACCAGCGCGCGCCGGGCCATGTGATCAGGGCGGACTTCGGGTCCGCCACGCGGAAATTGGGCGAGATCAGCACGACGCCGGACACCGCCTCTGCCATGGCCTCATGCAGCGCCAGCGTCACCAGCGTCGCGCCCGTCGATGTGCCTATGACCAGAACCCGCCGGCCGACCCGCCGGGCGACGGCCAGTGCCTCGGCCACATCCTCCATCCAGCCCTCGACCGTGGCCTCCGCCATGGCCGGTCCATCCCGCCCGTGTCCCTTGAGACGGGTGAACACAAGGTTGGCGCCCAGCCCGTCCGCCACCATGTCCGGAACCGGGCGGATCTCGTCCGCGGTCGCCGAAAACCCGTGTATGTAGACGACAGACCAGTCGGTCCGCTCCTCGGGCTGCCCGGCCCAGCGCACGCGCTTCTGCGCAGCGGGGCGCAGGGCGGGGACACCGGATTCGCGCGCCTCCAGCCAGACATCGACACCGCCCTCCAGCGCCTTCGAGTCGAAATGCGCATCGGTCCGGGGCGCGCCTCGCCGGGCCAGCCACCAGACCGCCAGCCCGCCCGCCGCCGGAATCATGAGCCACGCAAGGCTCACCGTTTCCGGCCGGTGCTCACGGCAGCATCTCGGCCAGCACCGCCTCGATGATCGCCAGACATTCTGGAGAGGAGAACCGGTGATCGGCGTCTTTCACCAGCGTCAGGCGCGTGTCCGGACCCTCGATCGCATCCAGCAGCCGCAGGGCCGTCTCGCGCGGCACCGATTCATCCTCCGTGCCCTGCAACAGGCGCACCGGCCAATCCATCGCCAGCGGCGCGCGCAGCACCAGGTTCTCGCGCCCATCCTCGATCAGCCGCCGTGTGATCACATAGGGATGCTCATAGGCCGACGGCAACAGGACCTGGCCATCCTCGATCACCTGATGCCGCTGGTCCGCGGACAACCCGGCCCAGAAACCGTCCTCGGTGAAATCCGGCGCCGCCGCGATGCCGACGAATCCCGCGATGTCCGGCAACCGCCGGGCAAGCAGCGCCGCGATCCATCCCCCCATGGAGGACCCTACCAGCACCACCGGCCCCGGCGCGGCCTGCCGGATGACCGTTTCGGCATCCGCCGCCCAGTCCCCGATGCACCCGTCCTCGAACACGCCCCCGGACAGGCCGTGCCCGCCGTAATCCAACCGCAAGAAGGCCCGCCCGGAGGACCGGGCCCAGTTCTCCAGATGCACCGCCTTGGTGCCCTCCATGTCCGACCGATAGCCCGACAGGAACACCACACAGGGTCCCGCGCCTTCGGTCAGGACATAGGCCAGCCGATTTCCCCGCGCTCCTTCGATATAGGCCGTCTCCGCCATCGTCTGCTCCTTTTCGTTCCGCCGGACATTAGCCAGTCGGCCCGGAAACCAAAATCCCTTGGCGCTTCTTCTCTGCAAAAATACTCTGGGGGTGGCGCCGCGCCCGCGGCGCCGGGGGCAAAGCCCCCAGCCCGGCACGCTGCCCGGACCCCGCCGGGGCCATCAGCGCTCCACCTCTTTCAACCCATGCGCCAGTCCCGCCCCCAGAAGGCTCAGCACCGCAAAGCCCGACAGCGCGATCTGCGGGCCCAGCATGGCCAATGCCCCGCCCAGCGCGCCGACGACAAGCAGCAGCAGGCCGATCGCCGTATTCGCGAGCGCCGCATAGGCCGAACGCGCGTCTTCGGGCGCCATGTCCACCAGATAGACGGATCGCCCCTGCCGCACCCCGTGATAGGCCAGCATCAGGCCGAACAGCACCGCCGGCACCACCCATGGCGCCCCGGCCCAGCCCGACGCATCTGCCGCCACCGCAAGGATCATGAAGATCGCGCCCGCCAGCCCCGACAGCGCCAGAACCAGCCGGGCGGACCGATCCGCCAGCCGCCCCCAGACATAGGAACTGAGGAAGGAGGCCGCCGAAGAGGCCAGCAGCAGCGCCCCCAATCCCTGCAACAGGCCCTGCCCGCCGCCCAGCAGCACGAAATAGGGCGGTGCAAGCGCGGTCACCGTCAACGCCCCGCGTGCGGCGATGAACCGGCGAAACTGCGCATCCTCGCGCAGCGGCGACAGGTCCAGACCGCTGGCCTCCTCCGGGTCGGAGGCCGCCTCCTCCAGCCGGGAAAACACCGCCGACGCCACCAGCCAGAGCACCGCGGCAAGGGCGATCGCGCCCACCACCGGCCACAGCGCCCGCCCCTGCCCGACGATCAGGGCCAGCGCGAACAGCAACACCGCCAGCGAGGAGATTGACCCGGCCAGCCCGGTGATCGCGCCGCGCCGCGTCTTGGCCACCGTCTTGCCGAGAATGTCCTTGAAGCTGACCGAACACAGCGACCGGCTGACCGCCAGCCCGGCCAGCGCCGCCGCGATCACCACCCCCGCCGTCCAACCGCTCAGCACCAGCGCGGCCAAGGCGATCAGCGCCGCGCAGATCCCCTGCCCCGCCGATCCGGTCACCCAGGCCCATTTTCGATGCCGCATCGCCTGAACCCGGCCCGCCAGCACGATCTGGGGCAGCAGCGCGCCCGCCTCGCGGATCGGCACGAAAAGCCCGATGATCGCCGCCGGCACGCCCAGCGCGCCCGCCAGCCAGCTCAGCACCAGCTTGGGGTCGATCAGCCCGTCCGCCAGCTTGGTCAGGCTCAGGCTCACGGCGTGGCGCAGCCCGTTGCGCGCCTCGCGCGCCGGAGCGTCCTGATCCGCCCCGGTGAGGGTTTCGTAAAGTTCCGTCTCCGCCATCCGTCAACCGCCTTTCCAATGCCCGATGCTGCACCTGATTGCGTCCTACCAGCAGTGGCATATGGCATGACAGCAGGAATTGACAAAAACTGGCGCCCACGATGGGCCAGACCGCACCTGCCCCTCCGGGACCCCCCGGGCGGCCCGGCGCGGGCACAGGCGCCCCTGCGCTGAACACGCCGCACGCCGTCTTGACAGCCCTGCCCCCGCCGGTCAAAAGGCGCCACGATATAACCCGCAACCGGGCGTTCCGTGGGCGCCAGACCGACGAGGAGTGAAGGCTGATGGCCTCTGTTTCCCTGACATTTCCCGATGGCTCCAAACGCGATTACGACGCGGGCGTGACCCCCGCTGCCATCGCCGAAAGCATTTCCAAATCCCTGTCGAAAAAGGCCATCTCGGCCACGGTCGACAACCAGCACTGGGATCTGCAATGGCCGATCGAGGCCGACGCGCAGATCGCCATCAACACCTTGCAGGACGACGGACCCGCGCTGGAACTGATCCGTCACGACCTTGCGCATATCATGGCCCGCGCCGTGCAGGAGATCTGGCCAGAGGTGAAGGTCACCATTGGTCCCGTCATCGAACACGGCTGGTATTATGACTTCGACCGGGCGGAGCCGTTCACGCCCGAAGACCTTGGCGCGATCGAAAAGAAGATGAAGGAGATCATCAATCGCCGCGATCCCGTCACCACCGAGATCTGGGAGCGCGACCGCGCCGTGCGCTACTACGAGGCCAACAACGAACCCTACAAGGTCGAACTGATCGAGGCGATTCCCGGCGACGAGCCGCTGCGCATGTATTGGCACGGCCACTGGCAGGACCTGTGCCGCGGCCCGCATCTGCAACACACAGGTCAGGTGCCCGGCGACGCCTTCAAGCTGATGAGCGTGGCGGGTGCCTACTGGCGCGGCGACAGCAAGCGCGCCATGCTGCAACGCATCTACGGGGTCGCCTTCCGCAACAAGGACGACCTGAAAAAGCATCTGACCATGCTGGAGGAGGCCGCCAAGCGCGACCACCGCAAGCTGGGCCGCGAGATGGACCTGTTCCACATGCAGGAGGAGGCCCGCGGTCAGGTCTTCTGGCATCCCAACGGCTGGAAGATCTACACCACCCTTCAGGATTACATGCGCCGCCAGCAGACCCGCGGCGGCTATGTGGAGGTGAACACACCGCAGGTGGTGGACCGCAAGCTGTGGGAGGCCTCCGGCCACTGGGAAAAATATCAGGAGCATATGTTCGTCGTCGAGGTCGATGAGGAACACGCCCGCGAAAAGGCGGTCAACGCGCTCAAACCGATGAACTGCCCCTGCCACGTCCAGATCTTTCGTCAGGGCCTCAAGAGTTACCGCGACCTGCCCCTGCGCATGGCCGAATTCGGCTCCTGCAACCGCTATGAACCTTCGGGCGCGCTGCACGGCATCATGCGCGTGCGCGGCTTCACGCAGGACGACGGGCATATCTTCTGCGAAGAAGACCAGATTGCCGCCGAAACCGAACGCTTCATCGGCTTTCTGTCGAAGGTCTATGCCGATCTCGGCTTTCCCACCTACAAGATCAAGTTCTCCGACCGCCCGGAGACACGCTCCGGTTCGGACGAGATCTGGGACAAGGCCGAAACCGCCCTGATGGAGGCCACGCGCAAGGTCACCGACGATCTGGAACTGAATCCGGGCGAAGGTGCCTTTTACGGGCCGAAGCTGGAATTCGTGCTGACCGACGCCATCGGCCGGGATTGGCAATGCGGCACGTTGCAGGTCGATTTCGTCCTGCCGGAACGGCTGGATGCCAGCTATATCGGCGCGGACGGGGAAAAGCACCGTCCCGTCATGCTGCACCGCGCGACGCTGGGCAGCTTCGAGCGGTTCATCGGCATCCTGATAGAGGAACACGCCGGCAAACTGCCCTTCTGGCTGGCGCCGCGTCAGGTCGTCGTCGCCTCTATCACCTCCGAGGCGGATGAATATGTCGCGGAGGTCGTTGAGATGCTGACCGCGGCAGGCGTCCGGGCGGAGGCCGACATCCGCAACGAAAAGATCAACTACAAGGTGCGCGAGCATTCGGTCGGCAAGGTGCCCGTGATCCTTGCCGTCGGCCACCGCGAGGTCGAGGAGCGCACCGTGACCCTGCGCCGTCTGGGGGAAAAGCAGACCTCTGTCGCGCCGCTGGACGAGGTGACCGCACAGTTGCGCCACGACGCCCTGCCGCCCGACCTTCGGGACTGACCCTCTGCACAAGGCCGGGGCCGCCTTGCCTTCGCGGCGGCCCCCTTTTCGCGGATCTCGAGGGCATGGATCGTCCACGCCTGACGGGACAGTCACAATCGCGCGTTGGCCCGCGAAGGCGGGTTGTCGGATCATCCCGGTCGGTCGCGTTTGCCTTGCCCGGGCCACCGCCGAAGATCGACGAACATCACAGCCGCCGGTGCCCCTGTTCCACAATGCACGGTTTTACGGATCGCGCGCGCCCGCCGCGACGGTCACGACCACGACTTGGCCAGCCAAGGCCGGTCGGTCG
>CAZRZN010000143.1:0-10418 GCA_964604565.1 uncultured Rhodobacterales bacterium
ACCGACACGAGGATTTTCAATCCACTGCTCTACCCCTGAGCTACCCGGGCACGGATGAAGGAACACCTTCGGGGTGTGCGCGGTTTAGCCGAGGTCCGCCCCCGTGTCCAGCCGCTTTTGCACCTGAATTTTCCCGCCATCAATGTGCCGCTTTCAAACTGCGATACCCTCAGGTAAATCCACGAAATGACCTTGATCGCAGACCGTCTCGACAGCTTCTACACGCATGGATTTGACACAGTCATCGATGTGCGCAGCCCGGCGGAATTCGCCGAGGACCGCGTTCCCGGAGCCATCAATCTGCCTGTGCTCGATAACACGGAGCGCGCGCGCGTCGGGACGATTTACAAGAAAGAAAGCCCCTTCAAAGCGCGAAAAATCGGTGCTGCCCTGGTCTTCAGGAATGCAGCGGCGCATGTGGACTCGGCTCTGGCGCATCATGACGGAGGATGGCGGCCGCTGATCTATTGCTGGCGTGGCGGCCAGAGATCGGGGGCCTTCACCTGGATGCTGCGCGAGATCGGATGGCGCGCGGAAGTTGTGGAGGGCGGCTATCGCAGCTACAGACGCCTCGTTGCAAAATATCTTTACGAAACTCCACTGCCGCATCGCATTGTCCAGTTGGGCGGCTTCACCGGCACCGCCAAGACAGCCCTCTTGCCCCTGCTTTCGGCGCGGGGCGTGCAGACGCTGGATCTGGAGGGCCTGGCGAGCCACAGAGGGTCCCTTCTGGGCGATATGCCCGGCGGGCAGCCTGCACAGAAAGGTTTCGAATCCGATCTGGCGCAGGCGCTCCATGCGCTTGATCCCGCCCGACCGGTGCTGGTCGAAGCGGAAAGCAGCAGGATCGGCCAGATCACCCTGCCCCCGATGCTTTGGGAGGCCATGAAAACCGCGCCCTGGATCGAGATCGACGCCCCGATAGAGGCCAGAGCACGCTACCTTGCAGAAGCCTATGAGGACGTGTTGGCGGATCAATCCAAACTGCGGGAAAAGCTTGATCCGCTGCGCTATCACCGCGGTCATGCTCTGGTCGACTCGTGGGAAGGGCTGATCGCAGCGGGCGACCGGATCGCGCTTTGCCGGTCGCTTGCCGAAGATCACTACGACCCGGCCTACCGCAAATCCATGTTGGCTCAGGCGCCTCGCGTGCTGCATCGCGAAAAGACAGAGACGCTTGATCGGCTTGCTCTGGAGACAGTGGCAGATCGCCTTGCGGAGCGTTTTCACAAGATCCGTATCTGATCCGTATCGCTTGTGATTCGGCCTATCGCCGCAGAATCATAGCCAGCCATCCGTAGCGCGGAAAGCATGTCATCCGGAGATCCGGAAATCGCGGCAAGAAGACCGCCGGACGTCTGCGGATCAATCAGCAGGTCATGACGGGGCGAGCTGTCGAGGTCCACAAATCCGGCACGGTTGTCAGAATACAGGCTTGACCTGAGTCCAGAGGCGGCAAGACGCAGCGCACCGGGCAAAAACGGAATCTCATCCAGCCAAAGGTCAGCGCCGGTGCCGGACGCCTGACACATGTTGCGCAGATGTCCCAGCAAGCCGAAGCCGGTGACATCCGTCATGGCATGCGCTTGGCCACGCAGAATACCTGCGGCATCTGCTTGCGATTGCGTCATTGCGCGAAGCGCGGCCTGCACGTCTGCGCCACGGGCCCTACCGGCCATCTCTGCCGCCATAAGGACACCCGAACCGATCGGTTTGGTCAGGATCAGTGTATCCCCGGCGCGCGCGCCCGAGAGCAGGATTGGCGCCTTCGTGCATCGTCCCGTGATCGTGAATCCAATGGTCAATTCAGCGCCTTGCGAACTGTGACCACCGACAATTTCAGCCCCGGCTTCGCGCATCACATCCTTTGCCGTCGCCATGATTTCGGTCAGCGTCCGCGCGGAAAGGGTCCGCGCCATTCGAGGAAGGATGACGTTGGCCACCACGTACTGCGGCTTGGCCCCCATGGCCCAGATGTCCCCAAGCGCGTGATGCGCGGTGATCCGCGTCATGGTGACGGGATCGGCGACCATCTCGCGCAGATGGTCGGTGCTGATTACCATGTCATCGCCGCCCATGGGAATCACGGCGGCATCATCGCCGGGAAGCAGACCCGTTCCAAGCGCATCGTTGAGCGCGCCCTGCCCCAGCTTGGCTCCGCAGCCACCGCAAAGCACCTTCGCGCCAAGCTCATTCGCACCGGCCGCGCGCGGGAATGGCAAAGCTGCGGTCGCCTCCCTGGGAAGTTGTTTGAACCCATTCATGAAACGCCTGTCGATCCGGTCTTTCCAACGCCAGACCCAAGGCCCTGAGAACGTGAGACCGAACCGTTCTCCCATCGCGGATTTGTCGCCCAGAGAGATCAGCTTGAGGTAATCCCGCTGCGGTCGAAAGCACCTGTTCGGACCTGTTTCGCGCAGGGCTGCACGCAGGTTGTGCAACAAGGCAGGCGCCTGACGCACCGCAAAGACCCCGGCCTTCGGTCTTGGTGCAAATGCCATATCCGCGCAATCTCCGACGGCAAATACCTTTGGATGAGAGGTTCTGAGCCAGGAGTCGACAGTGAGAAACCCCTCTCGATGCGCGAGGCCGGTCCGGGCCAGCCATGGATGCGGGCGGGCCCCGGCCGCGCCGCACACAAACCGCGCGGGCACCTCTCCACTTGCAAGCGTCACACCCCTTTGCGTCACTTCCAGCACCTCTTCATCTTCATGCAGCTGGATTTCCGCCCTGCGCAGAGACGTACGGAGACGCTGTGCCGGGCCCGGCCGCATCGCGGAAAGAACACGATCACGATCGATCAGATGCACCCGGTTTGGACGTCCTTTCCGGCCCAGCGCGTATGACATCGCCAGCGCAAGCTCGACTCCGGCGACCCCGCCACCGATCACCGCAACTTCGGCAGGGCCTGAACCATCCAGATAGCGGTGCCAACGGTCAGCAAAGGCATCGAGCGGCTTGGCCGGGACAGCATGCTCAACAAACCCCGGAATTTGCGGCATCTTTGTGGTAATTCCGATGTCGATACTTGCCACGTCGAAACCGATCGGCGGCCGATCGTCCATAAGGATTTGACCAGCTTGCAGATCCAGCCCTCTCGCCGCGCCGACCACGAGGCGGGCCTGCGCGAAGCGGGTCAGGCGCACAAGGTCGATCTCCAGGGCGTCCTTATCATAATGGCCAGCGACATGACCCGGCAACATGCCGGAGTATGGCGCGCCCGGATTGGGATTGATGACGGTCACGCGAGTGCCCGGCAACGGGTCCATCGCCCAGGCACGCAAGACAAGCGCATGCGTATGCCCGCCCCCCACCAGCACAAGATCCCGGGTTGGGGGAAGGTCTGGCTTTTGCATTTCGGCCTCCTTTTGGGTTGCGCGCGGCGTGATCTGCCACGGCGCAAGGTCCGGTTCACCCTAAAGTGTTTCGGAGTCCGGATAGCCATGAAATGCTCGTCAGAAAAGCGTGATTTCCTGAGATTTGGGCCGGGGGATGGGGATCGGCTTTTCCACGGGAAGCGCCTCCGCCTCAGCCGAGACCATCAATTGCCGCACGCGCCCCGTTGTGGCCCAGAAACGGATCCGACGCGCCGACGTTCCGCCAACGCTTTCGGCGAGACATGGGATGCCTTCGTCATTCAGGAATTTCCGAGCGAATGCCGCGTTCGAGGCCCCGATGTCGCGCAGGTTGCCCATCATGCTCGCGCCGCCGAACATCTTGGCCTGAAGCCGGTGGCGGTCTGCGCCCTGCTTCAAAAGTCCGTTTATCAACAATTCCATCGCATAGGCACCGTAACGCACATTGGCGCCATGTGCGCCTTCGCGACTGGGGAGAAGAAAATGGTTCATACCCCCGATCCCGCGCTGCGAGTCGCTCATGCAGACCGCGATACAGCTTCCCAGAACCGTGGTCAGTATCGCGTCTGGATCCTCGGAAATCGCAAAATCGCCTTGGATGACATTGATCATTTTTTCTGTCATTGCCGCACTCCTCCGCCCATCGCCCTGTCTGCCCGCTGCGTTGCAAGAAGTGCGTCGCCAATAAGATCAAGCGGAAGAACCTTGCAGACGGCACCATCTTGAACCGCAGCACGCGGCATCCCGTAAACGACGCAGGACGCTTCGTCCTGCGCGATAGTGTAAGCACCGGCATCACGCAGAGCCTTCATACCACTGGCCCCGTCGCGCCCCATCCCCGTCAGAATTGCCGCGTTGACGCGTGGCGCAAGATGGACGGCCGACTTGAACAGCACGTCGACCGAGGGAACATGCCCCTCCACAGGGGCATCCTGCCGCATTTCAGCGTGCAGAACTGTCCCTCCCTTCAAAACAAGATGCGCCTGTGTTCCTGCCCCAAGTATGATCTGGCCCTGACGGAGGGGGACACAGCCATCAAGCAAGCTTACTTGTGCCAAGCTTTGGCGATCAAGAAGCCCCGCGAGGCTTTGGCCGAACCCCGTCCCGGTGTGTTGGACAACCAGTGTGGGCGGGCAATCCTCCGGAAAGCGGGACAGAACTGTCAGTAATGCGTCCACTCCCCCCGTGCTTGCCCCGATCAGGATGAGCCGGTCCACATGCGCGTTGGTTCGGCCCCTTACCCCGGACATAATCGCCCGCACGGGGCGCGACCGTTGCTTGGGGCTGCCCTCTGAATGGTTCCAAGATTTTTTCAGCGACATATCCTGTGCTTTGGCCACCGGCTGCCGCTGTCGGGCAATGCGGGTCAATGCACCAAGTTGCTGGGCAAATATTCCTTCCGGGGCCTCGCTGGAAATCGAGAAGAGATCCGACCCCAATTCATGCGTACTGAACGGGGCTGCCCCGTTGCTTTGGCGGCGGTTGGGCGGCGTAACAACAAGCCATCGAATATCCAAAGTGGAAAAAAGCGCGCGCATTACCTCGAATTCCGGCGGTCTTGCAAGCACATCAGCGATCAAGACCGCCTTTGGCGAACGTTCTTCGACAATGGTATAGGTATTCATCAGATCAGATGTCATCGCGATCACCTTGAACTCCGGCAATCGGTTAACCAATTCTACCAGTCTGTTTCTTTGAAATCTGTCCGGTGTGGCGATAACAACGCTTTTTTTCAACATGGATCATGTATCCGAATGTCGGGCCGCAGAGTGGTCTGGAGTTCGAGCGAGCGACCCAAAGCTGCCCAGGCTAGAACAATTCGGCATGCCCTGCGCCGGTGGTTGACTTATTTTCCCCGCCAAGACGCATGGCCATATCCCTCAGAGGGACCGCATGCAGGGCATGCGCCACGTCGACCATGCCATCTTCTTCAGGCAGAGCGGTGATCTGTCCAAGGTAGTGCGCCAGCGCTCCTACGGATTGGCGGAGCATGTCCAATTCCTGCAACATCGCGATGGAATGCGTGTCGAGGGCGGTCGCCGAATGAGCAAATACAGTGTCGAGGCCATGTTCCAACCGCTCCAACCGCATGTGCAGGCCTTCCAGCTCCTTGGAGGCGCGTTGCGTCGCGATTTTCAGGGGCAACATGATCTCCGGCTGCCGGGTCATAGGCGTCCAACCACACTTTCGATGCATTGTTTCATCGACGCCGATGTAAAGGGCTTTTTGATCATGTTGTTCAACCCAAGTTTCTTCGCTTCACTCACGATTTCCGGTGTTGGGCGCCCGGTCACCAGAATAAAGCCGACTTTCTGTGTCGCCTGGTTGCTGCGGACTGCCTTCAGCAAACCAAGCCCGTCCAGCCCAGGCATGTTGTAATCGGACAGAACCAGATGCACCGGGTTAGAACCCATACGGCCCAAAGCTGATTTCCCGTCGTTTTCAGTCACATAATTCTTGATCCCAATGTCATCGAGGGCTTGGGTTATCAGGCCTCGGCTTGTTGCCATATCATCGACGACCATGATCCTGAGGGAGTCTTTCATTCCCATCTTGCTCTCCTATTGCAAAGGGGGATGCGCCGGCGTGCGCGATTTGCGATAACTCGTGATACCAATGCCTTCGAGATGCTGAAGGGCTGGACCTGTCACTCGTTCCGAGTGCCCGATGAACAACAGGCCCCCCGGGTTCAGCATGGCGTAAAACCGCTGCCATAGCCTTTGTTGTGTTTCCTGATTGAAATAGATCGCAACATTCCGGCAAAAAATCGCATCGAACGGGCCATGGAACGGCCAATCACTCATGAGGTTCAGTTCATTGAATGTAATCAGCGATTTCAAGGTATCAGAGACCACAGCGCGTTTGGGATCATCCGTGCAAGCTCTTGTCCATCTTGACCGCATAGCTGCCTGAAGGCCACTGATCTCCTCGTTTGGGTAGACGCCTTCCCTTGCCTTCTGGACAATTTTGGGGTCGATGTCCGTCGCGAGAATGCGCAGGTCCTTGCCCGCAGCGTCTGGCAGCGCGTCCAAAACTGTCATCGCGATGGAATAGGGTTCCTGGCCCGATGAGCATCCCGCCGACCAGATCCTGACGCGCTGACCCATCATGGCTTTCGCGTTCAGTTCAGTCACCAACGCGTCGCGCAGCGTGTCGAAATGATGCTGTTCGCGGAAGAAACTGGTGACGTTTGTGGTCAGCGCGGAAATGAGTTCCAAACGTTCACCTTCCTCGTCTTTCCTGTTCAGCAAGACAAGGTATTCCGAGAAACTACCGACCTTTCGAGACTTGAGGCGCCGCGACAACCTGGAATAGACAAGAGGCTTCTTGCTTTCCGCCAGATTGAGCCCAAAGCGTTCCTGCGCCAGGTCCGCTATGGCCCGAAAGTCAGCATCGCTAAAGGGTAAGTCACGCGAGAACGCGTCTGGCGCAGCATTGTTCATGCAGGCAGTCCTTTGCCGGTGTCCAGCACAGCACCAAGGTTCACGACCCGGACCATGGTTTCATCCACGGAAATCATCCCAAGAATGCTGTTTCTAGTCGCTTCGGATTTGATGTCCGGAGTTTCCTGAATTGCACTTTTGTCAACGGAAAGGATCTCTGAAACTGACTCCACCAAAAGGCCCATTGTTGCGCCCTCGACGGCAGCGACAATGACCACGTTTCGTTCATTCGCCGGCGTGGCGCCAAGGCCGAACCGGGCCGAAAGGTCGAAAATCGGGATCACCGCGCCGCGCAGATTCATGACGCCCAGCACATCGGCCGGAGTATGCGGCAAGGCGGTAACCGGCGTCCATCTGCGGATCTCGCGGATCTGGGTGATCTCTAGACAGTAGTTTTGACCACCTGCGGAGAAGGTGATGAATTCGAACTGCGTGTCCGCAATCACTTCAGCTGTCTCAGGCATGACGAAGCTCCATTCTGCTGTGCTGAGCAAAGGGGTCGTGCCCCGAGGCGTGGCCAAGTTTGATCAACTCCTCGGGGTCGAGGATGAGAGCGATCTTGCCATCGCCTAGAATGGTCGCGGCAGAGACTCCGGGAATTGCGGCATAATTGCTCTCCAGGCTCTTGATGACGACCTGCCGCTGGTCGTGGATTGAGGTTACGCGCAGGGCGGTCAAACCCTGCATCTCCGTACTGACCAACAGCAGGATTCCGGTACCCCTCCGTTCCTCGGGAATGATCAGTCCGAGGCTATCCGCCACATCCACGATGGGCACATAGGACCCTCTTACGCTGACGACCTCACTATCCGTGCCAACCACGTGAATGTCTCGTGCACTTGGACGGATCGTCTCAAGAATTGATGAGATCGGAATGACCATGGTCTGATCGGCGACAGAGATCACAAATCCGTCCATGACCGCGAGGGTGAGGGGTAGAACGATTGCGAAGGTCGTCCCTTTCCCGGGTGTCGACGTGATTGAGACACGTCCGCCGAGCGCATGGACCGCGTTCTTGACCACATCCATCCCCACGCCTCGACCGGACAGGGCGGATACCTGACCTGCGGTTGAGAAACCGGGCAAGAACAAAAGGTTGTCAATCTCGGGATCCGAGAGCTCGACATCAGGGGGAACAAGTTCCTTTTCGATCGCCTTGGCCAGTATCCGTTCACGGTTAAGGCCCGCACCGTCGTCAGAGATCTCGATGAATACACTGCCGGAGCGATGGGCGGCGGACAGGCGGATTGTGCCCACCGGATCCTTGCCATTGGCTTCCCTCACCTCAGGATTTTCAAGGCCATGATCGACCGCGTTCCGGACCATATGCGTCAGCGGATCGGCAAGGCGCTCAATGACCGTCTTGTCCACTTCGGTGGAATCGCCGACCGTCACCAGCTTGGACTTCTTGGCAGTCGCGTCCGACGCCTCCCGGACAATACGCGACATGCGCTGGAAAAGAGGTTTTACCGGCTGCGCACGGATCGCCATGACACCTTCCTGTATGTCACGCGCCAGCAGTTTATAGGCTTCCAATTCATTGGTCAGATGCGCGACGGTCGGGAGATCCAGTTCCTCGATCCTCTGCGATATCATCGCCTGGTTGATGATCAATTCCCCCACCGTGTTGATGAGACGATCAACACGGTCGAGGTCGACCCTCAAGGTCGGCTTCGGTCCACGCGGTTCCTTGCGTCGGTCAACGATCGGAAAGCTTTCCGCTGTTCCGATATCCTCCGCGGCCACAATGCCCGTCTCCGCCAAAGGCTCGACCTCGACAGACGCATCTTCCAAGATCCCTTCTGGTACAGGTTGCTCCGGGACCCCATTGCAGAGCGAAATTTCCAGCGTGCACAATCCGTCCACAAACTCGAATACGTCATGGAGTGTCGTCTCGGATTCAGAGGTCGTGAGCGACATCTTCCAAGAAATCACCGCATCCGCAGGATCGAATGCATCGAAGTCCGGGAGGGCGCTCAAGTCAGCCTCAACGTGCAGGGTACCCAGCTCTGCCAGCGCATCGAAGATCAGCAAGGGTTCATGACCATTCTCGTAGAGAGACCTGGTCGGCTGGAAATAAATGTCGAAGACGCGACGTCGCCCGGCAGGTTCCTCGGACACCGGGACAATCGTCGGACCATCGAAATCAAGGGTCACAGCGTCGAAACTGAATTCTTCTGCCGCAGACTCGCCACCAAGATAGCTTTCAAGTTCAACCAGAAGGCCCTTTTCCGCACCCTCATCAAGATCGCTGTCATCTCGCGCCGACGCGACCAGATCCGTCAGTTGATCACCCGCGCGGTGAAACAGGCTCATCAGCTTTTCATCGACCTGCAGATCACGATCACGGACCTTGTCCATCACTGTTTCAAGCGAATGTGCGAAGGACACGAGACGGTCGAGGGCGAACGCTCCGGCACCGCCCTTTATCGAATGAACGGAGCGAAAGACCGCGTTGATGACTTCCATGTCATCAGGGGCTTCCTCCATTTGGGAAAGCCCTTCAACCAAGGCTTCGAGGAGCTCTTCGCATTCCTCGAAGAATGTATCTTTTATGGAATTTCCCGACATTTCAGCTCACATGCCCCGTCAGTCGCCGCAACACAGACACCAGCGAAGCGTCATCGAATGGTTTCACGATCCAACCCGTGGCACCGGCATTGCGCGCGCGCGACTTCAGGTCATCGGAGCTTTCCGTGGTCAGCACGAGGATCGGGACATTGGTACGGTTTGGCCCGCTTCGCAAAGTGTCGATGACGCCGAAGCCGTCCATCTTGGGCATATTGATATCGGTGATCACCACATCGGGATCGACGTCCGGGAAGACATCGACGCCTTCCTGTCCGTCACAGGCCGAATGGAATTCGAAACCCGCACCCTCAAGAGAGACGCGCAGAAGATTTCGAATGGTACGCGAGTCGTCGATCGCCAGGACCTTTGTTGTCATTGCAGCGTTTCCTTGTCGAAATGGTCAGGTGAAAGACCGAGTCTTTCGAGCCCCTCGCGAAACCCGGGTGACAGATCCACCACGTCGAAGGAGACGTCGTCCCGGGTCCATTGCTTTTCTGCCACAAGCAGCAATTGCAGTCTGTGCGAGTCCAGACGCGAGACGTCACGGGCAGAGATCGTGACGGGCATGCGCCGAGCGTTCAGAAGAAAGGCGACGAGGGGATCTTCGCCAGATCTGGCTCGCGCGGCTCCCAGAGCGTAAAAATTGAGGTCTGACATCGCGATACTGCATCCTTCGTGGCACGGTGTGCACCTTGAAACGGCACATCTGACGCAGCGAAGGAATAGGGATGCAGTCTTAACAAAGGGTTCTGAAAACCCGGTGTGCGCGGCTCGGACCAAGCCGGGTCCGGACATTTTTAGCGCCGACGACCGGAAGGCAGATTTTCGTGCCTCGTAACGCACTGTTTTTTTGCGTATTTATCTGTCCGTCCGCGCAACCTTCCAAGAGGCATCGCGGGTCACTCAAAACCGACAATTATAGTCATATCGAAGCAAAGCGTTGGTGTCGGCTCGGGTTATCAATATCGCGCCATCCGCCGAGCGCGCGGGTGGCAAGGGTGCAGCCCCTTTGCGGGCGAAGCAATCCACCAACCCGCAGCGCGCACCT
>CAZRZN010000144.1:0-10350 GCA_964604565.1 uncultured Rhodobacterales bacterium
GGCCGCACGCAGTAAAGTCTGCTGGTTCCGAATGCCCTGCGCCAATGTCAATCAGTCTTCGGGGGACACGCGGCCGCGCCGTCCCGGCGCGGCACGAACGCCCGGACGCGGCGCATGACAGCATGCCGAAAGATCGGCCGCTGACCTGATTTCCGGGCTTTTCGCACGAAACCTGTGCAGCGGACGCCGGACTCGCGCAGCGGGACAATTAAGGACAGGGGTTCAGGACAGACACGGACAGCCAAACCCCTGTCCCGGTGACCTGCCGACAGGCGAACAGCCGTCCGGCAAGATGCTCCAATTCAGGAAATTGTTCCATATTCACACCCCGACAGATGAACGGCCGGGCTTGTCAGGCGGGTTTCGAAACCGCATCTGGAACAAAATTCCGAAACGTCGGGAGACGGACATGTATGAATCGCTGGGCTTTGAAACCATGACCGCGCCACAGGCGGTCGTCTGGTTCGCGCTGCTTCTGGGCGCGGCCTTCGGTCTGCTGGCAGAGCGCACGCGCTTTTGCTTTCGCCGCAGCCTTGTCGGGGAGGACCGGCGCGCCGCCCTCGGCGTCTGGTTGACGGCGCTGGCCGTCGCGCTGCTGGGCACACAGAGTGCGGTCGCCCTGGGCTGGATCAGCTTTGGCGAACACCGGTTCCTCGCAAGTGACCTGCCCTTTGCCGCCATCCTGCTGGGCGGCGCATTGTTTGGCGCGGGCATGGTGCTGACTCGCGGGTGTGTGTCCCGGCTGACCGTTCTGACCGGATCGGGCAATCTGCGGGCCCTGACGGTCCTCGCCGTCTTTGCCGTGGTCGCCCATGCCACGCTCAAGGGCGTGCTCGCCCCGCTGCGCCTGTCGCTTGGCGAAGCGACTCTGCCGCTGGGCGAGGCCACAACTCTTGCCGCCCTGCCCGGTGGCGCGGCCCTCTGGACCGCTGTGCTGGCCGTTGTGGCATTGATCGTCGCGGCTCGGTCGGGCAACCGTCCTCAGGCATTGATCGGTGGTGCGCTGATCGGCCTGCTGGTGCCGCTGGGCTGGGTCGGCACGGGCTTTGTGCTTTATGACGATTTCGACCCCATCGCGATGGAAAGCCTCGCCTTCACCTCGACATGGGCAGACACGCTGTTCTGGACCGTCGCGTCGACGTCGATCCCGGCGGGCTTTGGTGCCGGGCTTGTGGGTGGCGTCCTGCTGGGCAGCTTCGGGTCGGCGCTGGCCGCCGGCCGGTTCCAGTGGCAGAGCTTCACCAGCCCGGGCGAGACTGGCCGCTACATGACAGGTGCCGCGCTCATGGGCGTTGGCGGGGTCTTGGCAGGCGGCTGCACGGTCGGTGCGGGCCTGTCCGGGGTGCCGACCCTGTCGGTCGCAGCCCTGCTGGCCATTGGCGCGATCACCGCCGGGGCCTTGTTGACCAACGCCCTGCTTGGCGCGGCGCCCCTGCGCGCCTTGCAGCCGGCGGAATAGAGACGACCGGGTTCCGGCCGACCGATCAAAAGGGGGATGGCATGGCCTTCCCCCTTTCTCTTTGCGCCGCGCGCCGGTTGGTGCTGGCGCCCTTCGCAGATCTTCAATGCCCTGAATGGATAAGGAGACGGAGCGAACAGGCCGCTCGTATGACCAGTGGTAAGAAAACGCAGATACCGGTCTTCACCTGTTTTTGGCCCGTCGCGACCCACCCGCCTACCAGCTCGCCCCTCGCCCAGATGCAAGGATCGCCCCAAAAGGCGCCGGTCACATGTCCGGACCGCCTTTTTCCACGTGATACCGGATCCGGCGGATCATGAACCAGACCAATCCGACGACAGGCAGGCTCACCAGCGCGGTCAGCATGCCCTTGCTGATCCCCATAAGCTCTGCCAGCGGATAAAGAAGATAGCCCGCCAGAGAGACCGCGTAGTAGCTGATCGCGACGACAGACAGCCCTTCGACCGTCTTTTGCAGTTGCAGTTGCAATTCCGCGCGTTTGTTCATGCTTTCCAACAGCTGTTGGTTCTGCGCGGAGCGCCCCACCTCGACCCGTGTCCGGAGAAGATCCGCCGCCCGCGTCGCCCTGCGGGTCATGCTTTCCAATCGCCCTTCAGAGCTTTTGACCGTGCGCATGGCCGGGTCATAGCGGCGCATCATGAATTCGTAAAAGGTCTGCCGCCCCTCGAACCGCTCTTCGCGCAGGACCGCGATCCGCTGCCCGACGATCGCCTCATAGGCACCCGTTGCGCCGAACCGGAAGGAAGTGCGCGCCGACAGGCTTTCCAGTTCCGCCGACACCTTCAGCAGCGCCTTGAGCGTGTGTTCCTCAAGCCCGTCATCCTCTGTCATGATCTGCATGAGGCGGGTCAGTTCGGCGTCGATCTCCCCCATCCGCGCGCCGATTTCGCGCACGCGGGTAAAGCCCAGCATCGACATCGCCTTGTAGGTCTCGATCTCGCAGAAGCGTTGAACGATCCGCCCTACCCGGCGTTCACCGACGCCCGGCCGCACGAAGACGGCAAAGCGCTGATGCCCCGCCGGGTCGATGCGGAAATCGCCGGCCACCACCGCCTCGCCGTCGATGACCTCGCTCACCGCGACGCTTTCGGGGACCAGCCAATCGTTCAACTGCTGGGTGATCTCGGAATGGCTTTCGGGGCGCGGCTGGATGCGCAGCATGGCCGAGGTCACGCGCACCCCCGGCGCCCGGTCCAGCCAGTCCGAGGGGAAAACCTCGAAGTCCGAGGGATCATAGGGACGTTCGCCCAGCCCCGGCAGAAAGACCGTGTAGGTCACGAATTCGGTGTGCTGCTCCCATTTGAGCATGTGCTGACCGATCCGGCCCTGATAATGCGTGGCCCCCGGCTGCGGATGCGGCGTGTCGTGCCGGTCCAGCAATTCGATGAGATGCTCAAGATCCTTTGACCGGTCGCGGGAGGCCGCGTTCTTGGGCTGCTTCACAGCCAGATAAATCGCCCGGCAGGGGACCGTCAGCGAGGGAAAGGGCCGCGCGTGCAACTCATTGGCGAGCCTGAAACGCAGCGGATGATCCTGAATGGGCGGCATGTGCGGAACTCCGGTCGATGTGCAGACCATGTAATGCTGCGTCAGCAAAGTAAAGCTGAAAAATATCGTATTTTCAAAGCGTTAACTGAATGCAGCCGTATACCGGCCCGGCGGCGACCCAATCTCACATCGAATCAGGGGGTTGCCCCCGCAGCGGACTGTAGGTCGTTGCACTGCGGTAGCCCTTGCGCGGCCCGTTCACGCACCATGTCACCCGCCAGACCGGCCAGTCCAAGAAATCGTAATGCCCGTCATACTGATCCGGCGGGCACCAATGTCCCACCGCCCCGCCCAGCGGCGGAACATGATGAAACAACCGCCCGTCCTCGAAGAACACGGCCATGTCCGCGCCCCAACGATGGCGCCGCTCCGCGGTGAACGGCCCCTGCCCGGCAAGCCATAGCTGCCCGACCTCCGCATAGACCGCTCCCGCACCCTCCGCAGACCAGTCGGCGCGCCCCTCGAACCGGCCCTCGGACCCGTCGTCATGGATCAGGCGCCGCGCGACATGCCAGCCGCCAAGGAAATCGGCAAGGCGGCGGGGGACCGGCGCACCGGCCTGTTCCACGCCGGGGGCAATCCGTCTCATCGCGCGCTCCTTGCAGGACCTGTAAGGCCATCGTAAAGGCAGCTTTCTGCCAGACACAATGCACGAAAGGGTTTGCGCAATGATCCCCCGCTATTCCCGCCCCGAGATGGTCGCCATCTGGAGCCCGGAGACAAAGTTCCGCATCTGGTACGAGATCGAGGCCCATGCCTGCGATGCCCAGGCCGCGCTGGGAGTGATCCCCAAGGCGAACGCCGAGGCGGTCTGGAAGGCCAAGGATGTCGCCTTCGACATCGACCGCATCGACGAGATAGAGCGCGAGACGCGGCATGACGTGATCGCCTTTCTCACCCATCTGGCCGAAATCATCGGCAGCGACGAGGCGCGCTTTGTCCATCAGGGCATGACCTCTTCGGATGTGCTCGACACGACATTCAACGTGCAGTTGGTCCGCGCCTCCGACATCCTGATCGCCGATATCGAGGCCCTGCTGGCCGCGCTCAAGCGCCGCGCGCTTGAGCACAAGGACACCGTCCGCATCGGGCGCAGCCACGGCATCCACGCCGAACCCACCACCATGGGTCTGACCTTTGCCCGCTTCTACGCCGAAATGGACCGCAACCTGTCGCGCATGCGCGATGCCCGGTCAGAGATCGCGACAGGCGCCATTTCCGGCGCGGTGGGCACCTTCGCCAACATCGACCCCACCGTGGAGGAGCATGTCTGCGACAAGCTGGGCCTCGTGCCCGAGCCGATCAGCACACAGGTCATCCCGCGCGACCGGCATGCCGCCTTCTTTGCCACGCTGGGTGTCATCGCCTCTTCGGTCGAGAACATCGCGACCGAAATCCGCCACATGCAGCGCACAGAGGTTCTGGAAGCCGAGGAATTCTTTTCCAAGGGGCAAAAGGGATCCTCGGCGATGCCGCACAAGCGCAACCCCGTGCTGACCGAGAATCTGACCGGTCTGGCCCGTCTGGTGCGCGGCATGGTCATCCCCGCGCTGGAGAATGTCGCCCTCTGGCATGAGCGCGACATTTCGCACAGTTCGGTGGAGCGCAACATCGGGCCGGACGCCACCGTGACGCTGGATTTCGCGCTGTCGCGGCTGACCGGCGTGATCGACAAGCTGGTGGTCTACCCCGACCGGATGCTGGAAAACATGCACAAGTTCCGCGGGCTGGTCATGTCGCAGCGGGTCCTGCTGGCCCTGACTCAGGCGGGTGTCAGCCGCGAAGACGCCTACCGGCTGGTGCAGCGCAACGCCATGCGCGTCTGGGAAGAAGGCGCGGACTTCAAGACGGAGCTTCTGGCCGACCCCGAGGTGACGGCGGCGCTGAGCCCCGCGGAGATCGAGGAGAAATTCGACCTTGGCTACCACACCAAGCATGTCGACACGATCTTTCAGCGCGTGTTCGGGGACTGACGCACCGCCATTACCCAGACCTCGTCGCTTGACGATTGCAGAAGGACTGCGCGCCACGGTCAGGGCGCGCGGACTTGCCGGTTTATGCGCGATCTCTGGGCAGGATTGCCGGATCATGTCGGGCGGCCGGGGGGCGTCGCAAGTTTCTTTTGGACCGTTTGCAGCGCCATGCTACCTTGAGATGTACTTGAACAGGAGGACGATGAAGATGAAGCTCAAGATGATTCTCACCGCGGCCGCCCTGGTCGTGTCTCCGGCACTGGCCTTTGCGGACTGTTCCTACCATACCAAGCAGGTCATGACCTGCGCCGCGGGATCGGTCTACGATGCGGAAACCAGCAGCTGCGTGGTGATGTCCGGCTGAGGCACCCCTCTGCCAAGGCAATGACGACCCTTTCAGACTTCTCGGGCAGTCCATCGGGCTGCCCGTTCCTTTTTCGGCCCTCGCGTGCGACGCACGCAGGTTTCTCCGGGCATTGCCGCGATTGCGACGCAACCCTTGGCCAACGGATCGCAAGATAACGGAAGTTTAACGCGAAACGGGAAATTTAGGCGCAATTGCAAGAGTTTCGCAGGGCAGACAAAGGCATCGGGTTTAACGCACCGGAAACCTTGTGCCGCTACCTCTGTCCTCTGTAATCAACAATCTGGCTGTCCGACATGTCTGCGCTCGCTGCCCTGCCCGCTCCCTCGGCCTTTGGCCGCAAACCACCGCTCAGCCGCAAGGCCAAGGCGGCCATCATCGTGCAATTCCTGCTCAACGAGGGGGCGGATGTGCCGCTCTCCGCGCTGCCGGATGAATCCCAGTCGGAACTGACGCATCTGCTGGGCAACATGCGCTATGTCGACAATGAGACTCTGCATGCCGTGGTGGAGGAATTCTCGAACGAGCTTGAATCGATCGGTCTTGCCTTTCCCGGCGACATGGCGGGCGCGCTGGACGCGCTCGACGGCAAGATCAACGCCCATACGGCCATGCGGCTGCGCAAGGAGGCCGGTGTGCGCCAGTCCGGCAATCCATGGGATCGCATCAACGCTCAGACGGTCGAACGGCTGAAGGATCTTGTCCTGTCCGAAAGCACCGAGGTGGCGGCGGTCATGATGTCCAAGATCGACGTCGGAAAGGCCGCGCAGATCCTCGCACTGCTGCCCGGCGACCGGGCGCGGCGAATCTCCTACGCGGTGTCGATGACCACGGGCGTCACGCCGGATGCGGTGGATCGCATCGGGCTCAGCCTTGCGGCGCAGATCGACGCGGAACCGCTGAAGGCGTTCAAGGCGCGGCCCGACGAACGGCTGGGCGCGATCCTGAACTATTCCAACACCACGGTGCGCGAAGAGGTTCTGCGCAACCTCGAACAGGAGGATGCGGTTTTCGCCGATGCCGTGCGCCGGGCCATCTTTACCTTCGGCAACATCCCCGAACGGCTGAAACCGACCGATGTGCCCAAGCTGACCCGCGATGTGGAAACCGCGACGCTGGCCATCGCCATGTCCGCCGCGGCCAACGGCACCGAAGCGGATCAGAAGACGGTGGAGTTCCTTTACGGCAACATGACGAAACGCCTCGCCGAAAGCATCCGCGAAGAGACGAACGGTCTGGGTGAGGTCAAGCCCAAGGCGGGCGAAAAGGCGATGAGCGCCGTGGTCGCCGCGATCCGCGAATTGGTGAACGTCGGCGAGATCGAACTCGTCACCCCCGACGAAGAGTAGACCCGCACCCGGCTTGCCGCCCGCCCGGAGCGCGCGTAAGACGCTCCGGGAGGAGGCAAGGTCCGGGTTTTGGCGTCATCGAAAAAAGCGACAGCGCCCCGCATCGACTGGCGCGACAAGGCGACAGACCGGTTGATCCGCGGATTGATCTGGCTGGCGTTGCGCCTGCCCCTGCGGCTGCGCCTCTGGCTCATGGGCTGGCTGATGCGGCGAATCGTGGCGCCCCTCGCCGGGTGGCGCGCCCGCGCGGTGGCCAACCTTGCCCATGTCTGGCCGGACATGCCCGCCGGTCAGCGCCGCCGCATCGCCGATTCCGTGGCCGACAACGCAGGCCGCACGATGATCGAGAATTACGATCCGCAGGGCCTCTTGCGGCGCATGGAACAGGCCCGGATCACCGGCCCCGGCCTCGATGCTGTCGACGCGGCACGGGCCAGCGGGCAGCCGGTTCTCTTCGTCACCGGGCATTACGGGAATTTCGAGGCGCCGCGCGCCGCGCTGGTCGCCCGCGGCTACCGGATCGGCGGACTCTACCGGCCCATGGCGAACCCCTATTTCAACGCGCATTACGCCGCCAACATGCACGCGCTCAGCGATCCGGTGTTCGAACAGGGGCGCCGGGGCACGATGGGATTGCTCAAGCATATCAAGGCCGGGGGCATGGGCGTGCTGTTGTTCGACGTCTACGACAGCGCCGGCGTCACCATTGACTTTCTGGGACGACCCGCGCCGACCCTGACCTCCGCCGCCGAGATCGCGCTGCGCACCGGCGCGCTGCTGGTGCCGTTCTTCGGGATCCGCAACGCCGATGGCGTGACCTTTCAGGCCGTCTTCGAGGCGCCGATCCCCCACGGGCCGCCGGAGGTCATGATGCGCGCCGTCACCGACCGGCTGGAGGCCCGCATCCGGCAGGACCCGGGCCAATGGTTCTGGATCCACCGCCGCTGGAAGCCCAAGCGTCAGGAAAAACGTCAGCGCAAACGCGCGGCCGCCTCGATGTGACCGTTTTCGGGATCCTGAATCAGCACCACGACCGGCTCATCGCCGCCGATCCGCAACCGCGCTTCGTAGACCCCCCGGCCATCCCAGCGCCCGACCACATCCCATGACCGGGCGATATGCGAATAGCTCAGCGTGCGGCCCGCGTTTTCGCCGCGCGTGATCTGGACCTGATCGGTGGGCCGGTAGCGCACCACATGGATGTCACAGGGCGGCACGATCCGGTCGGCCTTCGCACGAATGACGATCTCGTCGCCGTCCCGGACCACCGACAGATCCACATGCGACGGTTTCAAGGCATGCTTGCGGATCAGGTCCGCCAGCTTCATCGGATGCGATCCGACCACATCGTCCTCACCGTTGACGACCATCTGCGGCGTGTAGATCATCTTCCAGCCGCCGGTGCGCGCATAGGCCTTCTGCCGCGCGGTGAAGGCCCGCTGGGCAAAGACATCCTTCCACCCGATGTAGTCCCAGTAGTCCACGTGCAGGGCCAGCGGGATCACGTCGTCCCGTTCACCCAGCTCCGACAGGATTTCATCCGCCGGCGGACAGGAGGAACAGCCCTGCGAGGTGAACAGCTCGACCACCACGGGATCGTTCTGCGCCCATGCCGCCCCGGCCACAGCCATCCAGCCCGCCGCGATGAAACCCGTGAGTCTGCCCATGAAGACCGTGCCCCTGCTTGTCCGTTTACCGTGTGTGTCTACCCAACCCGGTTCGGGAACGCCAATCAAGGTTTTGAGAGAGCAAGTGATGCATGCAATTGTATCATCCGGCGCCCCGGCGCGCTGCCGGATGCAGGCGTCGCGCAAAAATTGTGTGCAACGGTATACAAAAACGCCGCACCCCCCTTGATCGGGGGGCCGCCTTTGGGGCAAGAGAGACGCAAATATCCCATATCGTCACCCCATCGGAGGTATCCCATGACCATTACCGTAGGCCATGACAGCGCCCAGACGCGCAAGACGCTCGAGGCCGGTGGCCAGAGCGTCGCCTATTACTCGATCCCCGCCGCCGAGGCCGCCGGGCTCGGCGACTTCACCCGCCTGCCCGCCGCGCTCAAGGTCGTGCTGGAAAACATGCTGCGGTTCGAGGACGGCAAGACCGTGACCCTCGACGACATCCGCGCCTTTTCCGACTGGGCCGCCAATGGCGGCAAGGGCGACCGCGAACTGGCCTACCGGCCCGCGCGCGTGCTGATGCAGGATTTCACCGGCGTGCCGGCGGTGGTCGATCTGGCGGCGATGCGCGACGGGCTCAAGGCGCTTGGCGGCGACCCGCAAAAGATCAACCCGCTGAACCCCGTGGATCTGGTCATCGACCATTCGGTGATGATCGACGAATTCGGCAACCCGCGCGCGTTCCAGATGAACGTGGACCGCGAGTATGAGCGCAACATGGAGCGGTATACCTTCCTGAAATGGGGGCAGACCGCGTTCAACAATTTCCGCGTGGTGCCGCCGGGCACCGGCATCTGCCATCAGGTGAACCTCGAATACCTCGCCCAGACCGTCTGGACCGACACCGACCAATCCGGTGAGATGGTGGCCTACCCCGATACGCTGGTGGGCACCGACAGCCACACCACGATGGTGAACGGCGCGGCCGTGCTCGGCTGGGGCGTCGGCGGCATCGAGGCGGAGGCCGCGATGCTGGGTCAGCCGATCTCCATGCTGATCCCCGAAGTCGTCGGATTCGAGCTGACCGGCGCGATGATGGAGGGCACCACCGGCACCGATCTGGTGCTGAAGGTGGTCGAGATGCTGCGCAAGAAAGGCGTGGTGGGCAAATTCGTGGAATTCTACGGTGCCGGCCTCGATCATCTGCCGCTGGCGGATCGTGCGACCATCGCCAACATGGCGCCCGAATACGGCGCGACCTGCGGCTTTTTCCCGATCGACGACGAAACCCTGCGCTACCTGCGCAACACCGGCCGGGACGAGGCACGCGTTGCCTTGGTCGAGGCTTATGCCAAGGCGAACGGCTTTTGGCGCGGACCGGACTACGCGCCGGTCTACACCGACACGCTCAGCCTCGACATGGGCACCATCGTGCCGGCGATCTCCGGGCCGAAACGGCCGCAGGATTACGTCGCGCTCGACCG
The DNA here is from genome assembly GCA_964604565.1 of uncultured Rhodobacterales bacterium. Taxonomy (GTDB): domain Bacteria; phylum Pseudomonadota; class Alphaproteobacteria; order Rhodobacterales; family Rhodobacteraceae; genus CAZRZN01. The sequence continues at coordinate 9,821 of CAZRZN010000144.1, forward strand.
CGCCGCGCCCGAGTTCTACAAGGTCGTGGGCGAGTATCGCGGCATCGCCGAGACAGCCGCCGCGACGGACATGGCCGATGAAGGCCCCGCCCCGACCGAGGCAGGCGATATCCGCAAATCCGCCGCCGTCGACGGTGAGGATTACACCCTGCGCGATGGCTCGGTGGTGATCGCCTCGATCACCTCCTGCACCAATACCTCCAACCCCTACGTGATGATCGGCGCGGGTCTGGTGGCACGCAAGGCGCGCGAACTGGGCCTGACGCGCAAGCCCTGGGTGAAGACCTCGCTGGCGCCCGGCTCGCAGGTCGTCTCTCACTACCTCGAGGCTGCGGAACTGCAAGACGATCTGGACGCGATCGGCTTCAACCTCGTGGGCTATGGCTGCACCACCTGCATCGGCAATTCCGGGCCGCTGCAACCGGAAATCTCCAAGGCCATCAACGACAACGACCTGATCGCCACAAGCGTCCTGTCGGGCAACCGCAACTTCGAAGGCCGGATCAGCCCGGACGTCCGCGCCAACTACC
>CAZRZN010000145.1:0-10194 GCA_964604565.1 uncultured Rhodobacterales bacterium
GCGCCGCGTCCTTTTCGACGTGCTTGCGGTATTCGTCCAGCGTGGTGGCACCGACGCAGTGCAATTCCCCGCGCGCCAGCGCCGGTTTCAGCAGGTTCGAGGCGTCCATCGCCCCATCCGCCTTGCCCGCGCCGACCAGCGTGTGCATCTCGTCGATGAACAGGATGATTTCACCAGCCGCAGCCGTGACCTCCGCCAGGACTGCCTTCAGGCGTTCCTCGAATTCACCGCGGTATTTCGCACCGGCAATCAGCGCGCCCATGTCCAGCGCCAGAAGTTTCTTGTTCTTCAGGCTTTCGGGAACGTCGCCATTGATGATCCGCAGGGCAAGCCCCTCGGCAATGGCGGTCTTGCCCACACCGGGTTCCCCGATCAGGACCGGGTTGTTCTTGGTCCGGCGGCTGAGCACCTGCATCGTCCGGCGGATTTCCTCATCCCGGCCGATGATCGGGTCGATCTTGCCCTCACGGGCGCGGTCGGTCAGATCAAGGGCGTATTTCTTCAGCGCGTCATAGCCTTCCTCAGCGTTTGCGCTGTCGGCGGTCCGGCCCTTGCGCACGTCGTTGATCGCCTCGTTCAGCTTTTGCGGCGTGACCGATCCAGCATCCAGCGCCTCCTTGGCCGGACTCTTGACCATGGCCAGCGCCATGAGGATCCGCTCGACAGGGACGAAACTGTCACCTGCCTTGGTGGCGATTTTCTCCGCCTCGTCCAGCACCTTGCCGGTGGCCGAATCCAGATAGACCTGCCCTGCGTCGCCGGTCACCTTGGGGATCTTGGCCAGCTTGGTGTCCAGCACCTGAACGACCTGCGCCGGCGCACCGCCCGCAGCGGAGATCAGATTGCTGGCAAGCCCTTCGGGATCGTCCATCAAGGCCTTGAGCAGATGTTCGGGCGCCAGTTTCTGATGGCTTTCCCGCATGGCGATCGTCTGCGCGGCCTGTATGAAACCGCGCGCACGCTCGGTGAACTTTTCGAGGTTCATGTCTCTCTCCTTCCAACAAGCGCCCTCTTGAAAATGGCTCGTGCCTGCGTGGCAGCACACGACAGCGTGAGGGCCTCACACCCCAAATGGCCCCGCTGCGTGACCGGTTCAAGAGAGGCGCGTTGCAAAAAAGCAACGCAACCATCCGCGCGGTCGACTTGACCTATGCCTTCCCGGCTTTCATGGAGTGCCGACCCTGTGACCCGGAGAGTTCCATGCCTGATGACCGCCTGATCGTTGCCCTCGACGTGCCCAATGTCCTCAGCGGGCTTGACCTTGCCGCGCAGCTGGGCGACGCGGTTTCGTTTTACAAGATCGGGCTCGGGATGCTGACCGGGGGCGGTCTGGCGCTGGCGAATGAGCTGAAGGCCGAACACGGCAAGCGGATCTTTCTGGACCTGAAACTCTTTGACATAGGCGCCACCATAGAGGCGGCGGTTCGCGGCATCGCGCAATTCGATCTTGATTTCCTGACGGTGCATGGGGATCCGCATGTGGTGCGCGCGGCCAAGGAGGGCGCCGCCGGATCGGATATGAAAATTCTGGCGGTCACCATTCTGACATCGCTTGACCGCAGCGATCTGGATGCGGCGCTGATCCAGCCGGGCGACATCTCCGATCTGGTGGCGACCCGCGCGGCGCGCGCGTTCGAGGCCGGGGCCGATGGCGTCATTGCTTCTCCGAATGAGGCGGCCCTCATCCGTGCCCTGCCAGAAGCGACAGATCGGCTGATCGTCACCCCCGGCGTGCGGCCCGCCGGTGCTGACAGGGGCGATCAGAAACGCATCGCCACCCCGGCGCAGGCGATCCGCGACGGGGCGGATCACATCGTTGTCGGCCGACCGATCCACCGCGCGGACAATCCTCGGGCCGCCGCAAAGGCCATCCTGACGGAAATGGCCTCGCCACAGGCGCAGCGCCCCAATCTGTAGGGCACGGCACGGTCGGTCCTACTCCTTGGGCCGGTTGTCCAGAATGCGGACCGCCTTACCCTGACTGCGGGCCACGCCGCCGGGGGCCGCGATATCGACCTTGATGCTGACACCCACGACCTGCTTGACCTTGGCCGCGAGTTCCCGCCCTGCCTGATCGCCCAGTTCCACGGTGTCCGGCAGGGTTTCGACCTTTACCCGCATCTCGTCCTTGTGTCCGACCCTGTTCAGCTCCAGCTGGAAATGCGGCGCAAGCGCGCGCACGGTCATCAACTGCTCTTCGATCTGGGTCGGAAAGACATTGACGCCGCGCAGGATGATCATGTCGTCGGACCGCCCCGTCACCTTTTCCATCCGCCGCATCGACCGCGCGGTGCCGGGCAGCAGGCGCGTCAGATCGCGCGTCCGGTAGCGGATGATCGGAAAGGCCTCCTTGGTCAGAGAGGTAAAGACCAGTTCCCCCAATTCGCCGTCCGGCAGCACCGCGCCGGTTTCGGGGTCGATGATCTCGGGGTAGAAATGATCCTCCCAGATGTGCAGCCCGTCCTTGGTTTCGACGCATTCATTGGCAACGCCCGGTCCCATGACCTCCGACAGGCCGTAGATATCGACCGCATGCATGTCGAAGGCCTGTTCGATCTCCAGCCGCATTGCGTTGGTCCAGGGTTCCGCGCCAAAGATCCCCACCTTCAGCGGCGATTTGCGCGGATCGAGGCCCTGCGCGGCGTATTCGTCGATGATCGATAGCGCGTAGGAGGGCGTAACGGTGATGCCCGTCGCCCCGAAATCCTCGATCAGGCGCACCTGTCGTTGGGTCATGCCACCCGAAATCGGGACGGTGGACAGCCCCAGCTTGTCCGCGCCCAGATGGATGCCCAAGCCGCCGGTGAAGAGCCCGTAGCCATAGGCGTTGTGCAGGATGTCACCCGGTTTCAGACCGCTTGCCCGCAAGGATCGCGCAACCACCGTGGCCCATGTGTCAAGGTCCGCCTCTGTATAGCCAACCACGGTCGGCTGGCCGGTCGTCCCGGACGAAGCGTGGATGCGCCGCACCTGCGCACGGGGCACCGCAAACATGCCAAAGGGATAAGAGGCGCGCAGATCGGCCTTTGCCGTGAAGGGGAATTTTGCCAGATCCTCCAGCGAGGTCAAATCGTCCGGATGCACGCCGACGGTATCAAAGCTCGATTTGTAGTGCGGGACGTTCTGATAGACATGCCGTAGGGTCCATTTCAGACGGTCCAGTTGAAGCGCGGCGATCTCGTCGCGCGACGCCGTTTCAATGGCCTCGAGGCTGTCCTTGGATGGGGTCAGGTCTTCCATCGGGTCGTTCTCCGGGTCGGCGGACGCGTCACGCGCCGTCTTTTGGGGCGGGGTCTTCGGGAAAATGCTGACCCTTGACGGTGCGGGAGAGGCCGCGCATCAGGGCTACCTTGCGCCCGTCTGCGCCGGTTACCGTTACGTCATAAACGCCGGTCCGCCCGCTGCGCGCCTGTTCCTGCGCCGTCGCGGTCAGACGCTCGCCCAACTGGCCGGGTGCGAGGAAAATGATCTGGTTTTCCTGCGCGACAGCAAGCTGGTTGTAGCTGTTGCAAGCAAAGGCAAAGGCGCTGTCGGCGAGCGTGAAGATAAAGCCGCCATGACAGATCCGGTGCCCGTTCAGGTGGTGCGGCTGCACCTCCATCGATAAAACTGCTTCGCCCGGTGCGATCCTGTCGATCCGCATGCCGACCTGCTGGCTGGCGGCATCCTCGGCACACATCACCGTGGCCGCGCGCTCGGCACGTTGCTGCGGCGTCATATCGCCCCTCCCTGATGAGCGGACGATGCCTAAAACCGACCGCGCGGTCAAGTATGTTGAAGCCGATCCGCAAATGGCTTGATTTATGAGGCCAAGAACGCAAGTGTTACAACATGAACAGCTTGACGCCCTTCCCCGGCCAGGGGTCCGCGCCGGAGGTTGTCGCCTTCCAGCGTGCCGAGCTCAATGTGATCCTGTCGCTTTACGGGCGCATGGTCGCCGCTGGAGAATGGCGGGATTACGGCATTTCCTCCCTGCGGGAGGTGGCGGTATTTTCGGTTTTTCGGCGGACGGCGGAACACCCGCTTTACCGGATCGAAAAACGCCCGAAACTGCGCAACCGTCAGGGCGAATACGCCGTGATCGGCATGGAGGGGCAAGTGATCAAACGCGGCCACGATCTGAAGACCGTATTGCGCGTGCTGGAGCGCAAGTTGATCCGCGCGGTCGAGTGACGGCAGGCAACCGAGATCAGGACATCACGTGCCGCGGGCGCGATCCCTGCTGAGAAATCGCACCCGGGTCTGTTCGCTGATTACCCCTTCGGGGGTGACAGCATCGCGCACAGCAATTCGAACATGATCGACACGCCCAGAAACGCGGTTCCACCACTGGCATCGAAGGGTGGGGAAACCTCGACCATGTCGGCACCGACGATGTTCAGTCCGTAAAGCTCGCGGCAGACCTGCAAGGCCTGAAAGCTGTTCGGTCCACCCACCTCCGGCGTGCCGGTGCCGGGGGCAAAGGTCGGGTCGACGAAGTCGATGTCATAGCTGACGTAGGTGGGCGCATCGCCGACCGTCGCACGCGCCTCCTGCATGACATCCTCGACACCCCGGGCAAAGAATTCCTCTATGGTGATGATGCGGATTCCGTTGGCAGCGGCAAAATCACGATCCTCTGAATCATACATCGTGCCGCGAATCCCGATCTGGACCACGCGTTCGGGATCCAGCAGCCCCTCCTCCACGGCGCGCCGGAACGGTGTTCCGTGGGTAAACATCGTCCCGCCGAAATAACTGTGAAAGAGATCGGTGTGACTGTCGAAATGCACCATCCCAAGGGGGCCGTCCTTCGCCAGCGCACGCAAGACAGGCAGCGAGGTCAGGTGATCCCCCCCGGCGGTCAGGGGTCGGATGCCCGCTGTCACGAGATCGCTGTAAAAGGCGCTGATGCGCGCCATGCTGTCCGGAATGTCTGCCGGATTGGGTCCGACATCGCCTATGTCGGCGCAATTGGCCTGTTCGAAGGGGCGCAGGCCGGTGACCCCGTGCTGGGCGCGGATCATGGTCGAGGCATCGCGCAACTGCCGCGGACCGTGGCGCGGACCGGGACGGTTGGTGGTGCCGCTGTCCCAAGGCACGCCGACCAGACCGATCTGCACATCGGCGAACCGTGGATGATCCGCAGCCACGTGGGGCAGGCGCATGAAGGTCGGAACGCCGGCAAAACGCGGCAGGTCAAAGCCGGAGACAGGGTGGAAAAAGGGATCGGAGGCCATGTCGTTCATCCTTGTATTTTGCGCTTAGCATGGGCTGTGCGGCGACAATCCTCAAGGGCCCGCGCACAGGCAAACCGACGCCTTCTGCCCCGGCCGGAGAAAGATCCGAGGGCGCATTCACGGGGGAAATGAAGGCGGGTCGCTGACAGACCGTCACCTCAGGCAAGTTGTGCCGCAGTCGGGGGCTCTGCCCCCGTCACGGCAAAGCCGTGCCTCCCCCGGGATATTTCACGCCCGAAGAAAACGCATCGGCACGTCAGTCCAGCCGGGCATGGCGCGTCACGGGTCCGTCGCCCTGAGCGGCGATGCGGGAGATAGCCTCTTGCAGAGGTTCGCGTGCAACGGCCATGGCACCAGCGTTGGCATGGATCAGAGTCCGGTCGTTGAGTGCGATGGCGACATGCCCCTTCCAGAAGAACAGGTCGCCGCGGATGGCAGGGGTGTCCTTCGGCAGGGTGCGTCCCAAGGTTTCTTGCTGGTCGCTGTCGCCGGGACAGGGCAAACCGCAGGCGTGCAGCGCAATTTGCACCAGACCGGAACAGTCGAGGCCCCAGCCCGTGTTGGCCGCCCAGACATAGGGCGTTCCCAGAAAGCGTTCGGCAACGGCGGCAGGGTCCGTTTCCGGTTCCGACAGGGGAGCGATATGGCGGCGGGGCAGAAAGACCGGCGCCGCCGTGTCCGCGTCCGGCAGGGCGAGCGCCACTTGCGCCCAGCGGTCTTGCGTCTCCAGCAGGCGCAGGCGGCTGTTGCAATGCAGGACATGCGTCGGGGGTAGCTTGAAATCCGGGGCATGATAGGCCCAGGTCGAGCGCGCTGCGATCCGGTGAGTCCAGTTCTGTGTCAAAGTCAGCGCTGCTTGCGGAAGGTAGCCGACGTATCCGTCCTTGGGCGCCTGAACGAAGGCCCAGCCGTCTCTGACCTCGAATACGCGGACATCGTCGCCCCAGAGCAGTTGCCTGTCACGTTTGCCGTCAGGCGTCGCGAGGAGATAGGGATAGCCCGTGACCTGATGGAGATCGCCCTCGACAAAGCGATCTGCCGCCACCTGTCCCTGCAGATGTTTTGCGGCAACCCGACCGTTGGCAGGTGTCACGCGGCGGTCCATCAGAGGTCCAGCACCTTTGGCAGCGCGCCGAGAATGGCGCGCACGCCCTGTCCCAGCCCACCCTTTGCGCGGCCCGGTTCGGGCTTTGGCTGCCAGGAGTAGATGTCGAAATGTGCATAGGCCTTGGCCTTGCCGGTGAACCGCCGCAGGAACAGCGCCGCGGTGATGGATCCGGCAAAGCCGCCCGCGGGCGCATTGTCCAGATCGGCGATGCCGGGTTCTATCATCGCCTCGTATGCGCTGTGAAAGGGCATCCGCCAGACCGGGTCGGCCTCTGCCGCGCCGCTGAGCGCCAGCGCCGCCGCCACGCTATCGTCGTCCACGTAGAAAGGCGCCAGGTCCGGGCCGACGGCGACGCGTGCGGCCCCTGTCAGCGTCGCCATCGAGATCATGAGATCCGGCGCGTCCTCATCCGCATAGCTGAGCGCATCGGCCAGCACCAGCCGCCCTTCGGCGTCGGTATTGTTGATCTCTACCGTCAGCCCCTTGCGCGAGGTCAGGATGTCCCCGGGGCGGAAGCTGTTGGCCGAAACGCTGTTTTCCACCGCTGGGATCAACAGGCGCATTTGAACAGGCAGGCCGAGCGCCATGATCGCCTTGGCAAGGCCCATCGTGTTGGCCGCGCCGCCCATGTCCTTTTTCATCAGGCCCATGGATGCGCCGGGTTTGAGGTTGAGCCCGCCAGTGTCAAAACACACCCCCTTGCCCACCAGTGTCAGCGACGGGCCGGTGTTGCCCCAGCGCAGATCGATCAGGCGTGGCGCCTGTGCGCTGGCGCGGCCCACCGCGTGAATCATCGGGAAATTCCGCGTGCGCAGGTCATCGCCGGTGATGACCTCGATCTTGGCGTCATGCTCCTTGGCCAGATGGCGCGCCGCGGCTTCCAGCGCCTCTGGCCCCATGTCGGAGGCCGGGGTATTGACCAGATCCCGGGTCAGTTCCTCTGCGGCGGCCAGCACCTGTATTCTGGCGGCATCCACACCTTCGGGCGCGACCAGCCGTTTTTCCGCGCTGGGGGAATTGCCTTGATGGTAGCGCGTAAATTGGTAGCCGGACAGAAGCCATCCCAGCGCCTCGGTCGCCGCGGTGTCTGACGGGAGGCCGGACGCAATTCGATAGGTGCCCGGCGCAAGTCCGGGCAGCGCAGCAGCCAACGGGAAGCGTTGACGCGCCCGCTGTTCTTCATTGCCATATCCGGCGAGCGCGGCGACAGGCGTCCCGTCGGATCCCGGCAACATCAGCGCCGTCCCCAAAGCCCCGGCGAAGCCGCTGGCAGAAACCCATGCGCTGATCCGGGAATCCTGCTTGGAAACCCAAGGCTGAAGGTCAGAGGGTTCGATCAGATGCAGCGGCAATGCATCGTCATGGTCTGCGGCGAAACGGGCGGGCATGAGGGCTCCTGTGACAAGGTGCCCTCAAGGTATTCCCTGCGTCACTGGCCGCAAGTGGATTTCGCAATGCCCCTGCGTGCAGGGATCAAACGGAAAATTCGTTGAGATCCCAAAGTGCGGTGAGCGAGCGTTCTCCAATTCTTGCAAGCCGCGCCAGCGTCGCCGCCTCGGCCACCACATCGCCCAGTTCGATACAGGTCATGACATCATGCGCGACCTTGCTGAGCGAACACATCCCGATCTGGTCGGCAATCGCCGCGAGCGCGCGCAATCCCTTGTGCAAATCTTCACGAGCACCGGACAGCGCCTGCTGTTGCAACTGGCACATCCGCTGGGCCAGTTCCTCCATTGCGCGGCACACAACATCCTCCGCCGCATTCTGCCCCAGATCGGTGTACAAAGTCTCGATCTGCGCCGGATCCATTGCCGGACGCTCCGCCGGAGACAGATACGTTACCTCATTCACTTTTCACCCCATTTTCCTAGTGCCCCACAGCATCGCCAACATCGCTTTGCGAAGTTCCCAAAAGGTTATCCCCAAAGGGGCTTTTCGCTCGAATTTCTCCTGAATTCATCGTAGTTGGACCCTGCACACTCGATGACCGGAGGTCTTGATGCGATTTGCCCGTCCCCTGCCCGCCTATCTGGTGACACGCTACCACGGGTGGAAAGCAACGACATATTCCGACAACAGCGCGTGGTACCGGCGTCTGGCCGAAGAGGGGCAGCGACCCCGGGCGATGGTGATTTCCTGTTGCGACTCGCGCGTGCATGTCACGTCCATCTTCGGCGCGGATCAGGGCGAGTTCTTCATCCATCGCAATATTGCCAACCTCGTCCCCACGTTTGAGCCTGACGGCCTGCATCACGGAACATCGGCGGCCGTGGAATATGCGGTAACCGCGCTGAAGGTGGCGCATGTCATCGTCTTGGGTCATTCCAACTGCGGCGGGGTGCAGGGGTGCCTCGACATGTGTGAAGGCCGCGCGCCCGAACTGGAGGAGACGGCCTCTTTCGTGGGTCGGTGGATGGATATCCTGCGTCCCGGCTACGAAGCCGTGAAGGGCAGTCCAGAGATGCCGCGCGCTCTGGAAAAAGAAGCGGTCGCAGTGTCATTGCGCAACCTCATGACCTTTCCCTTCGTGCGGGAGGCCGTCGAGGCCGGCAAGATTTCCCTGCATGGTCTTTGGGTCGATATCGGCGAAGGTGGCTTGCAGCATCTGGATGGCAAGACCGGAGAGTTTCAGCCGATCTGACGCGTGACGGCCGGGTGTCAGGTGCGCCTGTCCCGGTCACGGAACGTCACATGGCGGGAACACCGTATGCGGCCGATGTTCGCAACACTGCGGACACGGCGCGGTCAACCGTTGTGATTGTCCTTGTCGACCGCCAGATCGCCGGTTTCCCCGGTGCGATGCGCACGGACGCAGGGACGGCCGATGCGCGCTGATAGAACCGCGAGCGGAACGCCCAGATCGCGACCTGTGCAAAGCGCCTCGTTGCGATCGTTCTGGATCACGAGATGTCCGCGACGAAAGCTCAGACCAAACCCCTTCTCCGCCAATTGGCGTGAGAGATCGGCCCAGGTGTCGGCCTGTTCCAAGATCGGAACGAGAAAAAGGCGCAGCATGGCCAATGCTTCGCTTTCCAGCGGTTTGACCGGGTGAGGTGCCTTGCGCGACGGCGGCGCATCAATATCTGCGATTTGCTTGGAAAACATCCGGGGTCTCCTTGCCTGTCCCTTCAGTCTGGCACGGGACTACAGCGAAATTGGGGCGTCCACAGGGCGCCCCCCAGAGTTTGCGGATAATGGAAAACAGAGAGTGAATTAGGCGAACGGCCAACTGGAATGCACGCAAAAGCGGCTGTCACGCAATACGGGCCTGCGCCTTGGTCCGCACGTTCCTGCGTTTCGGGGCGACGGCGCACCATGTTCCGTCGCCCCGAAATGTGTGATCTCTTTGCAACTCAAAATCACAGGGCCGAGTGTTTCCTCAGCCTTTTTTCAGCACCTTCTGGCCGAGAGCTTCGGCAATCTGCACCGCGTTCAGCGCGGCGCCCTTGCGCAGGTTGTCCGAGACGCACCACAGGTTCAGGCCATTCTCAATTGTGGAGTCCTGACGGATGCGGCTGATGAACGTGGCAAAATCCCCAACACATTCGATCGGGGTCACGTAGCCGCCGTCTTCACGCTTGTCGATCACCATGATCCCCGGTGCCTCGCGCAGGATGTCGCGCGCTTCATCCTCATCGAGGAATTCCTCGAACTCGATGTTGATAGCCTCGGCATGGCCGACAAAGACCGGCACTCGCACGCAAGTTGCCGTCAGCTTGATCGACGGATCGATGATCTTCTTGGTTTCCACCATCATCTTCCACTCTTCCTTGGTGGAACCGTCCTCCATGAAGACGTCGATATGCGGAATCACGTTGAAGGCGATCTGCTTCTGGAACTTTGACGGGGGCACCTCCGTCACGG
>CAZRZN010000146.1:0-5724 GCA_964604565.1 uncultured Rhodobacterales bacterium
TGATCTGCGGCACCTTGATCTTGAAGAAGATCTGGAACGGGTTCGCCCCGTCGACGATGGCCGCCTCGATGGTCTCTTCGGGGATGCCCCGCAGCGCCGCGGACAGGATCACCATGGCAAAACCGGTCTGGATCCAGATCAGCACGATCATGAGCAGGAAGTTGTTCCAGAAGGGCACCGTCAGCCATTGCATCGGATCGTTTCCGGTCAGGCTTACATAGATCGCGTTCAGCACGCCGATCTGTTCTGTATCCGGCGGGCGGGCGTCATAGACCAGTTTCCAGATCACCGCCGCGCCCACAAAAGAAATCGCCATCGGCATGAAGATCAGCGACTTGGCGATATTGCCCCAGCTGATGCGGTCTGTCAGCTGTGCAGCAAGCAGACCGAAAGCCGTGGACATGGCCGGAACCACGATCAGCCAGAAGATGTTGTTGACAACCGCCTCCCAGAACTTGGGATCGGCCGACATCTGTATGTAATTTCCCAGACCCACGAATTGATACACGGTCGTGCCGTCCGATTGCGTCACCCGTTCCGTCAGAGACAGGCGGATGGTCTCTATCACCGGGTAGGCAAGATACAGCGACAGCGCAAAGAGCGCCGGAAAGAGAAAGAGCCAAGGCCGGATCATGTTCGACCGGTTGATGTTTCGCCCGGCGTTCGGCCCCTTGGCCGGATACAGCACCTTGTCCAGAAACTGGTTCGACAGCCAGAAATAAGCGAGACACCCGCCCACGCCGATGACGATGGTCAAAAGACCTGAGAATGCTGGATGCATTCGACCCTCCCCCGAGAATTGGTCACGCGTTTTTATTGAGCGCCTTGTGCGCCTCCCCGGGGGAGTTCCCGGAGAGGCGGTCATCTGAAAGCAAGGCTCCGCTTACTTCATAGCATCCCAGCTGTCCTGGATGTCGGAGGCGACGGCCTCTGCGTCCTTGCCGCCGGTGTAATCGACCATGCCGGTCCAGAAGGATCCGGCCCCCACACCGCCTGGCATCAGGTCAGAGCCGTCGAAGCGGAAAGTGGTGGCATTGAGCAGGATCTCGTTCATGTTGCGGGCCGCATCGGAAGGAAACTTCGACGTGTCCACCGATTTGAACGGCGTCAGAAAGCCACCGTCCGCCATCCAGATCTCATGTGCTTCGGGGGTCTGGATGAACTTGATCAGCTCATGCGCCGCCTCGTTCTCGTTGGTGATCGCCCAAAGCGTCCCCGCGCCCAGCACGGGCTGCCCCAGATCCTCGCCCTCATAGGCAGGGAAATAGAAGAAATCGGCATCAAGGCCGATTTCGGTGCCTTCGGGAAAGAAAGACGGAATGAAAGAGGCCTGCTTGTGCATCATGCACTGCGGCGGCGCCGTGAACAGGCCCTTGGGGCTGTCGCGGAAATCCGTCGTCGCCACGGCCCCTGCCCCTCCCGCGACATAGTCGTCGTTGCGCGCGAAATAGCCGAACTCCTCGATCGCGCCCACCACCGCGGGATCGTCAAAGGGAATTTCGTTGGACACCCACTGGTCCTAAACGGCAGGCGGCTGCGTGCGCAGCATCATGTCCTCGACCCAATCGGTCGCGGGCCAACCCGTCGCCCCGCCCGATCCCAGACCGATGCACCATGGCGTCTCACCATCTTCGACCATCTGGTCGGTCAGCGCCTTGAGCTCTTCCATGGTTTCGGGGATCTCGTAGCCGTAATCCTCGAAGTTCTCGGGAACATACCAGACCAGCGACTTCACATCGACGCGGAAGAACATGCCGTAGAGATCTTCTTCGCCATCGGGGCCTTCATAAGTGGCAAGATCGACCCAGGACTGACCGGCCGCATAATTCTCCTTGATCCAGTCTCCCGTCCCGTCTTCCAACGGCGTCAGGAATCCGCGGCCGGCCATATCGGCGGCCAGGCCCGGCTGGGGAAACACCGCGATGTTTGGCGCAGACCCCGCTTCGACGTCGACAACGATCTGCTGTTCGAAACTGTCGGAGCCGACGTAGCTGACATCATGGCCCGTCTGCTCGGCGAAGACGGCGAGAATCTTTTCGACGGTCGCCTGCTCCGGTCCGAGCCAAGTGCCGAACACGGTCAACTGCTCCGCATGGGCCGTGCCGGCGATCAGCGCGGCGGTCGCAGCGGAGACATAGAACGGTGACTTCATTGATTTTCCTCCCAAACCCACGCATTTTCGCGCGGTCTCTTTTTCCTCTTGCAGCACTCTTCACGCAAATCTTTCAAAGCGCTTTGAATGGCGCCACTATCTTCGAGTCGCAGGCTCATGTCAACAATCGTGCAACCTATAGCATTGAATTCCAATGCTGCGGCGCAGCTAACGCAGCTTTTGGTTGTATGCTTGGCAGACCGGACCCCTTGACAAATTCGAAGCGCTTTGAGCGATATGGCGGCATGAACCTGAAACAGCTTTCGGCCCATTTGAATCTGTCCCAGACAACCGTCAGCCGCGCGCTGAACGGCTATCCGGAAGTCAATGAAAAGACCCGGCAGCGCATTCTGGCGGCCGCCCGTGACCTGAACTACAGCCCGAACACCCGCGCAAAGGGGCTGGCCACCGGACGCGCACAGGCCATCGGCCATGTGCTGCCGATCTCTGACCAGCACGAAATGGTCAACCCGATATTCGGCGATTTCATCGCCGGGGCCGGCGCGACATACGCGAAGGCCGGATATGAGGTCGTCATCAGCCTTGTCGACGACAAGGACGAAGAGGGCGCCTATCGGTCGATCCGCAACAGGGGCAGTGTCGACGGCATCATCGTGCATGGCCCGCGCATGGCCGATCCGCGCATCGCGCTCCTGACAAAGCTCGGCCTGCCCTTTGTCGTGCACGGCCGCGCGTCACAGGTAAACATCCCCTACTCTTGGCTGGACACCAACAACGGGCGCGCTTTTCGGCGCGCGACAGAGTTTCTGCTGGACCTTGGCCATCGTCGGATCGCGCTGATCAATGGGCTCGAGTTCATGGATTTTGCGCATCGCCGACGAGAGGCCTTTGTCGCCGCGCTGGCCGAACGCGGCATCGCGGCCGACCCCGCGCTGATGCGCTCCGAAGAAATGACCGAGATCTACGGACACCGCTCCGCCCATGAGATGCTGGCGATGGAAGAACCGCCCACGGCTTTTCTCGTGTCATCGATGATCGTCGCCATAGGCGTCCGCCGCGCGATCCACGAAGCCGGGTTGGAAATGGGGCGCGATATTTCCGTGATCACCCATGACGACGATCTGAGCTATCTCAAGAATGGTCAGGATGTCCCCATCTTTACCGCGACGCGGTCCTCGGTGCGCACGGCGGGCATGAATGCCGCCGGCATGCTGTTGAAGCAAATTCGCAATCCCGGCGGCCCGCCTCTCACTCAATTGATGGAGGCCGAGTTGATCATCGGCAGCTCCACCGGCCCCCTACAATAAAGGTTCGTCATGAAACACACGCGTTCAGATTTCCCCGACGGGTTCCTGTTTGGTTGCGCCACATCCAGCTACCAGATCGAGGGCCACGCCCAGGGCGGCGCGGGGCGCACGCAATGGGATGATTTCGCGGCGACCCCGGGCAATGTCGTGCGCTTCGAGGATGGCGCGCGCGCCTGCGACCATTACACCCGATACCCGGAGGATCTGGATCTTGTCGCAGGGGCAGGGTTCGATTGCTACCGCTTTTCGTTGAGCTGGGCACGGGTCATGCCGGAGGGGCGCGGCCCGGTCAACGAGGCCGGTCTGGACTTTTACGACCGCCTCACCGACGCGATGCTGGAACGCGGGATCAAACCCTGTGCGACGCTCTATCATTGGGAAATGCCTTCGGCCCTGCTGGACCTCGGCGGGTGGCGCAATCGCGACGTGGCCGGCTGGTTCGCCGATTATACCGAAGTCATCATGAAACGGATCGGCGATCGCATGTTCTCCACCGCGCCGATCAACGAGCCGTGGTGCGTGGCCTGGCTGAGCCACTTTGCGGGACACCACGCGCCGGGTGTCCGCGATATTCGCGCAGCCGCACGGGCCATGCATCACGTGCTGCTGGCCCATGGACGGGCGACCGAAGTCATGCGCGGACTGGGCATGTCCAACCTTGGCGGTGTGTTCAACCTCGAATGGGCGGAACCGGCGGATGGCAGCGCCGAGGCGCGCGCAGCGGCGGACCGCTATGACGCGATTTACAACCAATGGTTTCTGAGCGGGGTCTTCAAGGGCGCCTACCCGGAGGCCGCGCTGGAGGGGCTGGAGCCGCATCTGCCGCAGGGCTGGCAGGATGATTTTCCGACCATTCAGGCGCCTCTGGACTGGTGCGGAATCAACTATTACACGCGCAAGCTGATCGCGCCGGCAGATCAGCCGTGGCCCGACTACCGCGAAGTCGAAGGGCCGCTGCCCAAGACCTTCATGGACTGGGAAATCTACCCCGAGGGTCTGTATAATTTCCTGACCCGGACGGCGCGGGACTATACCGGCGACCTCCCGCTTTATGTCACGGAGAACGGCATGGCCGCGCCGGATGTTCTGACCGATGGCGCCGTCTCCGATCCGGACCGCATCGCCTATCTGGAGACGCATCTGGACAAGGCGAAACAGGCGATTGCCGAGGGTGTTCCGCTGAAGGGATATTTCGTCTGGTCGCTACTGGACAATTACGAATGGGCGCTGGGGTATGAAAAGCGCTTTGGCCTCGTGCATGTCGATTTCGACACGTTGGCGCGCACCCCCAAAACATCGTATCACGCCCTTGCCACGGCCCTGAAAACCTGAACATGCGAAGGCCCAAGCCATGACCCAAGACTTTTCCGTTGTCGCCGACATCGGCGGCACCAATACGCGGGTCGCGCTCAGCAAGGCCGGCAGGATCGTCGAGGACACGATCCGCCGCTACCGCAACGCAGAGAACACCGGGATCGGGGCCGTGCTGGACGATTACCTGTCGGCGCGGGACGTGACGCCCGTGGCGATCTGCGTCGACATGGCCGGACCCGTGCATGACGGGGTCGGCACTCTGACCAACCTCGACTGGCGCATCGACGCAGAGGCGCTGAAGACCGAAACCGGGGCCGCGCGCGTGGCGGTGCTGAACGACCTTCAGGCGCAGGGCTTTGCCATGGCGCATCTGGGTCAAGAAAGTCTCTTGCCGGTGCTGACCGGGCGCGCGGCGCCGCCGGACGCGGTGCGGCTGGTGCTCAATGTCGGCACAGGATTGAACGCGGTGCCGGTCTATGCCTTGGGCGGACGCACCATGGTGCCCCCGGCAGAGGCCGGTCATGTCTCCCTGCTGGCGCGCGATGCCGAGGAACTGGACCTGATCGACTGGATCACCGCCCGCTATGGCCATCCCGGTCTGGAGGAGGTTCTTTCGGGCCGCGGTCTGGAACATCTCTACGCCTGGATCTGTCACGACGAGGGTGCCGGCCTGCCCCTACCCGCCGCCGAGATCATGGAAGGATGCCATGCGCAGGAACCCCGCGCGCAGCGGGCCGCGCGGCTGTTCGTGCGCTTTCTGGGGCGCTACGCCGGTGATCTGGCCCTGATCAACCTGCCCTTCGGCGGCATCTATCTGGTGGGCGGCGTCACGCGCCATCTGGGGCCACACCTGTTGCAGCTCGGCTTTGCCGAGGCTTTCGCCGACAAGGGGCGGTTCAACGCCTACATGACGCAATTCCCGGTGTATCTGGTGACCGACGATTACGCCGCGCTGCGCGGCTGCGCGGCACATCTGGCCGAACTGATGGC
>CAZRZN010000146.1:5824-10117 GCA_964604565.1 uncultured Rhodobacterales bacterium
GACTGAGCAGGCGCGGAACCGCCGAAATCGGGATCCCGCATCATCCTGACCAACCGCTCCGTGACCCTGCGCCTGTCAGCGCGCAGGGCGGCTTTGCGCTTGCGTTCGGTCGGCGGGGCGGGCGATACCGGCCCCAGATGTTCCAGAGAAAGCCCGAAATGCCCTGTCGCCGCGCTGCGAAGGCGCCCGCATGATCCTGCGCGCCATTTCCCTGATGATCCTGTCCATGGCCTTGCTCGCCGGGGCAGATGCGTTTTTCAAGCTGGCCACCAATGCGGCCCCTGTCGGGCAGGTCATGACATTGGTCAGCATCGGCGGCACCGCGCTGTTCGTCACGCTGGCCCAAGCGATGCGGGTGCCGCTTCTGACGCGCGATGCGCTGCACCCGATGGTCCTGCTGCGCAACCTGTTCGAGATCATCGGCGCGGTCGGAATGGTGGTAGGGTTGAAATACATCCCTCTGCCAGTCTTCGCGGCGATCATCCAGACCGGCCCGCTGGTGGTGACGCTGGGCGCCGCGATCTTTCTCAAGGAGCAGGTGGGCTGGCGGCGCTGGACAGCGGTGGCAGTGGGAATTGTCGGCATGCTGATGGTCATCCGCCCCTTCAGTGCCAGCTTCAGCGGCTGGGAACTCTTCGCGGTCATGGGCATCACCGCACTGTCGGCGCGGGATCTGGTGACCCGCCTGTCCCCGGCAAGGATCCCCTCGCTGGCGATTTCCACATGGGGGTTCGGCATCACCCTGCTGCCCGGTCTTGCGCTCTGGGCCCTGACGTCCCAGCCGTCGAGCTATGCGCCCGCCGCGCTTTGGCCGATCCTTGGGGCGGTGGTTGTCACGACCAGTGGATATCTCGCCATCACGACGGCCATGCGGATGGCGCCCGCGTCCATTGTGGCGCCCTTTCGCTACTCCCGTCTGGTGTTCACCACCGCCCTCGGCATCCTGATCTTCGGCGACCGTCCGGATGCGATGACCCTTGCCGGTGCGGCGCTGATCCTCGTTGCCGGGCTCTATACCTTCCTGCGTGAGCGGCGTCTTGCCCGCACGGCCGCGCCGTAGAGCAAGAGTGAGCTGCCGGCGCCTGTCCTGACAGGCCGCCATGGTCTGCCGCCACCGCGCTCAAGGCCCGGTGGACCCGAGGCCCGACGCAGCGTGCCGGACAACACCTTCGCAATGCATCCGCCGCAGACGGGCCGCTTCTCCACGCCGCAAAGTGTCGTTAGCGCTATCGGTTGCGTTTACTTTCTTTTTGTGGCTGCTATGAACGCGCCATATTGCACAGCCTTCAGGGACCAAACCCATGAGCACCATCATCGACATTCACGCCCGCGAAATCCTGGACAGCCGGGGGAATCCGACCGTCGAGGTCGATGTCACCCTAGAAGACGGCAGCATGGGCCGCGCGGCAGTGCCGTCCGGCGCGTCAACCGGCGTGCATGAAGCGGTGGAGAAACGCGACGGGGATGCCGCGCGCTACAAGGGCAAGGGCGTGCTGGACGCGGTGGCCTCCGTCAACGGGGAAATCGCGGAAACGGTCGTAGGTTTCGACGCCACCGAACAGGTGTCCATCGACCTGTCGATGATCGAACTCGACGGCACGGAGAACAAGGGCCGCCTTGGCGCCAATGCGATCCTCGGCGTCAGCCTGGCCTGCGCGAAAGCCGCGGCAGAGTTCTGCGGCCAGCCGCTGTTCCGCTATGTCGGCGGCACCTCTGCGCGCACCCTGCCCGTCCCGATGATGAACATCATCAACGGCGGCGAACATGCCGACAATCCGATCGACATTCAGGAATTCATGATCATGCCCGTGGCCGCCGCGAACATCCGCGAGGCGGTCCGCATGGGCTCCGAAGTCTTCCACACCCTGAAAAAGGAACTTTCCAGTGCCGGCATGTCCACCGGTCTGGGCGACGAAGGCGGGTTTGCCCCAGAGTTGGGATCCACCCGGGAGGCGTTGGATTTCATCCTCAAGTCGATCGAAAAGGCGGGATACAAACCCGGTGAGGACATCTATCTGGCACTGGACTGCGCCGCGACGGAATATTTCAAGGATGGCAAATATGTCTTCTCCGGTGAGGGCAAGACGCTCAGCGCCGATGAAAACGTCGCCTATCTTGAGGCGCTGGTGAACGACTATCCGATCATCTCGATAGAGGACGGCTGTTCCGAGGATGACTGGGACGGCTGGAAAGCCCTGACCGACGTTCTGGGCGACCGTTGCCAGCTTGTCGGCGACGATCTCTTTGTGACCAATCCCGCCCGCCTCGGCATGGGGATCGAGCGCGGCGCGGCGAATTCCATGCTGGTCAAGGTCAACCAGATCGGCACCCTGACAGAGACATTGCAGGCCGTCGACATGGCGCATCGCGCGCGTATGACCAACGTCATGTCGCACCGGTCCGGAGAGACCGAAGACGCCACCATCGCCGACCTCGCGGTTGCCACCAACTGCGGCCAGATCAAGACCGGTTCCCTTGCGCGGTCGGACCGGCTGGCCAAATACAACCAGCTCATCCGCATCGACGAACTGCTGGGCGAAACGGCCATCTACGCAGGCACCAGCATTCTGCGCTGAAAACGCCACCGACGCCTCTGATACAGGTCGCCCTTTCAAGGGCGGCCTTTTTTGCGGCCAGATGGCCGGGATTTTAAGTCTTCACCTATGACATTCTGTATTTTGCAAGTGACGGAAGGCCATCAAGGCGGTAATACTGGCGGCAACAAACCGATACACACAGGCGGACATTTCACCGATGGCGGCGCAAACCAGTATCGGCACAGGCGAAGATGCTCCACGAACCCTTTGAGACACGTCTAGAGGACTTGCGCCGAGCCGAATACGGCTCTCATGCCGAGACGGTCATTCGCTATACCATCATGGCGGGCGTCGTCGCCGTCCTGAGCGTCGTGTTTGACAGCGGCCTCGTTCTGATCTGGGGCACGGTCTATTTCCTGCTGGAAGGCAGCATGGCCTGCGTAGTCCACGTTCCGCGCCTCGGGTCCGCACCGTTCCGGTATCTCATGGCACTTGGCCTATACATGATGTCGGGCGTCTCCTTCATCGCCATGGCAATCTATCTCGTCGCGGCAAATCTCTCGCCGGCCTTGAGTATCGCGGGCATTGTCGGGATGGTGGGCCTGCTGCTGCATAGCTTGCAACGTCCGCAACGCGAAGCTGGACTGGTCGTGGCCGATTGCCTGCTGGTCGTCATCATGACCCTCGCGCTGTTGACCCTTTTGAGAACGATCATAGAAGGTTGGGGCGACTGGTTCTTCGTGCTCTTCATCCTGAGCGCGGGCGCAGCCTACTACATCGGATCGCTGATCTCCGGCTGGCGCCAGCAACAGTCCCTGCGCGAAGCACAGCAACGCTACGCCAACGCGCAAAAGGCCCGCGCGCTCGGGCAATTCGTCGGCGGGGTGGCGCATGATTTCAACAACCAACTGACCGCGATCATGGGCAACCTTGAGCTTTTCGACGAGCTGGACAACCCGGAGGACCGGGCGAATGCCCTGCGCGACAGCCGCACCGCCGCGGAACACGCCGCCATGACCGTGCAGCAACTGCTGATCTCCAGCGGCCGGACCCGGCTGTCGCCGGAACCGCTGTCGATGGAGGCATTTCTTCAGGATCTCAAGGAACTGCTGGCGAACCTGCTGGATCCCGAGATGACGATCACAGTCGCCTCACCGGCAGAGCAACTTGTGGCCAGCGTCGACCGGGACATGCTTGAAACAAGCGTCATTCAGCTTTGCCTGAATGCGCAGGACGCCACGCGGGGCCATGGCCAGATATGTCTGTCCGTGGCCTCGTGGACAACCGTTCCGAAGATCGACCCGCCCCCGGAAGCAAATCCGCCATATGTGGCGCTAACAGTGGAGGATGACGGCCCCGGTGTCCCCGCCGAGGCGCTGCCGCTGCTGGCGGAACCCTTCTATTCGTCGAAACCGCGCAGCGAGGGGCGGGGTCTTGGCCTTTCGGCGGTGGCAGGTTTTGCCAGACAGTCAGGCGGCGCGCTGATCATGCAAAGCACGCCCGTCGGACATCTGCGGGCCATCATCCTGTTGCCGGAAGCGTGACAGCGCCGGAACCGCCGGCAGACAAAAGGCGCCCGGTCAGCTTTCGGGTTCCTGATAGACGCCCTGTTCCTTCAGGGCATCCACGACCTCTGCCGGCATGTAGGTTTCATCGTGGCGCGCCAGTATCTCTGAGGCTTCGAAAACGCCGTTCACATAGCGGCCGGTGCCGACCATCCCCTGATTTTCTTCAAACAGATCGGGCAGAACACCGG
>CAZRZN010000147.1:0-10116 GCA_964604565.1 uncultured Rhodobacterales bacterium
GTCTGGATGTCGATCGGGGCGAAGGGGAAACGGCTGGCCGCCTGTGCCTGCGCCGAGGTCGACGACATCAGGCCCGCACTCATCGCCAGCGCGCCCGAGCCGAAGGCCAGCGCGCCACCCAGAAAACCGCGGCGGGAGATCGCGCGCTCTACCACGCGGTCGAAATCGTTGTCCTCGGGCCGAGGAAAGTTCTGCTCGTCCCAGTCGTCGGCCGAGAGGTTGACCTTGTCGATATCTTTCATGGTTTTTCCCTGTCATCAGAAGCAAATGGCAGCGCCTCGGCGCATGGGGTCATCAGCTACACAGGCTTCGGCAAGGTTTGGTGACGGTTTTGTAAAAGTTTCGCTACAGGGTCGGCAGGGTATTTCGGGTCGCTGACCGGCCCGACAGCCTGACCGCCGATGAGCGATCCCGCTGATCTTGCGTCGCCGCCCGGCGCCTGTGTCAGCTGGCCGGCGCGGCGGCCCCGGACGGGGCCATGACCGCGTCGAAACTCCGGCGCAGGGCCACGTCCAGATCCGACATGTTCACCGGCAGGCCCAGATCGACCAGTGATGTGACGCCATGATCGGTGATCCCGCAGGGCACGATTCCGTCGAAATGGCTCAGGTCCGGTTCCACGTTGATCGACAGCCCGTGAAAGCTGACCCATTTGCGCAGCCGGATGCCGATTGCGGCGATCTTGTCCTCGGCCATGCGCCCGTCGGGCAGTGGCGGCTTTTCCGGCCGTTCGATCCATACGCCCACGCGTCCGTCGCGGATATGACCCGTCAGGTTGAACTCTGCCAGTGTGGCGATCACCCAACGCTCCAGATCCTGCACGAAACAGCGGATGTCGCGGTTGCGCCTGTTCAGATCCATCATGACATAGACCACCCGCTGACCCGGCCCGTGATAGGTATACTGCCCGCCCCGTTTCGCGGGGAAGACGGGAAAGCGGTCGGGGTCCTTCAGATCCTCGATCCGCGCAGAGGTTCCCGCCGTATATAGCGGCGGATGCTCCAGCAACCAGATGCAATCCCCGGCCTCACCCTCGGCGATGGCCCGGGCGCGATCCTCCATGAAGATCAGCGCCTCCTCATAGCCGGTCAGGCCATCACTGATTTTCCATTCCATGCGTCTATCGGGGCGCCGGCCCCGCCTCCTTGGCGTCAGGTGATGTGATGCGGCGCAACGGGACGCTGCCATTGTCCCTGTCGGCGCCGGTGTTGCGGGCGGGTTTGGGGACTGTCGTGGTGGGCAAGGGCCAAGGGCGCCGTTCCATGTCCGCTGCCGCGCCGTCGTCGTCGATTTTTTCCCAAGCCTGCAAAAGACCGTCTCGCCCTATCTGTCCTGCGCCCACGACATAGGCATCCCCGTGCCAAAGCGCCACCGGGCTGTGAAATGCAAATGACTGCGGGTGGGCGCGTAAAGTCATGTCATGACACGGGCAAGGGGATCGCAGGCAAGGGGGGAACCCATCCTCCGCTAACGGGGCGCGCCTTTGGGAGGAAAGGCGGAAACCGCTGGGCTGCAAGTTCGTGGGCCTGAAAAGGGCCATGCCGTCGGGCTGCATGGCGTCATGCTCATGGATCGTAACGCAGCGTGTCGCGGATCGGTTTGGGCCTGTTGCGGGACAGGGTCGAAAACACGGCCACGACCTGTCATTTTTCCTCTTCACATCCCGTTCAGGCTTCGGTAGAGAGCGTCCACCCAAGCTGGGACGTGCGGTCGTGGCGGAATTGGTAGACGCGCAGCGTTGAGGTCGCTGTGGGGTAACACCCGTGGAGGTTCGAGTCCTCTCGACCGCACCAGATCACCGAACGCGAAAGCGGTGAAATTTGCGATAATCGTGATCTGTTCGGCAACCTTTGGTTACGACCTGTGCCATGGGACCGGCGACATGTTGCGCCAGCGTTTTCAGGGTTACAGCACCTTTGGCTTAGCCGCTTCCCGAACAGATCAATGTGCGCGTCCGTGACGCTCTGGCGCCTCAGGGCACCGCGGGTCATCGCACGGCGCCTTTCGGCGCGTCCTTTTCGGAGTGTAGTGTCGCAGGGGATGTTTCGGGCGGTGGCCCGCGCAGGATGTAGTCCCGTCCGTTCAGCAAGTTCGGGATCTGTTGCCGCGCCTTTGCGACCGCGTCCAGCGGCAGGTCCAGCGTGATCTGGCCGGGGCCGTCGCCGCCCAGATCGGCCAGCACCTCGCCCCAGGGGGAGACGATCAGCGAATGACCCCATGTGACCCGCCCGTCGTCATGCGTGCCGACCTGTGCTGCCGCGATCACATAGGCGCCGTTCTCGATCGCCCGGGCGCGCAACAGAATCTCCCAATGGGCACGGCCCGTCGGCACGGTGAAGGCCGAGGGCACGAACATCAGCGTCGCCCCGGCCCGTGCGTAATCGCGGTAGAGATGCGGAAACCGCAGATCGTAGCAGACCGACAGGCCCAGCGGTCCAAAGGGGCTGTCGGCCAGAACGGCCTGCGATCCGGGGGCATAGCGGCTGGATTCGCCGGTGGGCTTTTGCCCTTCGAGAAAGACATCGAAAAGATGGATCTTGTCGTAGCGTGCGGTGATATCCCCGCCGGGATCGACCAGAACCGTATGGTTCAGGTAACGCCCGTCCGGCCCCTTGACCGGCGTGGATCCGGAATGCACCCAGAGATGGTGCCGCGCCGCCTCTTCGCGGCAGGCAGCGATGTAGGGATCGTCGCTTTCCCCGGTGATCTGGGCGCGGGCGTGGTCCTTGTCCCGATCCATCAGTCCGGCGACCTCGGGCAGGGCCAGCATGTCCGCGTCCTCCGATGCGGCCCGTCGGGCCGCCGCGCGCAGAAGGGCCACATTGCCCGCATGCGTGTTGGTCGAGGTCATCTGAACCATCGAGATCCGAATATTGTCCCGCATTCCGCCCCCTTCGCCGGTCTTGCCCGGTTGTCACGTTCCGCCCCTGCCAAGGTGAGGGCGAAAGGCGAAAGAAAAAAGACCGAAATTGCCGCGCCCCCCTTTCACGGGCTTGGTCGCGCTACGTTGCCGAAAGGCCGCAGCCTTTGCGCCACAGGGAGCCATTGGATCACGTGAGATATGGACATGGGCGGATCACGCGCGACGTCGCGCCTTTGGGCCGCGCTGGCCTCGTGACCGCGTTCAGCCTACAAGTCTGCCGGGGCCGCGTGCCGGTTCGGACCGCGGACAGCAGGATCGGCAGCCGGGATCCCCGTCCGCCCCTACCATTGTCGCGCTGGCGTGCGGGTTTGCCGCGGGCAAATTTCCCCGCCATGCGACTTGCCCGTATACATCCCGCGCGCGCTTGTGTATGGCGAAATCTCTCGCGTGGTGTTCTAGACCACCGATGGCGGCTGTCCGCCAGTCCCTTCACGGAAATGCACATCATGATTACGCCCCTGTCCGACGCGCTCGCCGAGCGTGGATTCGACAAACTTACGCCGGTCCAGGAGGCCGTCATCGCACCGGAATTGTCCGGCTCCGACCTTTTGGTTTCCGCGCAGACGGGGTCCGGCAAGACCGTCGGCTTCGGTCTGGCGATCGCGCCCACGCTGCTGGGGACGGAGGACCGGTTCGGTCCGGCAGGCCAGCCGCTGGCACTGGTGGTTGCGCCGACGCGCGAACTGGCCTTTCAGGTCATGCGCGAACTGCAATGGCTCTATGCGCGCACCGGTGCGCAGGTCACCTCTTGTGTGGGCGGCATGGACATGCGCCAGGAACGCCGTTCGCTGGAACGCGGGGCGCATATCGTCGTGGGAACGCCGGGACGTCTGCGCGACCATATCCAGCGCGGCTCGCTGGATCTGAGCGGTCTGCGGGCGGTGGTTCTGGACGAGGCGGACGAGATGCTGGATCTGGGCTTTCGCGAGGATCTGGAATTCATGCTGGGTGAGGCGCCGGAAGACCGGCGCACGCTGCTGTTCTCGGCCACCGTGCCGCCGATGATCACCAAGCTGGCGCAGCAGTATCAGCGCGACGCCCGCCGCATCAACACCGCCGCGGGCACCGACCAGCACGCCGACATCGCCTATCAGGCGCTGCGGGTGGCGGCGTCGGACAGCGAACACGCCATTTTCAACCTGCTGCGGTTCCACGACGACCAGAGCGCCATCGTCTTTGCCAACACGCGGGCGGCGGTGAACCACCTGATGGCCCGCATGGCCAATCGCGGCCTGTCGACGGTCAGCCTGTCGGGGGAACTCAGCCAGAGCGAACGCACCCATGCCTTGCAGGCGATGCGG
Source organism: uncultured Rhodobacterales bacterium (assembly GCA_964604565.1). GTDB lineage: Bacteria > Pseudomonadota > Alphaproteobacteria > Rhodobacterales > Rhodobacteraceae > CAZRZN01. The sequence continues at coordinate 4,225 of CAZRZN010000147.1, forward strand.
ACGGGCAGGGCGCGGGTCTGCATCGCGACCGATGTCGCGGCGCGTGGCATCGACCTGCCGAACCTGAATCTGGTGATCCACGCCGATCTGCCGACCAACACCGAAAGCCTGCTGCACCGCTCGGGCCGCACCGGGCGCGCGGGCCGCAAGGGGATCTCGGCGCTGATCGTCCCGCCCAGAGACGCGAAAAAAGCCGAGCGGCTGCTGAAATGGGCCAAGATCACCGCCGAATGGACCACGGCGCCCTCCGCCGAGGAGATCCTGCAAAAGGATGAGGAACGGTTGCTGGCCGATCCGTCCTGGGCCGAACCGGTATCGGAGGAACAAGCCGCCTTTGCCGCCAAGCTTCTGGCGCAGCAAAGCCCGGAGGAAATCGCGGCGGCCTATCTGCGGTTGTATCAGGCGCGCCATGCCGCGCCGGAGGAACTCCTGCCACCGGACACCAAACCCGCCCCGCGGGAGCACAAGGCCTTTGGCCCAAGCCGCTGGTTCCGGCTGTCGATCGGCGCCGATGACCGGGCCGAGCCGCGCTGGCTGTTGCCGTTGCTTCTGCGCGCGGCCAAGCTGGACAAGACCGACATCGGCGCCATCCGCGTGCAGAAAAGCGAGACCTTTGTCGAACTGACCGAAGCCAGCGCAGCCGGTTTCCTCGGCGCGCTTGGGCCGGATGGCGTTCTGGACGAGGGGATCGCGGCGACGGCGCTTGACGGTCCGCCGGACATGCCGCCGCGGGGACGCGGGCCGCGGGAGTCCGCGCCTCCGCCGCGCAAGCCCCAGAACCGGGATGCCGGCCCTAAGCCCAAGAGAGAGGCCGCGCCAAGGCCCGCCGAGGTCAGCTCCGCAGCCGGGCCGGGCCGGGACCACGAAACCCGCGCCAAGCCGAAGCCCGCCGCCCCGGCAGCGGAAAAGCCCAAACCCCGCGACGAGGCCAAGACCGCCGCGACGCCACAGGGAAAGCCCGCGCCACGGGACACGCCCAAACGCGCCTATTCGGATGACAAGCCGAAGTCATCCAGCAAGCGCGGGGACGATGTCAGGCCCAAGGCCCGCGACAAGGCTCCGCAACGGCGTCCCGACGCCGAGGGTCCCGCCAAGGCAAAGCCGGTCTGGGCAGGAAAGGGCAAGGGCGACGGGGGCAAGCCCGCGTCGAAATCCGCGTCCGGACAGGGTGCAAAGCCGGGCCAGAAACCCGCGGGCAAGCCCAAGGGCAAACCGCCCGCAGGAGATGCGCGCGACAGTTCCAAGCGGTTCACCCCGCCCGGAAAGGCCAAACCGGCATCCCGCGCGAAGGCCCCGGCGCGATCGGGCGGGCAGGAACCGCCGAAACGCGGTAAGCGGTAGACGCCACGGCCAAGGCCGCACCGCGCGGCGATGGCGGCGCGGGATCAGACAAGGCGGCGGGCGGTCCTGCCGCCGGACCCTTCGGCTACTCCGCCTGCGTGTCGCGCGGGTTCAGCGATTGGTCCCGCCGATGCGCCGAGGTGTCCAGCCGCCGGCTGGCCCGCGTGCCCGGCACCAGCAGTTCGGCCTTGCGGAAATAGGCGCGCAGCTCTTCCTTCACGATGCCGAAATGCTTGCGGATCTCGCCCACGGTCATGGTTTGCCACGGCGCATCCTCCAGCGGGACCAGATGCAGGTCGGCATTGGGCAGATTGTCGATGGCGAACCCGACGCCAAGCCGGTAGCTTGGAATATGTTCCGGTTTGAATTGCCAGGCCTTCGGGTAGAGCGTGGTCGAGACGCGGATGAAGGTGTCCACCGCCGCATCCGTGATGTCCGAGGCCGCGCCCATCGTCGCGCCGATGACAAAGGCCTCGTCCTGCACATGCAGGCCGCGCCCCAGCAGCACATGGATGCAGTCATGCCGCGCCAGGGCGATCGCCCCGGGCAGGGCATCCGGGCTTTCGGGGTTTTCGTATTTGCGGATGATCTCCGGCACGTCTTCGGCGGCTGCGGCGGGCAGGGTGTCCAGCACTGCGCGCAGGGTCATGTCATCCGTATCGAGGCCGGGGTTCCATTCGTCCCAGTCCAGCAAGGCGCGCCCCATGGCTCAGTTCCCTTCGGCAAAGGCGGTGATGGGGGAGAAATCGGCGTTTTCGGCGACGGCGGCCTGCAACGCCTCCGACAGTTTGCCCACGTCGTCCACGGCGACATAGCTGGTCTGGCCTGCCGCGTTCAGCACATGGCGGGCACCGATCCCGATGCCGATGGTGGCGACCTGAATGGGCGTGGTGTTCACCGTCTCGATCACCTCACGGATCAACCGGTCCGGATCATCCGCCGCGCCATCTGTCGTGACTATGATCCGGTAGGTGCCGAAGGAGCGCGAGCGCGCCGCCTCTTCTGACAGGAAATCGCGCGCCGCCGACAGGGCCGGACCCAGCGGCGTGCTGCCGGAGGAATAAACCGGTCTCAACGTGCTCTCCAGCCTTGGTATGACGTCCTCAACAGTGGCGATGGGCAGCACCAGACCCGCGTTCAGCGCCAGCACGCCGACGCGATCCTGCCGATCCATCATGCGCACCGCCTCGATCACCGCCGTCTTGGCCTGTTCGAGATCGTCCCCCATGGAACCGGAATCATCCAGCACGATCATCGTGAAGATGCGGTCCGGATCCGGCAGGCTTTCGACATCGGGAACCTCGATCAGTTCCGGCCATGCGGCGATTGCCGCCCAGTCGGCCTGTCCCATGTCGACCGTTGGGGTGTAGGTGTCGTCCGCCGAAAAGCTGTCAACGGCGACGTAGACGGCGACCGCGATGATCCCTGTCACGGCGACGACCAGATTGGAAACCTTGCTCATGATCCCGCCCTCACAACGGATCGAAGGTGGTGGCCTCGGCCTGCGCCGTCAGCACGCGAAAGACGACGCGCATGTTCTGTCGCCATTCCGCCTCGGTCGTGGGCGGGTTGTAGGCCGGGCTGGAAATGCCGACGCCATCCACGATGAACTGATCGCGGTTGACGCGGATCCCGGTTTCCCCGGCAAAATTCTCCAGCGCGTCGACCACGGCGATGGCCCGTTGCAGCGACAGGTTCTGGGTGGAGGTGCGGATGCCGCGCAGTTCCGATTTGGCCGCGCCTTCCTTTTCGCGGCGCAGGAAATGCAGCGGGTCGGCGTGCCCCTCGACGGTGATGATCGCGCCCGAATAGGTCGAGGCGAGGCGCAGGATCGTGGCGAAATCCTCGGCGTAGAGGTCGGCGGGAAATTCCGGGGTGTCGGGTTCGAAATAGACCTGAAAGTCGATCTTGGTATTCGCGTCAAGCTGCCCCGTGCGGCGCAGACGGTTGACCGCCTGCGCGGCCTTTTCCGGGTTGAACAGCGCGATCTGGCGGTCGTCGAGGTTTGCCAGCCCGTCGGTGAGGGCGGTGTAATCCCACTCCGCCGTGGCCAGTTCATGGGGGAAGTCGATCATGCCCGCGCCGCGCAGCGAGGCGGCGACCTCCTGCCCGAGGACGGAAAACCGGCGCGGGTCGGCCGCGTCGGCGAAATGCCGGGCGTTGCCGGACCACCCGTCGGTGATCGCATCCATCCACAGGAACACGCCTTCCTCGGCGGGCAGGCCGCCCAGAAATTCATCGGCCATCAGTTGCGCCAGCGCGGCGCGGTCGGGGTTGCCCTCCTCGGCCATGAAGCCGCGCATCGCTTCCTCTGCCCGGAAAAGCGCATTGACCAGCTGCGCGATCTCCTCGCGGTGGGCATCGAAATAATCGGCGCGCACGGCGATGTAGTCGCTGATCACCGATGTGGCCTCCAGCGTGGAAATCAGGATCGTGGCGCCCTTGACCGACCCTTCGGCGCCGGTGCCCACGGTGCCGCCGGAGGTCACGAACCGTGCGTCCGGCAGGATCACGGCGGCGGCATCCGCTTGGCCTTCGGCAAAGAGATTGGCGGGCGTGTCGCCATCGCCGGTCAGATCCTCCGCCCAGACCACTGTCACATCGCCAAAGCCAAGGCCCGCGTCCGCCAGAACCCGTCCGACGAAGTCCACATGCGGGCCATAAGCCTGAATGGCGATGCGCTTGCCCTTCAGGTCAGAGGGCCGCTGGATGCCCTCGGCGGCGACAATCCCGTCACCCGCCGACCAGCTGTGCTTGAAGAACACGATCTGTTCGGTGCGCGGGTCCGCCTCCGTCACCGGGGCGGCGGCCATCAGCATCCCCAATGTCCCGCGCAGGAACGGCGTGTCGCAGCCAAGGTAGTCCGCGACCTGTTCGGCAAAGGCGTCCTTGACGCTCAACGTCAGCTCCCATCCGGCCTGCTGCAACAAGCCGGGGCGCGGGGTCAGCGAATTGCCATTGGCATGAACGACCACACCATCGGCGCCCCAGGCAATCAGCGGCATGTTCTGCGTCGTGCCGCCGGAACAGTCCCGCACGGGGCTGGTGACGACCTCTGCCAGCGGATCGCCGGTCTCTGCCACGGCTGTTCCCGTGCCGAGGGTCAGCGCGAGCACGATGGAAAGGGGTCGAATGAGTGAGCGCATATCAAGTCCTTCGTCGTTGTCGGGCATGTTGTGGGAAACTGGCCCGGAAATCGGAAATGCCGTCTAGCGGCGCAAAAGCGTTTCTGCGGTCGATGATGCCACTTCGACCTGTTCAAGCAAAGATGTGATCGCCCGCGCCTCGACCGTGTCGAGCGCGGCATGCAGGCTTTCGATGCTGCTGCGCAGATGCGCGCGGCTCGCCTCGACATCCTTGCCCTTGCCATCGGCGCGGGCCCGCAGGGCGCCATGGGTTTCGATCGCCTCGACCACCAGTTCGGACCGCGCCAGCACGGTTTGCACCCTCGGCAGTTCGTGCGGAGCGTAGAACAGGCTTTTGGCGATCGCGTCGAAGCGGTCGGCGGTCCGGCCCAGCAGCGCCGCGATGTCGTCCTGCGTGACGGGTGCGATGCGGCGGATGCGGCGGGCGCGGTCATGCGTGTCGATCACCGTGGCAAGCGCTGTCGCATACCGTCCGGCCTGCGCCCCGTGAAGGTGATCGAAGGCATGGCGCAGCAGCGCCGCCTCCGAATGGAACCAGCGCGCCGGCATCATCATCAGCGCGCCCAACGACAGGCCGAGGCCCAGCAGCACCGCCACCACCACATGCGATCCCGGAAACCACAGCGGCAGGCGCACGAAGGTCAGATAGAGCAGGCCGGCGACCAGCACCGCGCCAAGCACCAGCAGAAGGGGCCGGTGCGGCACGCGGTTCGGCAGCGCGCCCTGTCGCGTGGCAAGGTCGTGGAGGCTCATGGTCGCACCTGCCATGACAGGGTGACGCGGGCGAGGCCGGTCTGATAGGCGCGGTCGCTCTGGTCTGCGTCACGCGAAAGGGGGGCGCCACCACCGACACCCCCGGTCCAGTCGATCCGGCGCAGCGGAAATCCTGCCGCCAGAGCGATGGTGCGCGCGGCTTCTGCGCGCTCTTCTGAAAGGGCGAGGTTCGCGGCCTCATCGCCCTGCGTGCCGCTGTGTCCGGTGATCCGCAGAATGATGCGGTCATCCACCGCCAGATCTGCGGCGCGCGCCTTCAGCCGGGCCGCCTCGCCGCTTGCAAAGCTGGTGCCACGGCTGAAGAAGAAGTCTTCCTGCGCGGGACGCAGCGCAGCCCCCGCGATGCCGAGCGCCGCCGCCGCCCCGAGCGAGGCGGACACAAGCAACGCCCCGAGGATCGCCCGGCGCGGCACTCCCGGCGAGGCTGGTTTCACGACACTCGGCTGGGTCGGCGTGGTCACGGGCGATCGCTCCTCGGGGATGTTCCGGCGCAGTCTAGCGGAGATTTCCGTGCCGGGCACCTCTGGAAAACATGGCCTTGCCCGGATCTTGGGGTGTCTTTCTGCCCTTATTATCGGCACTTCGCCGGATTTTTGATCAAATGGATTCGCGGCGTGGGCATGTCCGGAGA
>CAZRZN010000148.1:0-10116 GCA_964604565.1 uncultured Rhodobacterales bacterium
CTGGATCGAGGCGCCGGGCAGGCCGAGCATGAGTTGCGCCAGTTCGCCGCCGATGTAGGTGAGCGCCATGAGCAGGGAGGCCAGCAGGATACCGACAGGATGCAGCCTGCCGAGGAAGGCGACGATGATCGCGGTGAACCCGTAGCCGGAGTTGAAGTCGATGCTGATCTGGCAGGCCGGCCCCGCGACCTCGAAAAGGCCGGCCATGCCGGCGAGCGCGCCGGATATGCCGAGACAGACGAGGATGATCCGCACCGGGTTGACGCCGGAAAAGCGCGCGGCGCGGGGGGCTTCGCCGGTCAGGCGGATGTTGAAGCCGAGGATGTGCCGTGTCAGCATGACATATGCGCCGATCACCGCGATGAAGGCAAAGACCACGCCCCAGTGCATCCCGGTATTGGCGATCAATTCGGCGTTATGGGCGGCATCCCATTCCTTGAAGTTGCGGGAGCCGGGAAACCCGCGCCCTTCCGGGTTGCGCAGCAGACCGGAGGAGACCGAGGCAAGGATCGTCTCGGCCACATAGACCAGCATGAGGGAGACGAGAATCTCGTTGGTGCCGAAGCGGGTCTTGAGCACTGCCGGGATCATCGCCCAGGCCCAGCCGCCGATGCCGCCGGCGAGGATCATCAGGGGCAAGATCAGAACGCTGTCCGCCGGATACAGCGCCTGTCCCGCCGCCGCGCCGCAGACCGCGCCCATGATGTATTGCCCCTCGGCGCCGATGTTCCAGATACCGGCGCGAAAGCCGATGGACAAGCCGATGGCGATCAGGATGAGCGGCCCCGCCTTTACCAGGAGTTGCGGGCGGGTGAAGGCTGAAAACTGTGTGTTGAAGAGTGGATCCCAGAAGATGGTGCGGATCGCCTCCACCGGATTCGCGCCCAAGAAAGCAAAAAGCAGGCCGCCCATCACCATCGTAAGTGCGACCGCCAGAAGCGGTGTCAGCGCGGTCCAGAGCCGGGAGGGCTGCGGGCGTCTTTCGAGCCGGATCATCGGTGCATGCCTCTGGTCCCAAATTCCGCACGCCGAGTCCGGAGCCGCTCAGCAGGGCCGATGGACGGACCGCGCTGCGCAGCCCCCTGTGAGGGATCAGGTCTGAGCATGCGCGACCTCCATGTCATGCGCTCCGCCCATCATCAGGCCGATCTGTTCGATGTTCAACTGTGCGGCCGGACGGGCCGGCGACAGACGCCCTTCGTTCAGCGCGCAGAACCGGTCCGAGATTTCCATCAGTTCATCTAGATCCTGGCTGATCACCACGGCCGCGCAGCCCTTGGCAGCGAGGTCAAGCACTTGCTGCCGGATGAAGGCCGCCGCTGCCGCATCCACGCCCCAGGTCGGTTGATTGAGGACAAGCACCTGCGGATTTTGCATGATTTCGCGGCCAACGACGAATTTTTGCAGATTGCCGCCGGAGAGCGCCCGTGCCGCCGTCCATGGCCCCGGTGTGCGCACGTCGAAACGGTCGATCACCTGCTGTGCAAAGCCGCGCGCCTTGCCCCAGGAGATGAAGCCCCGGTTCAGCATCTCCTTGCGGCGGGCGGCGGTCAGCACGCCGTTCTCTATCAGGCTCATATCGGGCGCGGCCGCGTGACCGAGACGTTCTTCCGGCCCGCAGAGCAGGCCCAGATCGCGCCGCGCCACGGGCCCCGCGCGGCTGATGTCCTCTGCGCCCAAGAAGATGCTGCCGGCGGATGCCAGCCGCTCGCCGGACAGAGCGGCCAAAAGCTCGTCCTGCCCGTTCCCGGCCACGCCGCCGATGCCCAGCACCTCGCCCGCGCGGACATCCAGACTGATCCCGCGCAGCGGGGTGCCGAAGGCGCCGGGCGCCGGTAGTGTGAGGTCGCGCAGGCTGAGCAGCACGGCCCCGGGTTCCGTGTCCCGCGCTTGCGGTGCGGCAAAACTCGCCCCGACCATCATCTCTGCCATTGCGCGGGCGCTGGTGTCAGCGGGGGTGCATGTGTCCACTTTCCTGCCCTGCCGGAGAATGGTCGCGGTGTCGCAAAGCGCGCGGATTTCTTCCAGCTTGTGCGAAATATAGAGGATCGAGGTTCCTTCCGCCTTCAGCTTGCGCAGGGTTTCGAAGAGAATCCCCACTTCCTGCGGGGTCAGCACAGAGGTCGGCTCATCCATGATCAAAAGGCGGGGATTCTGGAGCAGGCAGCGAATGATCTCGACCCGCTGACGTTCGCCGGCCGAAAGTGTCCCAACGATGCGCGACGGGTCCAACGGCAGGCCATAATCCTCTGACACGTCGCGGATCTGGCGCGCCAGATCCGACATGGGCGGTGGTGTCTCCATCCCCAGGGCCACGTTCTCCGCGACGTCCAGTGCATTGAACAGCGAAAAATGCTGAAACACCATTGCAACGCCGGATCTGCGTGCCTCTGAGGGTTTCGTGGGCGCGTAGGATGCGCCGTCCATCGTCATCGCGCCCTTGTCGGGATCTACGAGTCCATAGATCATCTTGACCAGCGTCGATTTGCCGGCGCCGTTCTCGCCCAGAAGGGCGTGGATCTCGCCACGTCCGATGTCGAAAGACACATCGTCATTCGCGGTGACGCCGGGATAGATCTTGGTCAGGCCCTCGAGGCCGAGAAGTGTTCCGGACACGCCCTGTCATTCCCCTTTTGCAATGTCAGTAGCTGGGAGGCGGTGCCGATGGCAATGGCCTGCGGATGCTTGCCCAGCCGTTTCTGCCCGATCGGACAGCAGATGCCGTCAATCCGGGCGGCCCTGTGGCCCAGCGCCAACAGACGCTTGCGAAAGCGCGCCCATTTCGTGTCCGATCCGATCAATCCGCAAAAGCCGAAACCATGGGCCAAGGCGGCATGGCACAGCGCAAGGTCAAGCTCATGACTGTAGGTCAGGATCAGATGCGCGGCATTTCCGGGCGCCAGAGCCATGGCATGCGCCGGTGCGGCAGTGGGCAAGACGGTGACGTCCTCCGGCACCGAAGTCGGAAACCGCTCCGGCCCGGTGTCGATCCAGGTCAGCGCAAGTTCTGGCAGAGGGGATAGCACGTCGACCATCGCCCGTCCGACATGACCCGCCCCCCAGATCCAGACCGGCAAAGCGGGGGGGCTGACCGGTTCGACCATCCAGCCCTGTATCAGTTGCGGCGCAGGTGGCGCGCCGCGACCGCGGGCGCGATCCAGCAGGCGCAGAACGGCGAGCGGCGTCTCTCCGGGACCGCGCGCGATCACCGCCTGTCCCGTCACAGCCGCCAGGCTCGTGGCGTCGAATACCTCGGTCAAAAGGGTCACGGCCCCGCCGCAACACTGGCCCAACTCCGGCCCAAGCGGATGCCGGGTCAGTCCATCGCGCGACAACGCCGCCTTGGCAGCTTCGAATTCCAGCGCGCCGCCGCCGATCGTGCCGCATTGCCCATGGCGCCCACCCTCGTCCCAGACCAGCATCGCGGCACCGACCTCACGCGGTGCGGAGCCCGCGACCTCGGCCACCACGACACGGGCGACGCGCCCATGGGCCGCTACCGCGCGCCGAAGGATTTCAAGGTCAAAACTCACGCGCGCACCCGTTCTATGGCCGCCAGAACGCGCTCCGGCGTGGCGGGGGCGTCCAGAAACGGATAGCGGGCACCGCAGGCCGCCACCGCGTCCGACAGCGCCATCAGCGCAGAAATGCCCAGCATGAAGGGGGGTTCGCCGACCGCCTTGGACCGGCCCACCGTCTCTTCCCGATTGCTGCCATCCCACAGCGCCACGTTGAAAATCTCGGGCGCGTCCGAACAGGCCGGGATCTTGTAGGTGGAGGGCGCATGGGTGCGCAGACGGCCTCGATCGTCCCAGACCAGTTCCTCGGTCGTCAGCCAGCCCGCGCCCTGCACGAACCCGCCCTCCACCTGACCGATGTCGAGCGCCGGATTCAACGAGGTGCCGGCGTCATGCAGGATGTCGGTGCGCAGCATCCGGTATTCGCCGGTCAGGGTGTCCACAACGACCTCGGTACAGGCGGCGCCATGGGCGAAATAGTAGAATGGCCGCCCTTCGCCCCGTATCCTGTCCCAGGTGATCTTGGGTGTCTTGTAGAATCCGGTCGATGACAGGCTGACACGCCCGGCATAGCAGAACGCAGCCGCCTCTGCGAAAGACATGTCCGCGGCGCCCGCCCGCACGCGCCCCTCGGCAAAGATTACCTGATCGGGAGGGCACTGGTGGATCTGGCCGAGATGCTCGGCCATGCGCGCCCGGATGGTCTCGCAGGCGATCTTCACCGCAGCCCCGTTCAGATCGCTCCCCGAAGAGGCCGCGGTGGCGGAGGTATTGGGCACCTTCGAGGTGTCCGTGGCGGTGATCCTGACCGCTGCCACCGGCACGCCGAAAGCGGCGGCGGCAACCTGGGCGACCTTCTGGAAAAGCCCTTGTCCCATCTCGGTTCCGCCATGGTTCATGGCGATCGATCCGTCCTGATAGACATGCACCAGAGCACCCGCCTGGTTGAGATGCGTCAGCGTGAAGGAGATCCCGAATTTCACCGGTGTCAGGGCGAGCCCACGTTTCAGGACCGGATTTTCTGCATTCCACCTGTTTTTGGCCGCCTGCCGTGCGGGATAGTCGCAGGAACGTTCCAGCGCATCGGTCATCTCGTGCAGTATGAAATCCTCGACGACCTGCCCGTAGGGCGTGAGTTCCCTGGGCTTCTTCGGGCCTGAAATATCCCGGGGGGGGGCCGCCGCAGGCGGGCGGGGGGCAGCGCCCCCCATGCCGTCGTAATAATTTGCGCGCCGCACCTGCAGCGGATCGCGCCCGACGACATGGGCGACATGATCCATCACGCGTTCGATGCCAAGGACGCCCTGCGGTCCGCCAAAACCGCGAAAGGCGGTCGCGCTCTGGGTATTGGTCCGCAGCCGGTGGCTCTCGATCCGCACGGCGGGCAGGAAATAGGCGTTGTCCGCGTGCAGCATCGCTCGGTCCGCCACCGGCAAGGAAAGGTCCTGTGCCCAGCCGCAGCGCGTGTAGTGGAGGAACTCGATTCCCTCGATCACGCCGCGGTCGTCCACGCCCACCCGGTAGTCGATGCGGAAATCATGACGCTTGCCGGTGATGATCATGTCGTCGTCGCGGTCGTAGCGCATCTTTGTCGGGCGCCCGGTGGCCGCGGCCACCACGGCGCAGGCAACGGCCAGCGCATTGCCCTGGCTTTCCTTGCCGCCAAATCCGCCGCCCATGCGCCGCGTCTCGACCCGGACGTTGTGCATCGCCAAACCCAGTGCATCGGCCACCTTGTGCTGGATTTCGGTCGGGTGCTGGGTCGAGGAGACGACATGCATGTCCCCGTCCTCCTGCGGCAGGACCAGTGCGGCCTGGCCTTCGAGGTAGAAATGCTCTTGCCCACCCATCTCGATGTGGCCTTCGATCCGGTGGGCGGCGCCCGCGATGGCGGTGTTCACATCGCCCCGCGCCCAGATGCGCGGTCCTTCCTCGAACCGGCTGTCGGCGGCCAGCGCGTCCTCGATGGTCAGGATCGGGGTCTGTTCCTCCGTTTCGATCCGTGCACGCGCCACCGCGTGGCGGGCGGCAATATGACTTTCAGCAGCAACGAGAAACAGCGGTTGGCCCATATAATGGATCGATCCATCCGACAGCATGGGTTCATCGTGGTTGGAGGGCGAGCAGTCGCAACCCGAGGGCAGATCGCGGTATGTCCAGACTCCAGCGACACCTGGCGCGCTGCTCACCGCGTCGAGGTCCAGCGCGGTCAGGCGTCCGGCGGCGATCGGGGCAAGGCCGAAGGCAAGATGCAGGCAATTGGCTGGTGTGGGGATGTCGTCGACATAGCGCGCCTTGCCGGTGACATGCAGGTGGGCGGCGTCATGGGGCAGGGGGGCGTGGGCGCTCATGAGAGCACATCCAGAACGCTGGTGGCCGCGCCCTGACTCTCGAACCAGAGCCGGCGCAGCATGTTGCGCGCGGTGCTCAGACGGTAATTCGCGCTGGCACGCATGTCGGACATCGGTTTGAAGTCCCGCTCCCAAGCCGGGTTTGCCATCTCCATGGTGGTCTCGGTCCACGGCTGGCCCATCAGGCTCGTCTCCACGTGGTTGGCGCGTTTCGGAATGCCCGCCATACCCCCAAAGGCGATGCGAGCGGCCGTGATGGTGCCCGCTTCAACCGTGATCGCGAAGGCGCCGCAGACCGCCGAAATATCCTGATCGAACCGTTTCGACAATTTGTAGACTCGCAGGCGATCGGGCTGACGCGGGATGCTGACCGCTTCGACGAATTCGCCGGGGCCGCGATCCTGCTTGCCGTAATCGAGGAAGAAGTCCTCGATCGGCAGGTGGCGCCGAACGTCCCCGCGGCGCAGGTGCAGTCTGGCACCAAGCGCGATCAGCGCGGGCGGGTTGTCGCCGATGGGCGAGCCATTGGCGATGTTTCCCCCGATTGTGGCCGCAGCCCGCACTTGGGTGGAGCCGTAGCGGCGGATCATTTCCGCATAGGAGGGGTGGTGATCCCTCATCAGGGCATGGACCCTGTCCATGGTGACCCCCGCGCCGATGCGGATGTCGGTATCGGATATATCGATCCGTTGCAGATCGCGGCAGCGATTGAGAAAGATGGCCTTGCCGAGGTCGCGCATCTGCTTGGTCACCCACAGGCCGACATCGGTGGCCCCGGCCACCAGGGTCGCATCCGGGTGCGCCTCATAGAGGCGTGCGAGGTTATCGGCGGTTTCGGGGGCGTGGATCGTTGCAGGGGGGCTGTCTGCCCCCCGCTCGGCAGGGCCGAGCCCCCCCGAGGATATTTCCGGCCCAAAGAAAGCCTCGTCCGTCTTCAGCCAGACGGGGACGGGGGCGGATTCGGCGGCGCGGGCCGCGCGCAGGATGGGGGCGTAGCCGGTGCAGCGGCACAGGTTGCCGGCAAGGGCGTCGTTGTGATGCTTGTCGCCGTTCAGATGCGCGGTGGCCATCGAGACCGCGAAACCCGGCGTGCAGAAGCCGCACTGGCTGCCATGGTGATCGACCAGTGCCTGCTGCACCGGATGAAGCTGGCCGTCCGGGCCCGAGAGCCCCTCGACCGTGCGGATTGCCTTGCCGTGCAGTTGCGGCAGGAAAAGGATGCAGGCGTTCAGCGCGCGGGTGCCCTGCGCGTCGGTGATCATGACGGTGCAGGCCCCGCAGTCGCCCTCGTTGCAGCCTTCCTTTGTGCCGGTCAGGCCACGCCTGTCGCGCAGCCAGTCGAGCAGCGTCTCGGCCGGAGAGACATTTGTCAGTGCCACGCTCTCTCCGTTCAGAAGAAACGTGATGTTCATGTGTGTTGACCTGCCGCCTTACCAGTATTGCCCCGCCTGTCATTCAGCGGGTGCGCGCCCTCGATGCGGCGTAGAGACCGCGCATTCCTCATGTCTGGACGCAGGCTAGGCCCGGGAGAAACGGGATGGCAAGGAAAAATCGTCATGCGGAACGCCCGTTGGCTCTGGTTGGCGCGGGAGCGTGCTTTGCCAGGGCGCCGGTTCCGGGCGTCACCGGTTTGTACGCAGGGCCGTCGACGGGGCGGATCTGTGTCCGCGCTCCAGGGACGCGGGACGGTTCATCGGCGATGCGGCGGCCGGGGCTGTCCTGATCTTCTGTCATGGATTGGGGGTTACGCCATTGCCAGCCACATCATAAGGTGGCGTCATGGCAAATCCCCGATTCATCCACCTCCGTGTCCATACGGAATATTCACTGCTTGAGGGCGCGGTCCGGCTGAAGAAACTGCCCGGTCTTTGCAGCCAGATGGGCATGCCCGCTGTGGCGGTGACCGACACAAACAACCTGTTCGCGGCGCTGGAATTTTCGGTTGCCGCCAGCGACGCGGGGGTGCAGCCGATCATCGGCTGCCAGGTCGATCTCCGCTATCTTGACCTGCAACCCGGAGAGCGGCCGAAGCCACCCGCTCCGGTGGTTCTGCTGGCGCAGAGCGAGACCGGCTACGAACATCTGATGAAGCTCAACTCCTGTCTGTATCTGCGCAAGGATGGCGAGCTGCCGCATGTGACGCTGGCGGATCTGTCGGACCATTCGGAGGATGTGATCTGCCTGACCGGCGGGCCGGACGGGCCATTGGGACGCCATCTGCGCGACGGCCATCGCGGCGCCGCCGAAGACCTGATGCGCAAGTTGGCGGGGATCTACGAGAACCGGCTGTATGTCGAGTTGCAGCGCCATCCGGGCGAGGACGGCGTGCCGCCGGAGGCCGAGCGTCTTACCGAACGCGGCCTTGTCGAGATGGCCTATGCCATGGACCTGCCGCTGGTGGCGACCAATGACGTCTATTTCCCAAAATCCGAAATGTACGAGGCGCATGATGCGTTGATCTGCATTTCCGAAGGGGCCTATGTCGATCAGCAGCAGCCGCGCCGCCGTCTTACGCCGCAGCATTATTTCAAGAGCCCGCAGGAAATGGCGGTGCTGTTTGCCGATCTGCCCGAGGCGCTGGAAAACACGGTCGAGATCGCGCAGCGTTGCGCCTTCATGGCGTATCGCCGCGATCCGATCCTGCCGAAATTCGCGGATGACGAGGTGCAGGAATTACGCCGACAAGCCAATGCGGGTCTTCAGGAACGGCTGGCCGTGATCCCCCATGCAACGACCCCGGAGGCCTATCAGGCGCGGCTCGACTTCGAGTTGGACATCATCGAGGGCATGGGCTTTCCCGGCTACTTTCTGATCGTTGCGGATTTCATCAAATGGGGCAAGGAGCAGGATATTCCGGTGGGACCGGGCCGCGGCTCCGGGGCGGGCAGCCTTGTGGCCTATGCGCTGACCATCACCGACCTCGATCCGTTGCGCTATTCGCTGCTGTTCGAACGGTTCCTGAACCCGGAGCGGGTGTCGATGCCGGACTTCGACATCGACTTTTGCATGGATCGCCGCGAGGAGGTGATCCGCTATGTTCAGGACAAGTACGGGCACGACAAGGTGGGGCAGATCATCACCTTCGGCGCGCTGCTGTCCAAGGCGGCTGTGCGCGACGTGGGCCGCGTCTTGCAGATGCCCTATGGTCAGGTGGACCGCCTGTCCAAGATGATCCCGGTCGAAGGGGTCAAGCCGGTGTCGATCGAAAAGGCTTTGGCGGATGAGCCGCGCCTGCGCGAAGAGGCCAAGGCCGAGGAAGTGGTGGACCGGCTGCTGACCTATGGCCAGCAGGTGGAGGGGTTGCTGCGGAACGCCTCGACACATGCGGCGGGTGTGGTGATCGGGGATCGGCCGCTGGACGAGCTTGTGCCGCTTTACCGTGATCCGCGGTCGGACATGCCGGCCACGCAATTCAACATGAAATGGGTGGAACAGGCCGGTCTGGTCAAGTTTGACTTTCTCGGCCTCAAGACGCTGACGGTGATCCAGAACGCGGTGAACCTGATCCTGAAATCGGGTCGGCCCTTGCATGTGACCGCCGACGGCGCCGAACTATACGAACCCGCCGAGGGTGCCGAAAACCAGATGAACCTCATCCCGCTGGATGATGCGCGGACCTACAAGCTTTATGCTGCGGCCAAGACGGTCGCGGTGTTCCAGGTTGAAAGCTCGGGCATGATGGATGCGCTCAAGCGCATGAAACCCACCTGCATCGAGGATATCGTGGCGCTTGTCGCGCTTTACCGCCCCGGCCCGATGGAGAACATTCCGAAATACTGCGAGGTCAAGAACGGGCTGCGGGAAATCGACTCCGTGCATCCGCTGATCGACCATATCCTCGAAGAGACGCAGGGCATCATTGTCTACCAGGAACAGGTGATGCAGATCGCACAGGTCATGGGCGGCTACAGCCTTGGCGGGGCAGATCTGCTGCGCCGTGCCATGGGCAAGAAAATCAAGGAGGCGATGGACGCCGAACGCCCGAAATTCGAAAAGGGTGCCGCCGAAAATGGCGTCGACAAGAAGAAGGCGACCGAGGTTTTCGACCTGTTGGAGAAATTCGCCAACTACGGTTTCAACAAGAGCCACGCGGCGGCCTATGCGGTGGTCAGCTATCAGACCGCATGGCTGAAGGCGAACCATCCGGTGGAATTCATGGCCGGGGTCATGAACTGCGACATCCATCTGACCGACAAGCTGTCCGTTTATTTCGAGGAAGTGCGCAAGGGGCTGGGTCTGCCCTGGGT
>CAZRZN010000149.1:0-10032 GCA_964604565.1 uncultured Rhodobacterales bacterium
GCACATGGTGCGTTTGCCCGATGGCACGGAAATGGTGTCGCGGGTGATCGCGGATTCCGATGATGCGTTGCCGGATGCGGGGACGCGCGTCCGCTTGCACTGGAAGCCCAGTGATATCAGGTTGCACGTGGAATGAGTGACCTCATGTCCAACCCCCGCATTCCTTTTCAGCTGTCGTCGGACCGCGCGCCCTTGATCGGGCCTCAGGGCAAGAAGCTGATCGTTCATATCGCCATGAACATCGAATACTGGCCGATTGAGCGCGCGATGCCGCGCGGGATCATTCCTGCACCGCATGGCGCCACGCCCGCCCCGCCGGACGTGCCGAACTTTTCATGGGTCGAATACGGCATGCGATGCGGCATGCCGCGTCTGCTTGAGATGCTGGCCCGCAAGGGGCTGCCCTGTTCCGCATTCATGAATGCGCAGGTGGCGGATGTCTATCCGACGCTCATGCGGGCGGTTGTCGATGCCGGGTGGGAACTGGTGGGTCATGGGTGGTTTCAGCAATCGCTCAAACAGGCCGAGGATGAGGCGGATGTAATCCGTCGCTGCCTTGACCGGCTGGAGAAGGCGGGCGGCACCCGCCCCCGGGCGTGGCTTGGCCCCGGCCTTGGCGAAACCGTGGACACGCCGGATTTCTTGCGTGCCGAAGGGGTTGAGTTTCTTCACGACTGGGCGCTGGATGATCTGCCTGTCTGGATGAAAACCAAGCACGGGCCGATGCTTGGGCTGCCGTATACCTTTGAACTCAACGACGTGCCGGTCTATGCGATCCAGAACGGATCGACCGATGAGTATCTGAAACGGGTCGAGGCGACCTTGGCCTGTTTCGAACGCGAGCTGGCAGCGCAGCCCCGGGTGATGACGCTGGCATTGCATCCCCACATCATCGGCGTGCCCCATGTGGCCCATCAGTTCGAACAGGCACTGGACCTGTTGATGGCCCGGGACGACACGGTGTTCGTGACCTCCAGCATCATGGGGGACTGGTATAAGGCCGCCGATCCTGATGGTGCGGCAAAAGTGATGGAGTGGGGGATATGACCGAACGTTCCAGCGCATTGCAGCCGCTCAAGGTGCTTGACCTGACGCGGGTCCGCGCCGGCCCGACCTGCTGCCGGATCCTCGCGGATTTCGGTGCCGATGTAATCAAGATCGAGGCCCCGGTGGGCGCCGATCCAAGCGCGGGCGTCAGCGGCGCGCGGCATGGCTATGACATGCTGAACCTGCATCGCAACAAACGGTCCCTGACGCTCAATCTCAAGGACACCGACGGGCTGGCGCTGTTCATGCGCCTTGTCGAGACCGCCGATGTGGTCGTCGAAAACTTTCGCCCGGACGTCAAGGACCGGCTCGGCATCGCCTATGCGGATCTGGCGGCTGTCAATCCACGCATCATCTTGGCGTCCATCTCGGGCTTTGGTCAGGATGGCCCCTATGCCCGGCGTGCCGGATTCGACCAGATCGCCCAGGGCATGGGCGGCTTGATGAGCGTGACGGGCGATCCCGATGGTGGCCCAATGCGCGCGGGGGCAGCGGTGGCGGACAGTTCCTCGGGTCTTTACGCGGCGTTGGGGATACTTGTGGCGCTGCAAGAGCGTGACCGCTCCGGCGAGGGCCAGTGGGTCCAAAGCTCGCTCCTGGAGGCGCAGATAGGATTGATGGATTTTCAGGCGGCGCGCTATCTGGTCGAGGGTGAGGTGCCGAAAAGCACCGGCAACGACCATCCGACCGTCACGCCGATGGGCGTTGTCGCAACTAAAGACGGGCATCTGAACCTTGGTGTCGGCAGCGATTCGCAATGGCAGGCCTTTTGCAGCGTGATCGACCACCCGGCCTGGGGCACGGATGAGGCCTACGCGACCAATCCGGCCCGTTTCGAACGGCGCGCAGAAATCTGGGCCATGCTGGCGCCGATCTTTGCCGAGCGCACCACATCCGATTGGGTGGAGGTGCTCGAGGCAGTGGGTGTCCCCGCCGGACCGATCTACAGGATGGATGAGGTGTTTGCCGATCCGCAGGTGCAGCATCTGGGCATGGCGGCGCCGGTGCATCATCCCGCCCGTGGCGAAACACACTTGGTGGCCACCCCCATCACCCTGTCGCGCACACCCGCATCGGTCTATATGTCCGCCCCGGATGCCGGCGCACATTCCGAGGCAATTCTGACCGACCTTGGTCTGAGCACCGAAGAGATCGCCGCGCTACGAGACCGCAAAGTCGTCTGAAGGAAAGACCAATGACCCATTACGATTCCGACATGATCAGCATGCCAGTTGCCCCCGCATGGCAGGACATTCGCGACGCGGTCGGCAGGCTTTGCGATGATTTTCCGAATGAATACTGGCTGAAACTGGACGCCGCTGACGAGTATCCGCATGCCTTCGTCAAGGCGCTGACCGAATCCGGCTTTCTGGGGGCGCTCATCCCAGAGGAATATGGCGGGTCCGGCCTGCCGCTGGCTGCTGCCGGCGCGGTTCTGGAAACCATCCATGCCAAGGGCTGCAACGCCGCTGCCTGCCATGCCCAGATGTATACGATGGGGACGCTGCTGAAACATGGCTCGGAAGAGCAAAAGCAGACGTATCTGCCAAAGATCGCAACGGGCGAATTGCGCCTGCAAGCCTTCGGTGTCACCGAACCGACCACCGGCAGCGACACCACGCAACTCAAGACCAAGGCCGAAAAGACCGACCGCGGGACATATATCGTGAACGGTCAGAAAGTCTGGACCAGCCGCGCCTTTGAATCCGACCTCATGCTGCTTCTGGCCCGGACGACACCCGCCGCCGACTGCAAGAAGCGGTCCGATGGCATGTCCGTCTTTCTGATCGACATGAACGTGGCCCTGAAGAACGGCCTGTCGCTGTCCAAGATCGACGCGATGATCAATCACAACACCTGCGAGGTGTTCTTCGACAACCTTGAAATTCCTGCTGACACGCTGATCGGCGAAGAGGGGAAGGGCTTCCGCTATATCGTCGACAGCATGAATGCCGAACGCATCCTGATCGCGTATGAGTGCATCGGCGATGCCAAGTATTTTGTCGACAAAGCCTGCGCCTACGCGAATGAGCGGTCGGTTTTTGGCCGGCCGATCGGTGCCAATCAGGGTATTCAGTTCCCCATCGCCCAAGCCTACGCGCAGGCGCAGGCGGCCGAATTGATGGTGAACAAGGCCGCAAGCCTTTTTGACGCCGGTGAAAAATCCGGAGCGGAGGCGAACATGGCCAAGCTGTTGGCGGCCGACGCCTCCTGGGCGACGGCAGAGGTCTGCATGCAGACTTATGGCGGCTTTGCCTTCGCCCGTGAATACGGCATCGAACGCAAGTGGCGCGAGGCGCGGCTGTATCAGACGGCCCCGATCTCAAAGAACATGATTTTTGGCTATCTGGGCCAGCACGTCCTTGGCTTGCCGCGCAGCTACTGAGGTGCGGACCTGAGCATGTCGACGGACCTTTCCAAGGCCGCCAGCGTGGCCGCGCCCCGCTGGCCGGTTCTTTTGGGAGTATGGCTGGTCTATTTCAGCTTTGGTTTGACGGCGGCTTCCATGGCGCCTTTGGTCAGCAACATCCGTCAGGACATCGCGGTGAACAACGCGGTGATCGGCCTGATCCTTGGCGCCTGGCCGATCACCTATATCGTCTGCGCGATCCCCTGCGGTCTGCTTCTGGACCGGATCGGCGCGCGCCGGATGCTGGCCATGGCGACACTGATCATGGCGGCATCGGCGGTTGCGCGTTCTGTGGCCGATACGCCGGTCACGCTCTTTCTGTCGGTGGCGCTTTTCGGGGCAGGGGGGCCGATGATCTCCGTGGGCGCGCCGCTGGTCATTGCCCGCCTCTACCAGGGATCCGCCCGGGCCACGGCGATGGGGCTTTATGTGACCGGGCCCTATCTGGGGGGGCTTGTCGCGCTTGCCGCGACCAACAGCCTGTTGATGCCATTGGTCGGTGGCAACTGGCGCGCTGTCATGCTGATCAACGCAGGGCTTGTTCTGGCAAGCGGGGCGATCTGGCTTCTTGTCTCCGTCCTTCGCGCAGCGGATCTGAAACCCGGGGCGGGTGGCAAGAAATACAACCTGAAGGCATTTTCCGAGATCCTGAACGTTCAGCGTGTGCGCCTGATCCTCTGCATCAGCGTCGGCATCTTCTTCATCAATCATGGATTGAACAACTGGTTGCCGGAGGTTCTTCGCAGTTACGGCTATTCGGCGGTGGCGGCGGGCTACTGGGCGTCGGTGCCCGCGGCCTTCGGTGTTCTGGGCGCCTTGATCATTCCGCGATTTGCCGTGAACAGTCGACAGTTCATCGCGCTGGGCGGTCTGATTGCCGCCGTCTTCTTGGCGAGTGTTCTGCTGCAATCGGATCGAAACGGGATGGTGGCGACGGCGCTGGTGCTACAGGGATTGGCGCGGGGTTCCATGATGACCGTGGCAATCATGATCCTCATGGATACGCCCGGCGTGCCTGCCGAACGGCTTGGGCTGGCGGGCGGCATGTTCTTCGCCGCGGCAGAAATCGGCGGCGTCCTTGGTCCTGTGACTTTTGGCACGCTGGCGCATTTGACTGATGGCTTCGCGGCATCATTGTCGGCGATCACGGCTGTCAGTCTGATCCTGATCCTTCTGTTGAATGTCCTGCGCCGACAGGCGGATCAACAGCCATCATGAGAAGGGCAGCCGGCACGGGACCGCCGCCAGCCGTGCAGATCCCGGCGCGGTCTTCGATACTACCTTCGTGATGCCTTGGGCGACCGCTCGGGCAGGGTGGAGGCAGGCAAGGTCCTCGCCGAAGATCGCGGGTCCGAAAGCAGGCCCGAGCGGTCGCCTTCGACCAGTGTGCCCGAAGCGGCCGCTTCGTTTCGCATCGCGCTGGTCTGGCCGCGCGAAGGCGCGATAGTGGCTGGACCTTGCGAAAACCCATGTTTCGCGGATTGGTGAGATACTCGACGGGCAAACAGGCGGCCCGGATCACGGTCGTGGCGCGCGCGGACGGCGCAGGACCGGGCTGGCAAGAACCATGAGCGTGGCGGAGTCAGGCTGTCGGCTGTTTCGCCCGGTGCTGCCCCGATCATAGGCAAAACGGAACGCGGAGGCCCCGCGATGTTGTTGCATGGCGTCCGAAATCCCATTTTTTCAGGGCGCCACCGCGAAAGCTTTTTCGCGCCGCATCAGAATTCTGATAGACGAGCGCCATGACCAAAACCGAGCAGTCAGAGACACCCATCATGAAGGACGCGTTCCCAATCGTCGGCATCGGTGCGTCGGCAGGGGGGCTGGAGGCGCTTCAGAATTTCATTGGGGCGATCCCGAACGATAGCGGGATGGCCTATGTGATCGTCCAGCATCTGTCGACAGACCAGCCATCGCTGATGGACAAGCTCTTGCGGGCGCACAGCGTCATCCCTGTCAACAGGATCACGGATGGCGCCCCGGTAGAGCCGGATCAGGTCTTTGTAATTCCACCGGGCACCTTTCTGGAAATCGTGGAGGGCCGATTCAAGCTCATCGAACATCCGCGCGAAGAGGGTGTTCGAACCCCGATCGACCGGTTTTTTACCTCGCTGTCCTCTGCTGCGGGCCGTATGGCGTTTTCGGTCATCCTTTCTGGAACCGGGTCGGACGGCACGGTCGGGGTGCGGTCCGTCAAAATGATGGGCGGCGTCGTGCTGGTTCAGGAGAGCAACAGCGCAAGGTTTCCCGGCATGCCGAACAGCGCCGCGGCCACGGGTCTTGTCGACTTCGTCCTGCGGGCGCGCGACATGCCTGCGAAGATCCTTGAAATCGCGCGGCACCGGGAAAGTCTGGACGACCAGATCGGTCAGAAAAACCTCCAAGACCAAATCGACTCGCAACTTACGACCATTCTGGAGTGCCTCGAGACAGATGGCGCGCATTCCTTTTCCGGCTACAAACCCGGCACATTGGTGCGCCGGGTCGCGCGGCGCATGTCGCTGCTGCGGCAGAGTTCGGTCGCGGGCTATCTTGCGACCCTCACCGAAAACCCGGAGGAGCGTGGACTGCTGATGCAGGATTTTCTGATAGGCGTTACACAATTCTTTCGTGATCCCGAAAACTACAAGGCGTTTGGCACCCAGGTGCTCCGGCCACTTCTGGATCTGGATCAGCCCAGTTTCCGGATCTGGGTGCCCGGATGCTCCACCGGAGAGGAAGTCTATTCCATCGCCATCCTGATACAGGAACTCAGGGAAGAGACAGGTGATCGCAGGCACTGGAATATCTTCGGCACCGACATCGATTTCGAAGCCCTGCGCTACGCCCGGGCCGGCCGGTTTCCCGAAGCCTCGCTCGCCCCTGTCGATGGAGAGCGCCGCGAACGGTTTTTCACGCCGGATGGCACATATTTGCAGGTCGATTCCCGTTTGCGTGAGATGTGTGTCTTTGCACCGCATGATCTGCTTCAGGATCCACCCTTTTCCCGGCTCGATCTGATTTCCTGTCGCAACGTGATGATCTACCTGAACTCTGACAGTCAGGAAGCGGTGTTTCCGCGCTTTCACTACGCTTTGAACCCCGGCGGGTTTCTGTGGCTTGGCCCGTCGGAAACGCTCGGCAGGAGCACGCGGTTTTTCCGCGCGCTCGACCGGACGGCAAAGCTGTTTCAACGCGACGATGCAGAAGAACCCGGCTATTCCGCGCTCTCGCATCCTTCGGCGCAGCGCGACAGGTCGCGCGATGTAAGGGGATCTGTCGAGCCTCCGATGGCACCGTCAACCAATCCGGGTGAAGATATCGAAAAAACCTCTGAAACCGTGTTTCTGACGCGTCTGGCCAACCCTTTCGCGACGATCAACCGGCAAAATGAGGTGGTGTTCCTGTCAGAGGCGATGACCCATTTCGTCAGGCCTGCGCGCGGTGCGCCCAGCAACACGCTCGAAGACTACCTGACCCAGGAACTTCGGCTGCCTGTCCAGTCCGCGGTCGACGAAACGCGCGACACCGGGCTGGAAGCGGAGGTCAGGAACGTCGTTGTGCAGGGCAGGGACGCATCCCGCATCTTCGACATCAGAACAGCCCCGGTCGGCGCGGGCAGCGACCATGTCGTGGTTGCGCTGATCGAGACACGACATGCGGATATCGAAAAGGAGGTGGGCCAGGCTGGCGTCCTGCGCGAAGAAAGCTATCAGCAGGAACTGTTGATGACCCGCAAGCGCCTGACGTCGATGGAACGGGAATACCAGTCGTCGGAAGAGAAACTTCGCAGTGCCAACGAGGAACTGCTCAGCATGAATGAGGAGCTTCAAAGCTCCAACGAGGAACTTGAAACCAGCCGCGAGGAGCTTCAGTCGATCAACGAGGAGCTGGAGACGATCAACGCGGAACTGACCGAGAACAATCGCCAGCTCACGCGCGCCAACAGCGATCTCAAGAACCTGTTCGAAAGCACGGATATCGCGACGCTGTTCATGGATCAGGTGGATTGCGTGCGTTTGTTCACGCCGGAAGTCGCGCGTCTGTTTGGCGTGCAGGAACGCGACATCGGCCGCCCGATCCATGATCTTGCGACCAATATCGACTACAGCAATCTGCAAGCGGACGCGGCGGAGGTGCGTGAGACGCTGCAGCCGATCAACCGGGAGGTCCGGATCAAGGGTAGCCATGAAACCTTTGCGATGCGGATCAGACCCTACCGGACCATCGACAACCGTCTGGACGGCGTGGTGATCACCTTTGTCGATATCACTGACAGAAAGCTTAATGAAAAGCGGCTGGAAGAGAATGCCCGCGCCCTTTCCGAACAATACGCCGAGCTTGAGACGCTGTATGACACCGCGCCGATCGGTCTGAGCCTCGTCGATCTGGATCTGCGCTACCTGCGCATCAACGAAACCTTGGCAGGGATCAACGGGCTGACGGTCGACGAGCATATCGGCGCGTTCCAGAAAGACCTTTTGCCCGAAGCGCACGATCAGCTCGCCGACCTTCAGCAGCGGGTCATCGAGACCGGCCAGCCCATGATCGGGCTGGCGGTGCAGACCGAGACGCCCGCCCAGCCGGGCCGCGTGCGGGAGTTCATCGTCGACTTCTACCCGGTGAAGAATGGTGGAGAGGTCATCGCCATCGGGAGTTGCGTCCGCGAGATCACGAAGGAGCGCGAACTGGAACGGGAACTGGTGGAAAGCGCGGTGCGGCAGCGCGCGGCGGTGGCCGCGGCCGGTCTTGGTGTTTTCGAATGGCATGTCGATGACGACAAGGCGGTCTGGGAAAATGAGCGCATGTTCGAGATATTCGGCCGTGACCCTGCCATGGGGGCATTGACGTTCAAGGAGTTTTCCGAGGACGTCATTCACCCCGACGATCTCGAGAGGTTCAGCACCGAGATGCAGCGAGCCAAGACACATGGCCGGCTGGAAACCGTCGTGCGGGTGCGGCGCAAGGCGGATCATGCGCTCAGGCATCTTGCGTATTCCGGGACATTTCTGAGTGACCCTCAGGGAAAACCGGAGCGCATGTTCGGTGTGATCGCAGATGTCACCGAGCAGAGGCGCGCGCAGGAGCGGGAAGAGGGGCACCGCCGGCGCCTCAAACGTCTTCAGGACAGCCTGAGCAGCTTTGTTGGTCTGCTCGACCCGGATGGCACCTTGATCGAGGTGAACGCGACCGCGCTGGCGCGCGGTGGCATCATGCGGGAGGACGTCATCGGCAAGAAATTCTGGGACTGCTGGTGGTGGTCGTTCAGCGCGGACTCGCAGGATCGACTGCGCGATGCTGTCGGCCGTGCCGCGCAGGGGGAGACCCTTCGCTACAACGTGCCGGTGCGCATGGCGAAGGGAGAGCGGCTGATCGTCGACTTTCAGCTTGTTCCCAGCTTTGACGACGATGGGCGCGTGACCGAGATCGTGCCCTCTGCGGTGGATGTGACGGACCGGGTCCAGGCGGAGGAGCGCAAGGATCTGCTGTTGGCGGAGTTGGAGCACAGGGTCAAGAACACGCTTGCCACTGTCCAGGCCGTTGCCCGGATCACTGCCCGCATGGCGGTTTCCAAGGAGGATATGGCGGTGAGCCTCATCGGCCGGATCGCGGCGATGGCAAGAACCCATGAGGCCCTGACGGCCAGCGATTGGCAAGGCCAGACATTGCGCGCGCTGGTCGAGGCCGAAGTGTCCTCATATGTTGGTAGTGACAATCGCCGATTTTCCTTTATCGGCGACGATATCCAGCTTGAGCCGCGGCGCGTGTTGTCGATTGCCCTCGCCATTCATGAGCTTGCGACGAACGCGGCCAAGCACGGCGCCTTTTCCAACGGTGAGGGCCGGGTGGAAGTCAGGGCGACCTGCGACGGCAGCGACTTCACAAGGCTTGAATGGCGCGAGATGGACGGCCCCCCCGTGGTGCCCCCGAAACGTGAAGGATTTGGAACTTTCTTGATCCAGCAGATGCTTAAAAAGGAACTCGGGGCAGAGATACGCGTATCTTATCATGAAACCGGGCTGATCTGCGTGATTGAACGATGAGGCGCTGTCTTCGTCGCACGCTCCCGATCTCCCCTTTTGGCATGAAAACCCCTGGGAGTGGGACTTGGACCATCGCGCGTTGAAAATTCTTGTTGTCGAGGATGAGTTGTTGATCGGTATGGATCTTGTGATGCTGCTGGAAGACTGGGGCTACATAGCCTCCGGACCGCATCCGACGCCCAAAGCCGCGCTGGCGGCAATCGAGGAAGACGGTCCCGATCTGGCCATTCTGGATGTCAATCTTGGAAATGGGCATACAAGCATTCCGATCGCCGAGCATCTTGCATCACTGGGCATCCCGTTCATTTTCCTCACGGGATACAGCTCGATAAGCGACAAGAAATTCGAAGCGTTCGATGTGCGGCCCAGATTGCGGAAGCCGGTGTCGGAGAACAGCCTCAGGCGTGCCCTTAGTGATCTTCCGGAAGAACTGCACCCCTGACCTGCCGCGGCTGCGGATCGCGCCGGTGCGCCATTCGGATACGCGATTGCGCCAATAAGCACGTGCACATTCTTGCCAGTCCTCACGACATGTTCCGGCAGGGCAGGCAA
>CAZRZN010000150.1:0-10009 GCA_964604565.1 uncultured Rhodobacterales bacterium
ATCTATGGCGGCCTCAGCGAATGGCGTGATCTTGGCCCCTCGACCCGGATCAGCGCGCTGGCCCCGGATGGCCGCCCGCGCGAGGGGGCGGCGCGGGCTCTCACGGTATTCGGGCCGACCTGTGACAGCCTCGATCAGCTGTCCGACCGTGTCTTTTTGCCCGACGATCTGCGGGAGGGGGATTATTTGCTGTTTCATGCCTGCGGCGCCTATTCGACCGCGCTTTGCACCCGGTTCAACGGCTATGGTGCCCGTCGCATCGTGACACTTGCCCGCTGAGCGCGGCGGGTCTGGACACTCCGGCCACGAAGGCTAATGTCGCGTCAAAGCTTATAGTGTCAGGGAGAGTCCAATGGACAAGTTCGGCAAAAGCCAGCCGGTCACACGAATCGAGGATGTGCGTTTCCTGACGGGGGAGGGCCGGTATGTGGATGACATCGCGCCGACAGGTGCGTTGCGCGCCTTTGTCTTCCGGTCACCGGTCGCGCATGCCAAGATCACGTCGCTGGATGTAAGCGCGGCCCGCGACGCAGAGGGCGTCCATCTGGTGGTCACCTCCGAGGATCTGCTGGGGGCGGGCATCGACACCGGCATGTCGCATACCAAGGCGCCAAACCGCGATGGCACCCAAGGTGCGGACCCCAAACGCCCGGTGTTGGCGGAGGGGCGCGTGCGGTTCGTGGGCGAACCGGTGGCGATGGTCGTCGCCGACACGCTGCAACAGGCCCGCGATGCCGCCGAACTGATCGAATTCGACTATGACGAGCTGCCCGTGGCCATGGAACTGGCGCCGGGAGAGAACACGGTGCATGACGAGGCGCCGGACAACCGTGCGTTCGACTTTGGCATCGGTGACGAGGCCGCGACCAATGCCGCCTTCGACGCGGCGGCAAAGACCGTCAAGCTGGAGATCGGCGACAACCGCATCATCGTCAATTCGATGGAGCCCCGCGGCGCCTATGCCGAGTGGACCGACGGCCGCGTCCATCTGGCCTTTGGCGGGCAGGGCGTCTGGGGCATGAAGGACGAGCTGGAGCGCGCCTACCACATGGACCGGGAGGCGATCCGGATCACCAACCCGGATGTCGGCGGCGGTTTCGGCATGAAGGGTATGCCCTATCCCGAGTATTTCGTGCTGCCCTACGCGGCCAAGCAGACCGGGCGCCCGGTGCACTGGATGTCGGACCGGACAGAGGCCATGCTGACCGACAACGCCGGCCGCGACCTTGTGACAACGGCCGAACTGGCCTTTGACGACCAGAACAGGATCACGGGCTACCGGCTGCACACGCTTTGCAATCTTGGCGCCTACAATTCGCACTTCGGACAGTTGATCCAGAGCAACCTGTTTGCGCGCGTGCTGACGGGCACCTATGACATCACGACGGCCTATTATCGTTGCGAAGGGTTCTACACGAACACCGTGCAGGTGGATGCCTATCGCGGCGCTGGCCGCCCCGAGGCGATCTATGTGCTGGAGCGGGTGATGGACCGCGCGGCGCGTGAACTGGACATTGATCCGCTGGAATTGCGCCGCATCAACTTCATCAAGCCCGATCAATTCCCCTATGCGACCGTGACCGGCGAAAACTACGACGTGGGCGATTTCTCCCGCGTTTTGAGCCATGCGGAGCGCACTGCCGATCTTGACGGATACGCCGCGCGCAAGGCCGCATCCGAAGCGGCGGGCAAGCTGCGGGGATTGGGGCTTTGTTATTACATCGAGTCTATCCTGGGCGCACCCAATGAGGATGTGAAAGTGGAATTCACCGAGGACGGTGGCGCGTTGATCTACGTCGGGACCCAGTCGAACGGGCAGGGGCATGAGACCGTGTTCCGCCAGTTCCTGTCCGACCAGACGGGTATCCCCGCCGAACACATCCAGGTGGTGCAGGGCGACAGCGACCTGATTGCATCCGGCGGCGGCACGGGGGGATCCCGCTCCGTCACCGTGCAGACCAATGTCACGCTTCAGGCCGTGTCGGAGATCGTTACCGGGTTCTCCGAATTTCTTGCCGGTGAAATGGGGGTCGACCCGTCAGAGGTCAGCTTTGACGACGAGCGGTTCCGCGCGGAAGGGTCCAACCTGACGCCTACCATGCTGGAAACCGCGAAGATGGCGCGCGAGGCCGGGCGCGAGGATCTTCTGGTCTGGCAGACCACGGCGACGCTGCCGGGCCGGTCCTATCCCAATGGCTGCCATGTGGCAGAGGTGGAAATCGATCTGGACACCGGGCAGGCGGTCTGTGACCGCTACAACGTCGTGGATGATTTTGGCAATCTCATCAATCCCATGCTGGCCGAGGCGCAGGTGCATGGCGGCGTCGCGCAGGGCATCGGTCAGGCCATGACCGAACATGTGGTCTACGACGAAGAGGGCCAGCTGCTCACCGCGACGTTCATGGATTATGCGATGCCGCGGGCTTATGATGTGCCCATGATCGGGTTCGAGACGGAGCCGGTGCCCTCCACGGCCAATCCGATGGGCATGAAGGGCTGTGGCGAGGCCGGGACCGTCGGCGCGCTGGCGGCGATATCCAATGCCATGCAGGACGCGCTTTGGGCGCGGGGAATCAAACAAGTGGACATGCCGTTCACGCCGTCGCGTGTCTGGGCCATGTTGGAAGGTGATGCGATCGCGGCTGAATAAGACATTTTTCGGATGGTTCCGTCGCCGCCAATCGGCGGATCACTCTG
The DNA here is from genome assembly GCA_964604565.1 of uncultured Rhodobacterales bacterium. Lineage (GTDB taxonomy): Bacteria > Pseudomonadota > Alphaproteobacteria > Rhodobacterales > Rhodobacteraceae > CAZRZN01. The sequence goes on from CAZRZN010000150.1 coordinate 2,698, forward strand.
CCTATGCGCGGCGACGGGGACCGGTCGATCATGTCATCATCCTCGATGGGACCATGTCCTCTTTGCAGCCCGGCTGGGAAACCAATGCCGGGCTGACCTATCTGACGCTGAAAGAAGTGGGTCATGCCTCGTTGTTCTATGAGGCTGGCGTGCAATGGAAGGATTGGCGCACCACGCCGGACGTTGCGCTAGGGCGCGGCATCAACCGGCAGATCCGGCGCGCTTACGGTTATCTTGCATCGCGCTACCGTGCCGGGGACCGGATCTTTCTGTTGGGCTACTCGCGCGGAGCCTACGCCGTGCGGTCGCTGGCCGGGATGATCGACATGGTCGGTCTGCTGCGCGCGGAATGTGCGACCGAACGAAACATTCGCCAGATCTACCGCCTGTATCAATACACACCGCAGAGCGCGGCGGCCCGCGGATTTGCCGCGCGAAACTGCCACGCCGCTGCGCCTATAGAGATGGTCGGCGTCTGGGACACGGTCAAGGCGCTGGGCATCCGTCTGCCATTGATCTGGCGCCTGAGCGAGGCAGAACATCAGTTCCACAATCACCAGTTGGGCCAATCCATCCGGCACGGGTATCACGCCTTGGCCTATGATGAGACGCGCGCGGCCTTTGCCCCGGTCCTTTGGACCTGTCCACCGGGCTGGGCGGGCAAGGTCGAGCAGGTCTGGTTCCGTGGCACGCATGGCGACATCGGCGGTCAGCTGGGCGGATATGATGCGGCGCGCGCGCTGGCGAATATTCCGCTCGTCTGGATGCTGGGCAAATTGCATGACTGCGGCGTCGCGCTCCCGGAGGACTGGCGCTCCCGCCGACCCTGCGATGCGGATGCGCCGTCGGTTGGAACATGGATGGGGATTGGAAAACTGTTTGTGCTGCGCAAAACGCGCATGATCGGTCTGGATCCGTCCGAGAGCCTGCATCCAAGCCTGAAGCAGAGGCTTGCCCCTCCCCTGACCCGCTCCGTTGGGCAGGGCTGACAGTCAAGCCGATTGTTCACAACTTCTTTACAAGGGTTTAAACTGTTGCAAATTCGCCTATCTGACTCTCAGGTCAGCGGGGTCGGAACCCCCGCATGGCCTTCACTGTCCCTCGTTCCGTAACTGGCGTCCGGGTTCGTCCCGGGCGCTTTTTCTTTGCGTCGGGACGATATATAGGGCGGGCATGTTCTATTCCGATGCCCATCTCAAAGACATCCTGACCCGCAGCCGAGTGATCGCTGTTGTCGGCGTATCCCTGAATCCCGTCCGCCCCAGCTATTATGTGGCGCGCTACCTGTCGCTGAAGGGGTTCTCGGTCATTCCGGTGAATCCCGTGCATGCCGGAAAGGAGCTGTTCGGCCAGAGGGTGCGGGAGTCCCTGTCGGACTGTCCCGACACCGTGGACATGGTGGACGTCTTTCGGAGGTCCGAGCATGTGCCGCCGATTGTCGAGGAGGCCCTGGAGGTTTTTCCGGGGCTCAAGACGGTCTGGATGCAGATCGGCGTGATGAACCCCGAAGCGGCGGCCGTGGCGGAGGCGCGCGGGATCGACGTCATTCAGGATCATTGTCCCAAGATCGAGTATCAGCGCCTGTTCGGAGAGTTGCGCATGGGCGGATTCAACACCGGGATCATCTCGTCGCGGTTATAGATCGCGGGACGACGGACGCTCGCCGCTGGCGCGGCATCGCCCCGCCCGCCGTCCCGCAGCGCCTCAGCCGGTTTTCGTCCGGCGCAGGTTGTCGTGCACAAAGGCCATTTTTTCACGCACATCGGATGAAAGCACAAAAGGATAGAGATCGGGCAATTCCAGCGCCCGGTTGACATGCGTGATCGCAAGCGAAAGCGCCACGGCGTTGTTGAGCACCTTGGCTGTATCGGCGTCGGCGTAAGCGTCATAGCCGGGGGGCGGACCATCTGGCAGGGTCAGCCCGGTGGCTGCGGCGCTGTCGGCGATGTCGATCAGATGCAACAGATGGGCCATGGTCTCGGCCCAATCCTCATGCGGATGTGCCGTGGCATAGGCCGTCACATAGCTGCCTCCCGCGACGGCCGGTGCCGCATAGTGGCGTTCCAGCGCCTCGGCGTAGTCGGTTCGTTCATCCCCGAACAGACGGCGGAAGGCGCCCGCAAAGGTGGCGTCATGCGACAGGCGGACAAAGAGAAAATGTGCGATCTCGTGGCGCATATGGCCGAGCATGGTCCGGTAAAGTTCGCCGAGTTGTTCCTGCCGTTCCGCGCGGATCGGGGCGTGTGCCTCTGTCACGTTGATGGTGATGATGCCGTTCGCATGGCCCATTGTCACCCGGGTTTCGCCGGTGGCGGTCTCTTCGGAGAGCAGTCGAAAGGTCGGGCGCGCCCCCGGATCACCATCCCCGAACCATCCCCAGCGGCCAAGATTGGCCAACATCCAGCGTTTCGCCGCCTCCGTGCGCGCCCAGAGAGGAAGATTGTCAGGGCTTCGCAGGTCTGGCACCGTTTCGGTCATGGCACAGGACCGGCAGAAGCCATCGGTCTCGGGAAGCCAGTTGCACGCAATCTCGGCATGGTTGATGCAGCGCAGTTCTGTGGCGATCATGACCTGCGCTTCGGGGTCGAACGCGACGTTCTGCCCGCAGGTGCAGCGGTCATTGTCGAAATAAAGGGGCAGATTGCAGGATGGGCAGTGAAATACCTGCATGGCGTGGCCTTTCGGTGCATTTCGATCCGGGCGATCGGGCGTCGGGAGGGGCGTCGTGGGCTCAGCCCTTGCGCGCGGCCTTTTCCTGCAAGCCGGAGCGGGACTGGCGCCGGTCGAGTTCCGCCATCACGTCCGCCAGTGGCACGTCGCGGGCGCGCAGCATCACCAGCAAGTGAAACAACACATCCGCGGCCTCGCTGGTCAGCTTTTCACGGTCATTCCGGACCGCCTCTATGATGGCCTCCACCGCCTCTTCGCCAAATTTCTCGGCGCATTTTTCCGGCCCTTTGGCCAGCAGTTTGGCGGTCCAGCTGTCATCGGGCGGCGCCGAGGCACGGCTTGCGACAATGCGTTCCAGCTCTTCCAGGGTCATGTCAGTCTCACGGGAATGCCGGCTGCGGCCATGTGGCTCTTGGCCTCGCCGATGGTGAATGTGCCGAAGTGAAAGATCGACGCGGCCAGCACCGCAGAGGCATGGCCTTCGGTCACCCCCTCGACAAGATGATCGAGCGTGCCAACGCCACCCGACGCGATCACGGGGATATCCACCGCATCGGAGATGGCGCGGGTCAGCGGCAGGTTGAAGCCCGCCTTTGTGCCGTCGCGGTCCATCGAGGTCAGAAGGATTTCGCCTGCGCCCTTCGCCGCGATCGTTCGGGCGAATTCCACCGCGTCGATTCCGGTGGTCCTGCGCCCGCCGTGCGTGAAGATTTCCCAGCGGCCGGGCGCCACGGTCTTGGCGTCGATGGCGCAGACGATGCATTGGCTGCCGAATTGATCGGCTGCCTCCGCCACGACATCCGGATTGGCTACGGCGGCGGAATTGAACGACACCTTGTCGGCCCCGGCAAGCAACAGGGCGCGCACATCCGCCACGGTCCGCACACCGCCGCCGACCGTCAGCGGGATGAAGCACTGTTCGGCGGTGCGGGTGACCACATCGAACATGGTGCCTCGGTTCTCATGGGTGGCGTGAATGTCCAGAAAGCAGATTTCGTCCGCGCCGGCGGCATCATAGGCGCGCGCGGCGTCCACAGGATCGCCGGCATCGCGCAGGTCGACGAAATTCACGCCCTTGACCACGCGGCCATCGGCGACATCGAGGCAGGGAATGATGCGTGTCTTCAGCATGGAGGATCCGGGAACAAAGCAATCGGTCACGAGGTTGTTTATGGGCAAATCCTGCAACATGCCAGAGCATGGGGATGAAATTGGAGACGGGAGACCGCCATGAGAACCCTCATCAAGCCACTTGTGCTGATCCTTGCAACCTTGCCCGGCTGGGCCGTGGCCGACACGGTGCGGGTGAAGTCCGGCACCGAGGTCGGCGCGACCATGGACGCGCTGGAGGCGGCGGTCACCGGGGCGGGGGCCACGGTCTTTGCCCGGGTCGACCATGCGGCCGGTGCGGCCAGCGTGGACATGCAGCTTGCCCCGGCCGAACTGCTGATCTTCGGTAATCCGATGCTGGGCACACCTGCGATGCAGGACGCCATCGAGGCCGGGCTGCACCTGCCGCTCAAGGTGCTGGTCTACGAGGATGCGGAGGGTCAGACTTGGCTGGCTTATGACGATCCTGCCGCTGCGCTTGCCGCGCTTGAGGGGGTTGCCCCCGACGCGCCCTACCTTGCGAAGATGCAGGGCGCGCTGGCAAAGCTGACGTCGGCGGCCGCCGCGAACTGAGGCCGCACGCTCAGGCCAGAACCTTGAGCGCCTCCTTGAGGTCCAAGGCACCGTCATAGAGTGCGCGACCTGAAATCACCCCATTGAGCGTTGCGCCGCAATCGCGCAGCGCCTTGAGATCCTTGATCGATGAGACGCCACCGGAGGCGATGACCGGGATCGTCACGGCCCGGGCAAGCGCGGCGGTCGCCTCCACATTCGGGCCCTGCATGGCCCCATCACGGTTGATGTCCGTGTAGATGATCGCCGCCACACCGGCGTCCTCGTAGGATTTGGCCAATTCTACGGCGTCATGGTCCGTCACTTCGGCCCAACCCTTGGTCGCCACACGCCCGTCCCGGGCGTCGATGCCCACGGCCACCTGTCCGGGGAAGGTCCGCGCCGCTTCGCGCACAAGGTCCGGGCGTTCCACCGCCACCGTGCCAAGGATCACCCGCGACAGTCCCTTGGACAGCCACATCTCGATCGTTGCCATGTCGCGGATGCCACCGCCCAGTTGGGTCGGCGTCTGGGCCTGTTGCAGGATCGTCTCGACGGCTTCGGCGTTCACGGGCGCACCGGCAAAGGCGCCGTTCAGGTCGACAAGATGCAGCCATTCACAGCCCATGGCCACGAATTCAAGCGCCTGCGCCGCGGGGTCGTCGTTGAAGACGGTCGCCTTTTCCATGTCGCCGCGCAGCAGACGCACGGCCTTGCCATCCTTGAGGTCGATCGCGGGATATAGGATCATTTTCGCGCCCTTGCAGTTCTTTGCCGCCCTGTAGTCCGACACTCCGGCAGACGCAATGCGACCTTGCGTCAAGTCTGGATGCGTTTTGTTTTCGCTTTTGATCCTGTCACGGGTAAAGGCGCATATGCCTCTGCAACCCGGCATCGAATGCGGATCGTATCATGTCCTCGTGCGCGGGGTCGAAGCCGGATCCCGGGACATGCGCAGGAACGGTTCCTGCGAAAGACTGAGCCCGGGACGGTGATCATAGCAATGTGTTTGATCCACTGCTCCCTGCCTCAATCGCAACATGAGGGCGCAGCGGAACCACCTTGATCGCCGATCAATTTTTCTTGCAATCGATCACGGCACTTTTCACGGTGTTCAATCAATACCATATCTTCGCGCACGCATCACACGTGCAGGAGGATTTTTAGACATGACCCCGACGCGCCTGATTTTCCCGCTGCTGCTTGGTGGTCTGGCAACTCCGGGACTGGCCGACCCGGCAGTCGGCCTTTGGCAGACGGAGCCTGACCGCAAGAACCTGACCAGCCATATCCGTGTCCAGACCTGTGGCTCCGCGCTGTGCGGCACGGTGTCCAAGGCTTTCGACGCGCAAGGCCGCGAGGTAACGACGGCCAATGTCGGAAAGCGCCTGTTCTGGGATCTCAAGCCGCAAGGCGGTGGCACCTATACCAAGGGCACGGTCTACGTGCCGCTGCTGGACGTGACGGCGCAAGCCAAGGCGCAACTGTCCGGCGATACCCTGAAGGTTACCGGCTGCAAGGGGATCATTTGCGACGGACAGACCTGGAAACGGGTCAACTGATCGACCGGCCGTTGCCCCTCAGGGGCGCCATTTCAGGAAATTCGCGATCATACGCAGGCCGGGGCCGGCGCTTTTCTCAGGGTGGAATTGCAGGCCGATCTTGGTGTCCCGGGCGACGATGGCCGTGACGTCGCCGCCATAATCCACATGGGCGACACGCTGCGTGAGGTCGTTCAGGCGCATCTGATAGGAATGCACGAAATAGGCGTGTTCGCCGGTTTCGATCCCGTCCATCACCGGATGCGGCCGGTCGATCACCAGATCGTTCCAGCCCATGTGCGGCACCTTCAGCGCCTTGTCCGCTGGGGCGATCGGATCGACCGCACCATCGATCCAGCCCAGCCCGGGCGTCGTGATATATTCGTGGCCCTCTCGGGCCATGAGCTGCATGCCCACGCAGATGCCCAGAAACGGGCGGCCCTTCACCTCGACCGCCTCGACCATGGCCTCGAAACAGCCGGAGGCGCGCAAAGCAGCCGCGCAAGATGGAAAGGCGCCGTCGCCCGGCAGCACGATGCGGTCGGCGCGCGCCACGGTTGCGGGATCGTCGGTCACGCGGACTTCTCCGGCGCCGGTTTCCAGCGCCATCTTCTGAAAGGCTTTTTCGGCGGAATGCAGATTGCCGCTTTCGTAGTCGATGATCGCCGTCAGCATGAGGCTTCTTTCCGTCTCTCTGTGTGTCGGATCATGTCCGGTTTTGCCGCGCCCGGTCGTTTCGAAAAGGGCAGGGCGCCCGGATGGGCGGTGTCACAACGGGCCGACCCCGGTCAAAGTGCGCCCTTGGTCGAGGGCACGGCGTCGGCCTTGCGCGGGTCGGTGTCAAGTGCATCGCGCAGCGCGCGGGCCACCGCCTTGAACGCGGCCTCGGCGATGTGATGGCTGTTGAACCCGTGCAGCCGGTCCACGTGCAAGGTGATCCCGCCATGGGTGCTGAAGGCCTGAAAGAACTCGCGCACCAACTCCGTGTCGAAGCTGCCAATCTTTGGCGTCGGCATGTCGAGGTTCCAGACCAGATACGGCCGCCCGGACAGATCCAGCGCGGCGCGCACCAGCGTGTCGTCCATCGCAAGATGACAGTCGCCATAGCGCCGGATGCCGCGCTTGTCGCCCATGGCCTGCGCCAGTGCCTGTCCCAAGGCGATCCCCGTGTCTTCGACGGTGTGGTGATCGTCGATGTGCAGGTCGCCCTTGGCGCGCACGGTCATGTCGATCAGCGCATGACGCGACAATTGATCCAGCATGTGATCGAAGAACCCCACGCCGGTCTGATTGTCATAGGTCCCGGTGCCGTCGAGGTCGATCTCGACCGTGATCTCCGTCTCTGAGGTCTTGCGGGTGATCTTGGCGCTGCGCATCGTTTTGTCCCCTGATGTCGGCCCCTTATAGGCCTGCGTGCGCGGAGGTCAAAGGGGCAGGGC
>CAZRZN010000151.1:0-9983 GCA_964604565.1 uncultured Rhodobacterales bacterium
CAAATACCCTCTGCCCAAACCCGCCCACCAAAAACGGTTCTCTGATTGCGGCTGTCGTTTTTGCCGTCACATAAACGTATGAGTTTTGGCCGCATACCCTCGCAGAACCGGACTTTCGCAGCGGTCATTGGCAAGGTCTGGTGAGTGAGAGAAAACATAGCCTTCTGCAGCGAAGATTTTCAGACGCGCAACGCTTCGATGTCCCTGGCAATATCCTCAGCAATCCGCTCTACGCGGTCATCAGCGTCCGTCCGCTGCGCATAGGCGCGCAGGCCGAAGATCGCCGATTGCAGGCGTGCGGCAAGCTGTTCTGGGTCGGCCTCGGGCGCGATCTCGCCCGCGTCCCGTGCTGCACGGAATGCCTCGGCAAAGGCCGTCTCTGTCTGCCGCATCATGTCCTCGACCAATCGGCGCAACTCCGGCTCATCATTGGGTGTCTCCAAAAGCGTTTTCACGAGCATGCAGGCTCGTGAGGGAAGCGCTCCGCGCGTGATCCCCCCGAACATTCTCACATGCACGGCGAGCCCGGCGATCGGCGAGCCGGACTGCGCGAGCGCCTCTTCGAGCGCCGACCGTCCCGACCTGGCATAGCGATCCAGCGCGGCGCGGAATAATGCTTCCTTTGATCCGAAAGCGGCGTAGATGGACCCGGGCCGCATATCGAGCACACGCTCAAGATCTTTGAGCGAGGTCATGTGGTAGCCGCGTGCCCAGAACAGGTCCATCGCCGCCTTCAGCACCTTGTCCCTGTCATATGCTGCCGAACGGCCCATGCTCTCCTCCGATCTCACTTGAGTGATCGCTCAATAAATAACTTGAACGGGCGTTCAAGTAAAGTTATCCCGACAAGCGAACTTGAACGATCACTCAAATAAGGAGATGCGAAATTATGGCTGATTTCACTAAGCACACGTTGGAAACCGCCCCCGAGGACAGCCGCCCGTTGCTGGAGAACTCTAAAAAGGCCTTTGGCCGCCTGCCCGGCCTGCACGCTGTGATGGCAGAAGCCCCCGCGCTGCTGGAGGGATACCAGAAACTGCACAAGCTGTTCGCGGAGCAGACGACCTTCGACAAGGATGAACTCACCGTCGTTTGGCAGAGCATAAATGTCGAACATAGCTGCCACTACTGCGTCCCGGCGCATACTGGCATTGCCAAGATGATGAAGGTCGACAACGCGATCACGGATGCGCTGCGCAACGAGACCCCGCTGCCCAGTGATCGCCTTGAGGCGCTGCGGACATTCACGCTTTCCGTTGTGCGTGACCGCGGCAATGTAGACGATGCCGCCGTGACAGCGTTCCTCGATGCAGGTTTCACAAAGCGTCAGGTGCTCGAGGTGATCCTCGGCGTGTCGCAAAAGGTCATGTCGAACTACACCAACCATCTGGCCGAAACGCCTGTCGATGAGCCGATGAAAGCATTCGCTTGGGAAAAGGCTCGCAAAGACGCAGCCTGATGCGGGGACGCCTCTGAGGTTCGCTTCGCGTCCTAAGACAATCTAACCCCGGCACTTGAACGGTGCCGGGTCTACCTTGGTTGAAAACCTGTGCTGAAACCAAAGCCAAGCGACTGCTACATATACTGCTCCTATGGAACCGTTGCATGCCAGCCAATCCAGGAAGGCAACTGTTGCGGGTAGCGTGACAATAGCCCCCAGACAGAACTCCATAGCCAAAAACGGTCGTTTTTATCCAAGCGGCATGGAGTGTCAAAAACGTTAGAAAGCTCATAGGCACAAACCCTTGGCAAAGCCTTTGCCAGGTTTGTCGCGTTTCAGGCATACCGCACAGAAGCCGGCATTCGCCGCGCTACAGAAAATAGGGAGATTGGGCTCGAAGCATACGAACGCCCGTGTGACGGACCACGTCGCGGTTATCGACACATCTGGTGAGGGGCTTGGCAAACCAGACGCGCCTCCCGCACGCGGGCCGGGCAAGACCGATCCGGTCCCGGCTTGGCGCGTTGCGCAGGCCCGATGCACGACCCCTTGGCACCCTGTGCATAATATTGCATCTCCCGCCGCGTGCATGTCCTTGCGGGCGGGCGCGCGTCCCCGGCGCGGAGGCCATACAACTTGGGCGACACTGGTCCGAACCGACCCCATAGGCCCGGATCGAAACCGACCCTGGCCTGCGGCCCCGCCTGCCCTCAGGCGCGCGGGCCGATCGCCGTCTCGATCCGGCCCAGCCCTTCGATCTCCACCACGCAGGTATCGCCGGGGACCATGGCGCCGACCCCGGCGGGCGTGCCCGTCATGATCAGATCGCCGGGCGCCAGCGTGACCGTCTCCGACAGGATCGCGATGACTTCGGGCACCGACCAGATCATCTCCGACAGGTCGCCCTCCTGCCACGTCTCACCGTTCAGCATCAGCCGGATAAAGCCCTTTGCGGGATGGCCGCAGGCCGCCACCGGATGCACCGGGCCGATCACCGCCGAGTGGTCGAACCCCTTGGCCAGATCCCAGGGGCGCCCCAGCTCCTTGGCCGCTGCCTGAAGATCGCGCCGGGTCAGATCGTTGCCGACGGCATAGCCCCAGACATGCGACAGGCTGTCGGTCTCGGCGATGTCGCGCCCCGCCGTGCCGATCGCGACCACCAGTTCCGCCTCGAAATGCAGGTTTTCGGTCTGCGGCGGATAGGCCACGGTCACGCCGCTGTCGACCACCGCATCCGCAGGCTTGGTAAAAAAGAACGGCGGCTCGCGGTCCGGATCCTTGCCCATCTCGCGGGCATGGGCGGCATAGTTGCGCCCCACGCAGAAGATCCGGCGCACGGGCAGACGCTCATCGCGTCCGGCGACTGCAACAGACGCCTGCGGGGGCGGCGCAAAGACATGGGCCATCGGGGAGGTCCTTTCGTGAGGGGATCCGGCCGGGATGCCGGGTGGTCAGCAGTAATCTTCTGGACCGATGAACTGATCGACGGAATAGCGCGCCCCATGCGCCCAGCCCACCGGCACGCGGCGTTCGATCTCTGCCTTCAGATCGTCCTCCAGCGTGATCGATGCACCGCGCACCAGATCCTGCAAATGATCCGCGCTGCGGGTGCCGGGGATCGCATGCATCGTCCTGCCCTGCGACAGCACCCATGCGATGGCCAGCGTCGCGGTGGACATTCCCGCCTCTGCGGCCAGATCGCGCAGCGGCTGGCTGGCCGCGATGTTGCGTTCCAGATTGCCGCCGGTGAAGCGCGGATTGACCTTCAGGAACGGCGCGGCGGCGACACGCTCCGGCGTGGGCGGCGTGTCCGTCAGCAACCCGCGCCCCACCGGCGAAAAGGCGACCAGCGCGGTCCCCAAATCCTCGCAGGCCTTGATCATGCCAAGCTCCGGCAGACGGGTCTGGAGCGAATATTCCGATTGCACCGCCGCCACCGGATGCACCGCATTGGCCCGCGTCAGGCTGGTCGGCGCGATCTCCGAATAGCCGAAGGCGCCGATCTTGCCCTTGGCGATCAGCCCGGCAAGCGTCTCCGTCACCTCTTCGATCTCCAGCCGCGTGTCGCGCCGATGCACGTAGAACAGGTCCACCCGGTCGAGGCCCAGCAGCTTCAGGCTCTTGTCCAGTTCCGCCTCAAGATGTTCGGCGGAATTGTCGTAGATCCGCGCTCCGGTCTCCGGATCCTTCGTGACCGATGCCTTGGTGGCGATGCGAAAGGGGATCTGCCCCTTGTCCGCATAGCGCGACAGGTAGCGGCCGATGATCTCCTCCGACAGGCCCATGCCGTAGATATTCGCGGTGTCGATGTGATCGACGCCCGCCTCCAGCGCCGCGTCCAGCAGCGCGTGGCACTCCTCCTCCGGCGCGGCCCCGTAAAACCCGGCAAAGGACATCGCCCCGATGCCGATTGCCGAAACCTCCGGCCCGTTCTGTCCCAGTGGTCTGCGCAACATGACCTGCCCTCTTTTCAATTCCGGGCAGACAGTGACCACAGATGTCCCCGATGGCAAGTCCCTGCCCGACTGTCGGCGCAGATCGCAACCGCCGGTGGGATCCCCCGGCGGCGCCTTCGATCCGGTCCATCCGCACACCCAAGGCGTGCCGCCCGGTCCCGTCGCGCCCGTGAGGGCGCACCGTCGCCAGCAGGGTCGCATTCGGCCTGTCCGGGTCGCATTGGTCATTGCCCCGGCACACGGCATCTGTCACACAAGGGGTGTGACCGGTCCCGGTGCGATCCACCGGGGGAAAGAGGGAATGCCGTGCGGCGCAGGTCTTGCGCTCATTCGGCAGCTGCCCCCGCAACTGTAAGCGGAGAGCCGGGCCAAAACGCCACTGGACCATTCCGGGAAGGCAGGCCCAGGCAACGACCCGCAAGCCAGGAGACCTGCCGGACACACGTCGCGGACCCGCGGCGTTTCCACCGGACGACGGGGTGTGCGTCTGGCCTGTTCCGGCAGGGCAAGACGCCTGCCGTGATCCGGGCCACGCCGTCCCTGAAATCCATCGAAACCCGCGCCGGGGATGGCGCGACATGGACAGGGACAAAGATGGCCAGCCGTCTCGAACATCTGCAACGGGCCTGCGCCGCGGCGCTTGCCCTCACGCTGCCCGCGCCGGTTTCGGCGCATTTCCTTCTGGAATACACCACGGAAACGATCATTGCGCGCCCCGGTGACGTGCCGGTCAAGCTGATATTCTGGCATCCCTTCGGAAATGGCTATGTCATGGAAATGGCGCGCCCGCGTGCGTTTTTCATGGTGCATCGCGGCGACAGGACCGATCTGCTGGACACGCTGGAACCGGTCGCATTCCGCGGGGCGGAGAACACCGCCACCGCATGGCGCGGAACGGTCCCGGTCAAACGGTCGGGCGATTACATCCTCGTGACGGAACCCGAACCCTATTTCGAGGAATCCGAGGATAAGTATATCCAGCAGATCACCAAGGCCTTTCTCAACCGCAGCACGCTGCCCACCGATTGGGATAGCCCGGTGGGCCTCCCGACAGAGATCCTGCCCCTGAGCAAACCCTACAACGTGCTGGTCGGCGGCAGCTTTACCGGGCGGGTGCTGTCAGAGGGGGCACCGGTTCCCGGCGCCGAGATCGAGATTGAATACATGGCCGCCGAACCGGACATGGACGCGGCCGGCACCACGACCCCGACCGTCGACCCGCCACCGGGCGGCGCGCTGGTGCTCTATTCCGACGCCAACGGCTATTTCACCTTTTCCGTGCCGCGCGCCGGGCACTGGGGCTTTGCCGCGCTGGGTGTCGGACCCGAAACCGAACATGAGGGCAAGCCGCTCAGTCAGGATGCGGTTCTGTGGATCCGCGCCTGGGATCTCGACTAGGGGACGGCAATGCATATCGTGGACGGAGCACTTTCCAACCCGGTCGTCATCGGCGGCGCCGTCGCCGCGGCGGGCGGCATCGCCCTTGGCCTGCGCGCCCTGCCGTTGGAGCGTATCCCGGCGGCGGGCGTGCTGTCGGCGGCGTTTTTCGTGGCCTCGCTGATCCATGTGCCGCTGGGTCCGTCGTCGATCCACCTGATGCTGAACGGGCTGGCCGGTCTGATCCTTGGCTGGGCCGCCTTTCCGGCGCTGTTCGTCGGACTGACGTTGCAGGCAGTGTTCTTCGGCTTTGGCGGGTTGACCGTGCTGGGGGTGAACGCGGTCAACATCGCGCTGCCCGCCGTGCTGACAGGCGTGATCTTCGGTCGGCTGGTCGCGCGGTCCCGCCCGCTGGCCGCCGCGATCTGGGGCGGGATCGGCGGCGCCTTCGCCATCGCGCTGACCACGATCCTCGTCGCGCTGTCGCTGGCGCTGACCGGACGCGAATTCCTCGCCGCCGCGCATCTGGTTCTGGTGGCGCATCTGCCGCTCATGGCGGTCGAGGGCGTGCTGACCGGCTTTGCCGTTCTGCTGGCCCGCAAGGTCAAGCCGGATCTTTTCACCGCCCTGCGCGAGGCCCCGGCATGAGGGGACTGGCCCTAGCCCTCGCGCTCTGCGCGCTGCCCCTGCCGGCCGCCGCGCACAAGGTGATCGCCGCGGTCTTTCCCTCCGGCTCCGCGATAGAGGGAGAGATCGGTCTGTCGAACGGCGAAATGGCCCCCGACCTGCCCGTGCAGGTCCACGGCCCCGATGGCGCGCTGCTGGGCGAGACCGTGACCGACGCGGACGGGTTTTTCCTCTTCACCCCGACGACCCCGGTCGCGCATACCTTTCGTGCCGATCTGGGGGCGGGCCATGTGGCCGATGTGACCATGCCCGCCGCCGATGTCGCCGGGATCCTCGGGGTGGCGGCCCCTGCCCCCGCCGTCCCGGCCGATGACGGGGCACCGCGCGCGACAACCGGCCTCAGCGCCGCCGACCGGTCCGAGATCGCCCGCATCGTCCGCGATGAGATGCGCCCCCTGCGCCGCGAGATCGCCGCCTACCGGGAAAAGAACGACCTACAAACGATCCTTGGCGGCATCGGCTATATCTGCGGCCTTTTCGGCCTTGGCTTCTACCTTGCCGCGCGGCGCCGGCTGAACGGCTGAGGGACACATGAGCCATATCCTGTCGAATGGCGAAACGACCCTGACCGGGACCGGCGCGGAACGTAGCCGCAGCCCGATCGGCCTGCTGGACCCCCGGGTGCGCATCGCCGCCGCGCTGGTCTTCGGCATCGTCGTTGTGGCGCTGAACACCCTGCCGGCGATGGCGGCCGCCCTCGCCCTGTCGCTGACGCTGCTTGCCTTGTCGCGCCTGCCTGCGGGCCCCACCCTGCGCCGCGTGGCCATGATGGACGGGTTCATCCTGTTCATGCTCGCGCTCTTGCCCTTCACCGTGCCGGGCGATCCGATCTTCACGCTCTGGGGCTATCCGGCAAGCTGGCAGGGCCTCGCCCGCGCGGTGGAGATCGGGCTGACCGCCAATGCCGTGGTGCTGGCACTGATGACGCTTGTCGGCACGATGGAGCCGGTGACGCTGGGCCATGCGCTGCACCGGCTGCGCACCCCGGAAACGCTGGTGCATCTGATGATGTTCACCATCCGCTATGTCGAGGTCCTGCGCGAGGAATACCTGCGCCTGCGCGCCGCGATGAAGGTGCGCGGCTTTCGCCCCGGCACCAACTGGCACAGCTACCGCAGCTTCGGCTACCTCGTCGGCATGATGATGGTGCGCGCGATCGAACGGTCGGAACGGCTGCTGGGCGCGATGAAATGCCGGGGCTTTTCGGGCCGCATCCTGCTGTTGCAGGAGTTTCGCACCACCCGGGCGGACGCGGTTTTCCTGACCGGCCTCGCCTGCGCGCTCCTTGCCCTTGGCGCATTGGACCTGACCGCATCGGACCTGTCATGGCGATGATCTGGCTCGAAGATCTGCATTTCGCCTATCCCGGGCAGGCCCCGGTCCTGTCCGGCGCGTCGATGCGGCTGGGTCCGGGCGAGCGGCTGTCGCTGACCGGCGCGAATGGCGCGGGCAAATCCACGCTCCTGCGGATCATCCTCGGCTTGCAGCGCCCGCAGCGCGGAACGGTCACCGTCTTCGATCAGCCCCGCCGGACGGAAAAGGAATTTCATGAGGTCCGCCGCCGCATCGGGCTGGTGTTTCAGGACCCCGACGATCAGCTGTTCTGCCCCACGGTGGCAGAGGACGTCGCCTTCGGCCCGCTGAACCTTGGCAAAAGCCGGGCCGAGGCGCTGGAGATCGTCGACCGTCAGTTGACCGACCTTGACCTGCACCACCTGCGCGACCGCGTCACGCACAAGCTGTCCGGCGGGGAAAAACGCCTTGTCACGCTGGCCACGGTGCTGGCGATGGACCCCGAAGTGCTGCTGCTGGACGAACCGACCAACGCGCTCGACCCCAAGAACGCCGCCCGCCTGACCGAAATCATCGACGCCCTGCCCCAGCCGATCCTGCTGGTCAGCCACGACCCGGCGTTCCGTCAGGCGATTGCCCCCTGCGCGCTGGAATTGACCGACGGGCAATTGATCCCGGTCTGAGGACCGGACGCCGCCGCCCTTTCGGAAAGGCCCGATTGTCCCGCCACACCAAGCTCCGCCCTCCACGGCCCCCTCGGCAGATCGTCCTGCGCGCAAATACCCGTTCAAGGGGCCATGCCCCCGTCTCGATCTTCAGTTCCTGCGGGCCGTGACCCGGCAGCCGTTCGACA
Source organism: uncultured Rhodobacterales bacterium (assembly GCA_964604565.1). Taxonomy (GTDB): domain Bacteria; phylum Pseudomonadota; class Alphaproteobacteria; order Rhodobacterales; family Rhodobacteraceae; genus CAZRZN01. The sequence continues at coordinate 8,108 of CAZRZN010000151.1, forward strand.
CGGTCAGGCTCAGGGTCCGGCCATCCGCCGAAAGCGTGCCATTGGCGGTGTTCGTCGACCAGCCGAAGGTCTCCGTGGCAGAGTAGCTTCGCCCGTTCAGAGTGCCGCGCGTGGTTCCGGGACCCGCAGAGCCGGTGAATGTGCCCGTAAAGGCATTGCCCCCCGCGGACCGATAGACGCTGGTCCCGCTCACCTGACCAAGCGGACAGGTCGCCGACCAGGTCCAGGACCCAACCATCGAATAGACCGGCGCCTCGGGCGCGGGCTGCGCCGGGGCCTCCACCGGGGCGGCCTCCGGGGGTCTCGGTGCCGGGGCGGCTGCCACCTGATTGCAGATCGTGCCCGACCGCGCCCTGATCGCCTCCAAGGCCCGGGCCGTGCCCAAATCCCCGGCGTCCAGCGCCACGCCGCTCGCCGTCAGAAAGCGGCGGAATGCCTCGCGCGTGCGGGGGCCCATGATCCCGTCCGGCGTGCCCGCGTTGCAGCCCAGCGTGTTCAGATGCGATTGCGACTGGCGCAGGATGTCACGGCTGTCCGCCGGTTCCGGGGCCGGGTCTAGACCGGCGTCCGGAACGGGGTCTGCCCGCGCCGTCTCTCTTTGTTCGGATCGCAGTTTCTCCAGCTCCGCCAGCGCCTCTGCCAGTGCGCGTGCCGCGTCCGTGTCTCCGGTATCCGCGGCCACCGGCGCGTCCGGCGCGGGCGCCGCCACGGTCAACACCTCCGACTGCGCCAAAATTTCCGACATCGGCACCGCGAAATTGACCTCACCCGCGCGGCTCCCCGCGTGGTGCAGGGCGATGACCTTCTGGCTGCCCGCGTCGATCACCGGCGATCCGGAATTGCCCGGCAGCGTGTCGCAGGTATGGCGCAGCCGCTGACCGGCGAGGGCCGGGCTGTCGGCCTGACATTTCTCGCGGCTGATGCGCTGCGCCTCCCCCATCGGATGGCCGATCACCCAAAAGGGATCCCGGTCCGACGGCACCGCCGCCGACAATTCCAGCGCGCCGAATTCCGCATTGGCATCGCCCAGCACCTGCAAGACCGTGTAATCCAGCGCCTCGCTCGTCTCCAGCGGGACTGGATTGACGTGAAAGCTCCTGACCCCTTCGGCCAGACCGTCGCGCAGGAACCCGGCGTGGAACTGCACCGCGGCGATGCTGGTCGCGCCCCGCTCGATCATTTTCGGGTTTTTCAGGACACCCGGCACGCAGTGATGGTTGGTGATCAGCTTGTTGCCCTCCACCAGAAAACCGGTGCAGGGCGCGTGGCCGATATTGGTCAGGATCTGCAACATCCCCACCGCCCGGCCCGTGCGGACAAAGATCGAGTTGGCGCCGTAGCTGGACACGAACTCGTTGTTATACGCCCCGACCTGCGCCTCAAGCTGCGCATCCCCCAGCAGGGACTCGGTCTGCGGCGTGACCACCTGCCCGAAGGTGGCGGGCGGGAACAGCATCAGATCCTGCGCCGTGGCGGCACTGGCCCAGACAAGGCATGAGATGGCAGCGGTCAGGCGGGAAATCGGCATCTGAAATCGAACTCCGGGACAAGGATTCGCGGTGCAGAATAGCAAAAGAACCGCCCCCGCCGAGTCAGGTATTCCCCTGTTCGGCCAAGGCATGCCCTCACAAAAGCTGTGCATCGGCTGTGCATGCCTTGTGCATGCGATGTGCCCGCCCATTTGAAACGCTCTTTGCGGCCCATCGGGCACCCGAACGGGGCGGCACTCCCCCGACCGGCAAGCCCGTGACCACACCACATCTTGACGGAATGTCACGGCTGGGGTAGCGACGCGCCACGGCGGGTATGATGTAATGGTAGCCTGTCAGCTTCCCAAGCTGAACGCGCGGGTTCGATTCCCGCTACCCGCTCCAGT
>CAZRZN010000152.1:0-9981 GCA_964604565.1 uncultured Rhodobacterales bacterium
CGCCGAAGGTGATCATGCCGTTCCAGCCAAGCGCGCCGGAGTGCACGTGACCGATTGTCCAGTCAGTGTAATGGCTCAGCGAGTTGACCGCGCGGATCGACATCATCGGACCCTCAAACGTCGACATGCCGTAAAAGCCGATCGAGATCACCATCATGCGGATCACCGGATCCGTGCGCAGCTTGTCCCAGGCGCCCGAGAGCGTCATCAGTCCGTTGATCATGCCGCCCCATGAGGGCATCCAGAGGATGATCGAGAACACCATGCCCAGCGTCGACGCCCAGTCAGGCAGCGCGGTGTAGTGCAGGTGGTGCGGACCCGCCCAGATATAGATGAAGATCAGTGCCCAGAAGTGGATGATCGACAGTTTGTAGCTGAAAACCGGACGTTCTGCCTGCTTGGGCACGAAGTAATACATCATGCCAAGGAAGCCCGCGGTCAGGAAAAAGCCCACGGCGTTGTGGCCATACCACCACTGCACCATGGCGTCCTGCACGCCCGAGAAGACCTGCACCGACTTGGAGCCGAAGAAGCTGACCGGGATGGCGATGTTGTTGAACACATGCAGCATGGCGACGGTGATGATGAAGCTCAGGTAGAACCAGTTGGCCACGTAGATATGTGGCTCCTTGCGCTTCACGATGGTGCCGACGAAGACCGCCAGATAGGCCAGCCAGACGATGGTCAGCCACCAGTCGACATACCATTCCGGCTCTGCATATTCCTTGCCGTGGGAGGAGCCAAGGACATAGCCTGTCGCGGCCAGCACGATGACCAACTGGTAACCCCAGAACACGAACCACGCGAGGTTGCCGCCCCAGAGGCGGGCCGCGGAGGTCCGTTGCACCACGTAAAAGGATGTTGCGATCAGCGCGTTGCCGCCAAAGGCGAAGATCACCGCCGATGTATGCAGGGGGCGCAGCCGTCCGAAGTTCAAGTAGCCCTGCGCCCATTCGAAGTTGAGACTGGGAAAGGCCAGTTGGGATGCGATGAACGTCCCTGCGATGAAGCCGATCACACCCCAAAATGCTGTGGCGATCACGCCGTAACGGATCACGCCGTCCATGTATTCGTTCTGCGGTGCCGGCGCGACCGGTTCATCCGTGTGGCGCAGCACCCACACGAAAAGCCCGGCGGAGACCGCCAGTATGATGATCGCATGGATCATGTAAGCCAGATCTCGTGCGTAGTTGATCGCGATCATCGCGAAGATCGCAATCAAACCCAGCACGATGAGCTTGAGGTAATTCAACATTGTTCGTCCCTTCGTCTGACCCGCACGATTCTCTGTCCGCAGGGGCGGTTATAGACTGTGACCCCTGTTAGCGATGTTCGCCGAAAGGCATCCTTGATCTGCATCAATGGAACTGCAAAGCGTGCTTGACGTCTGTCAATGTGCGACGTTTGGCGCGCGTGTAGCGTAATCGCAATGCAGACAAGGGGAGACCATAATGCACTTCAAGACAATTCTCACCGTGGTCACCGACCAGGACATGCTGCCATCGACCCTGGCCCATGCCGTGACCGTGGCCGAGGCGTATGATGGCCATCTCGAAGTCCTGTGCTTTGGTGTCGACCGAACGCAGACAGGCTATTACTACGCCGGAGCCAATGCGATGGTGCTGCAGGAGACCCTGACGCGCGCCACGGCCGAAGGTGAGGCATTGGCCAAATCGGCGCGTGAGACGCTTGAAAAGACCAACGTGCGGTGGGGCGTGGACCATGGCGTCGCGCAGCTTGCCGATATCGGGCGCCATGTGGCGGCGCGGGCCCGCTTTTGCGATCTGGTCGTATTGCCGCAGCCCTATGGCGAGGGCAAGGGGATCGAGCTGGAGCCGGTGATCGAAGGCGCGCTGTTCGATGGGCAGGTGCCCGTCCTCGTGGTGCCAGACAGCCTCGATCCGGCGCCCAATCCCCAACGGGTCGTCATCGGCTGGAACGAGGGCAGCGAGGCCATGCGGGCCGTGCGCAGTGCTTTGCCCATCCTGGAAAAAGCCGACAAGGTGCATGTCGTGGTGATCGATCCGCCGAAACATGGACCCAACCGGTCGGACCCCGGCGGCATGTTGTCTGAATTCCTGTCACGCCACGGCGTGAAGGCTGAAATCGACGTTCTGGCCAAGACGATGCCCCGCGTGTCGGATGTTCTGATGCGCCATGTCGAAGACGTCGGCGCCGATATGGTCGTCATGGGCGCCTATGGGCATTCGCGCTTTCGCGAGGCCATCCTTGGCGGCGCGACACGCAACATGCTGGAACAGGTGGGTGTCTCGGTCTTCATGGCACATTGACCACAGGACGGTGGGCGCCGCTCGTGCCAAGGCACATCGCCCCGCCCGCCGTCCCACCATGCGCAAAAAGATTCTGGGCTGGGCAATTGGCGACTTTGCCGCCGATTGCAGGACGCATGATGGGCTGCCACCTGTGGTCTTTTGATCGCTGTCGGAGTTGTGGCGTCAATCGTCGAAGAAGGGTGTGTATTGCGGTTGCGTCAAATGCTGTAAGAACGCGGGATATGAACGCGCCTCTTCCGGCGCAAGATGCTGCACCGGGTTGCCCGGACTCAATCAAGCTGGCGGCGTCGGTGGAGCGCGACAGCCTTGCCAGGGTTTGAAGTCTCTCCGAGCGACATGCGCCGCGGGATCAGACCAGCATGCCCCCGTCCGCGTCGTCCCCGGCTTCATCCATGAGGCGGGCCATGTCGGGCACCGTTACATGCCGCTTGCCCTCCAGTTCGATCACTCCGTCCCGCTTGAGCGCAGAGATCTGGCGGCTGACTGTTTCCAGCGTCAGGCCCAGATAATCGGCCATCGCTTCGCGTGTCAGCGGCAGATCGAACACGATCTGTCCGGACGTGCCATTGCGCATGTTCAGCGTGGCGTCACGGCGGGCGATGATCGACAGAAGGGATGCGATCTTTTCACGCGCGGTTTTGCGCCCCAGCACTAGCATCCATTCCCGCGCGGCGTCGAGTTCATCCAGCGTCATTTCCAGCAGACGTTGGGCGATATGGGGTGTGCGGGTCATCATGTCCTCGAAAGGCGCCCGACGAAAGCAACACATCACCACATCCGTCGTGGCAACCACGTCATACGCGCCGCTCTTGCGTCCCGGCCGGCCGACAAAATCACCCGGCAGCAGCAGGCCGACCATCTGGGTCCGTCCGTCTTCCATGCCCTGACTCAGCGTCGCGATTCCCGTGACCATCGACCCGACAAAATCCATACGGTCACCGGCCCAGACGATCGACTGCCCCGCTTCGAACTTGCGATAGTATTTGATCTGCTCCAACTGCTCCAGTTCGTCGCTTTCGCAACGCGCACAGACCGCGCGATGACGGATCGGGCACTGCTCGCAGTCGGGGGATGCCGACAGAGTCTTGTCATTCAGCATGGCGCGGGCCTCATGTTGATCTGCGTCAAAGCCGCAGAATTGGGCTTTGACTAATTCTAAGCTCATGGCGAACCGAACACAACTCGCGCGGCTGGGGCTTTTCGATGCCAATGTGCCGCGATACACATCATATCCCACGGCCCCACAGTTCTCCGGAGGTGTCACCCCCGGCCGATTCCGGGAATGGATTCAATCCATTCCTCAAGATGGGCATATATCTCTGTATTTGCATGTCCCTTTTTGCCGCAGGCTTTGCTGGTTCTGTGCCTGCCGGACCCAAGGGACGAGCACATTGGCGCCTGTAGCGGCCTATGTCGAAGTGCTGAAACAGGAGTTGGCCATGTTGCGCGCCATTCTGCCGCAAGGGGTCAAGCTGTCCCGGCTGCACTGGGGCGGCGGCACGCCGACCCTGCTGCCTCCGGATCTGATGAAAGGGCTGATCGACGCGGTGCGCGAGGTCGCGGATTTCGCCGAAGGGGCGGAGTTTTCGGTCGAGATCGACCCGAACGAGATCGACGGCGCGCGTCTGGATGCACTGGCCAAAGGCGGGATGAACCGGGCGTCGATTGGCGTGCAGGATTTCGACCCGGAAATTCAGGGTGCCATCGGACGCGAGCAAAGCTATGACGTCACCCGCCGGGCCATCGAGATGATCCGGGAAAGGGGCATATCCAGCCTGAACGCCGACATCCTCTTCGGCCTGCCGCATCAGACGCGTGCAAGGATCACCGAAACGGTGCAAAAGCTTCTGAGTTTCGCGCCGGACCGCGTGGCCCTCTATGGCTATGCCCATGTGCCCTGGATGGCGCGGCGGCAGCAGATGCTGCCGTCAGAGGCGCTGCCGACACCGCAGGAGCGGCTTGACCTGTTTGAGACCGCGCAACGGCTGTTTCTCTGGGACGGTTACTCCCAAATCGGAATCGATCATTTCGCCACTAAAGACGATGGCCTTGCGGTGGCGCAGCGGAACGGAACGCTGCGGCGGAATTTCCAAGGCTACACCGACGATGTCTCGGAAGTGTTGGTCGGCCTCGGCGCCTCGTCGATTTCGAGGTTTCCGCAGGGCTTCGCGCAGAATGCGCCCAGCACGTCGCAGCATGCAGCCGCGATTCGGGGCGGCGAATTTTCGACGGTTCGCGGTCATGTCTTTGCCGGGGAGGATCGTCTGCGGGGCCGTCTGATCGAGGCGCTCATGAGCGATTTCAGGATTGATGCCACGGAAATTTCCTGCCGGTTCGGGATTTCCCGCGAGGCCCTGTTCGAGATGTTCCAAAAGGCAGATGCCGCGTTCCAGAATATGCTGGTGATCACCGATGATGGTCTGTTCGTCCCGAAGGGGGTGAGGCCCCTGACGCGGATGATTGCCCGGACATTCGATGCCTATGATCTGTCCAAGGCGGGACATTCCAGCGCGATCTGATTGCTTCGGCCCGCCGTTGACCCGAGTGATAGCCGATATCGCCGGGACGGCGAAGCCTGCCGCGGGGTCTGCGTCTCAAGCGCAGGGCTGGCTGGCTTCAAGAGGATCCGCCGGTTCTGTCATCAGCTGGTCAAAGCAAAATCGAAGAGCCGTTCATTCGATCCTTGCAGGCTGCTCCTGAAATCAAGGAAGCTTGCGATCCGTCTTTCGGTTGGTTTCGACCTGCATCATCGATCGAGGATCTGTCCGGTTGGCAACGCTTCGCTTTCAAGCGTGGTTGGGACCTCTGCAAGTGGCAGGCGTTCAACCAAAAGCGCCCTTGGCGCTTTCTGACGTGTCAGAACCCCAAGCATCCGGTAATCAGGATGATCCGGGTTCCCATCGGCCGGGCACCATGCGTCGTCTGCGGTAAGGGTCACTCTGTGGAACGGTCGTCCGTGCAGATGGGATGGAACAGGTATCCGGATCTCTCCCCAGCGTCCAAAGGGCACAAAAACCCGGTATTCCTTATCCCAAGGCGTGATCAGCGTCACCCCGGTTCCGCCTGCTTGGGCGTGCTGTGGCGCGATCGTGGCCAGATACAGCCGGAGCGTGCCGTCACTTCGCCCCGCCGCCGGGACACGGGCAGCGGGCAGGGTCCAGCGTGCAGACCCCAGGCCACCGACATGTTCGATGGGGTAAAGTCCGCCGGGGGTGGTCTGCGTTTCCTGATAGCCATGGGCCATCTCGATGTAGTGACTGTATCGGCGAAATCCGGGCGTGCCGGGCGCCAGACGAAGCGAACGTGCTTCGGGCGGGTGCTGCGTCAGGAAAAGGCTCAACTGATCGACACCGATCTCGTTTGCGAGATCGATGGCCGCGTCGATCTGGTCGCTGCTGTCGGTCCAGTGAAACAGAAGGTAGCGCCATGTGATCTGCGGTCGTTGGGCCCCGGCGGCGGCGCGGGCCTCGCACAGGCGGCGCATCCCTTTCAGCGCGGTCTCCAGCCGTCCGCGCGCATGGTAGCGGGCATAGCTTTCCTGTGTCATGCCACTGATGGTGAAGACAATGTTATCCAGCCCGGCAGCGATCAGTTCCTCAGCCTTGCGGGCGCCGGCGAGGGGCATTCCGTTGGTGCTGGTGACGATATGGGCGTCTGGTGCCGCGGCACGGATGTCGGCGATCATGCCTGGCGCGCCGCGGTGCAGGAAGGGATCGCCGTAGTTGAAGAAGAAGACGTCTGTCAGGTCATCGCCCACTTCGGCCAGGACACTGCGCAGAACGTCGGGGGAAAGATCGCCGCTGTTGCGCTTGCGGACATCGCTGGCATTGTTGGGGATGCAGGCGCTTTGCGGGCATCGCAGATTGCATCGGATCGTGGGTTCGACAATGATCCTGCGGGGCAGGGCGGGGCGATCCGGCAGGGGACGCGTATCCGGCAAGGCCAGTGAACAGTCCCGGCAGCGCATTCCGGCACGCAGCCCCTCCCGAAGGCGCTGATATTCCGGGTTGGCAAAGATCTCCGCAAGGCTTTGCCGCGCAACATTGCCGAAAAAGCGGCTGCCATGCGGATCGTCCAGCCCGCATGTCACGTCGCCATCGGAAAGAATGGTGACGCTGTCCTCGATCCAGGGGCAGATCTTGGGGCCGGCTTCGTCTGGAATCAGGAATTCGCTTGGTCGGGGGTGTTTCAGATTGAATGACCCATCCGCCATGCCGTTCAGGCCACGTCGAAGGCTGCGGCAAGCAGCGCGCGCGTGTATGCCGTCTGCGGTGCGTCGAAAATCTCCTGCGCCGTGCCGTATTCCACGACATCCCCCTGTTTCATCACGATGACCTTGTGGCTCATCGCGCGCACCACCTTCAGATCATGGCTGATGAAAAGATAGGCCAGATCGTATTTCCGTTGCAGGTCCCGCAGCAGGTTCACGATCTGCACCTGCACCGTCATGTCCAGCGCCGAGGTCGGCTCGTCCAGGACCACAAGGCGTGGCCGCAGCACCATGGCGCGGGCGATGGCGATGCGCTGGCGCTGACCGCCGGAGAACTCATGCGGATAGCGATGCATGGTAAACGGATCGAGGCCGACTTCGGCCATCACCTCGCCCACAAGTTCGCGGTGCGGGCGGCCATCGGGCGCGCCGTGAACCTCCAGTCCCTCGGCGATAATCTGTTCGCAGGTCATCCGCGGACTGAGAGAGCCGAAGGGGTCCTGAAAGACGATCTGCATTTCCGACCGAAGACGGCGCAATTCGCGCGTGCCCCACTTTCGCAGGTCCTGACCTCGGTAGACGATGCTGCCTTCGGACTTGATCAGCCGCATGATCGCCAGCGCCAGCGTCGTCTTGCCAGAGCCGCTTTCGCCAACGATCCCGACGGTTTCGCCGGCCCTGACCGCGATGGTGGCATCATTGACGGCCTTCACATAGCCCACCGTGCGTTTCATCAGACCCTTCTGGATGGGAAACCAGATCTTGAGGTTTTCGGTGCGGGCGATCTCCACCGCGCCTTCGTTCACCGGGTCCGGTGTTCCCGTGCTTTCGGCCGACAGCAGCATCTGGGTATAGGGATGTTGCGGGTTGGCGAACAACTCCGCGGTGGGGCCCTGTTCGACGATCTCGCCGTCCTTCATCACGCAAACCCTGTCGGCAATCTTGCGGACGATGCCCAGATCATGCGTGATGAACAGCAGGCTCATGTCCTCTGCCGCCTTGAGGTCTGCCAACAAGTCGAGGATCTGCGCCTGGATCGTGACGTCCAGCGCGGTTGTCGGTTCGTCCGCGATCAGAAGGTCCGGGCCGTTCGCCAGGGCCATGGCGATCATCACGCGCTGCCGCTGTCCGCCCGACAGCTGGTGGGGATAGGCGTTCAGCCGGCTTTCGGGCTCTCTGATGCCCACGGTCGTCATCAGGTCGATGATCCGCTTGCGTGCGGCGTCCCCCGTCAGTCCCTGATGCAGTTCGAGGCTCTCGCGGATCTGCTTTTCAAGTGTGTGCAGCGGGTTCAGCGAGGTCATCGGCTCCTGAAAGATAAAGCTGATGTCATTGCCCCGGACCTGCCGCAGGCGGCGATCGTCCGCGCCGATCATCTCCGCCCCGTCATAGGTAACGGAGCCGGAGACCCGCGCGGAATCGCCCAGAAGCGACACCGTCGACAGCGCGGTGACCGACTTGCCGGACCCGGATTCGCCAACCAGCGCCACGGTTTCCCCCTTCTGGATGTCGAAGGAGACTCCCTTGACCGCCTCGATCTGCATCCCGTCCTGGACAAAGCCCACCCGGAGATCGCGAACCTGTAGCAATGCGCTCATGAAAAGGTCTTTCTGGGGTCGAATGCGTCCCGCACCCCTTCAAAGATGAAGACCAGCAGCGACAGCATGATGGCGAAAACCGCAAAGGCGGTAAATCCAAGCCACGGTGCCTGAAGGTTCTGTTTGGCTTGCAGGGTCAACTCGCCAAGGCTGGGTGCCGAAGACGGCAGGCCGAACCCGAGGAAATCCAGCCCCGCGAGGGTCGAGATCGTGCCGGTCACGATAAACGGCAGGAAGGTCACCGTCGCCACCATTGCGTTGGGCAGCATGTGCCGGAACATGATCTTCCAGTTTGACACGCCAAGCGCCTTGGCCGCCCGGACATATTCCAGGTTTCGGGCGCGCAGAAATTCCGCTCGAACCACCCCCACAAGCGCCGTCCAGCCGAACAGGATCGTAAGCAGGACCAATAGCCAGAAACTTCGCCCGAGGATCGCGAAGAGGATGATGATGATATAAAGCGAGGGGGTGGCCCCCCAGATCTCGATGATCCGCTGAAAGATCAGGTCCAGCCAGCCGCCGAAATAGCCCTGAAGCGCCCCGGCGATGATCCCGATCAGCGAGGCGCAGACAGTGACGATCAAGGTGAACAGGATGGACAGGCGAAAGCCATAGATCACCCGTGCCACCACATCGCGCTTGGTATCGTCCGTTCCCAGCCAGTTCTGCTCGCTCGGCGGCAAGGGGGCCGCGCCCGGACGGTCGACCGGCGTGTTGAAACTGTAGGGTATGAGCGGCCACAACAGCCACCCCTTGTCGAAACCGTCGTCCATAAGGGTGCCGGCCTCGGCTTCCTCGATCAGTCCTTCGGGATCGTCGAAACAGGTGTCCAGCCCGCCGGTTATGATCAGACATCGGACTTCGGGATCGCGATAGGCGGCCTCCGTTCGGAAGTCGCCGCCAAAGGCGGTTTCGGGGTAAAAGCTGAAGATCGGTGCGCGCAATTCGCCCCGGTAGCTGACGAGGATCGGCTTGTCGTTCGCGATGAACTCCGCGCACAGCGACAGGCCGAAAAGCACCGCGAAGATCCACAGCGACCACAGCGCGCGGCGATTGCGCTTGAAGTTGTTCCAGCGCCGCTTGTTCAGCGGGGACAGCGAGAAGAACCCTTTCTTCGGCTCTGGCGGCAGGGCAAGCGCGGGTTTTCCATCCTTTGAAAGGTCAGGCCCTCTGTCCGGGTCCGGCTTTGCGACCATGGCTCAGCCCTCCCGCTTTTCGAAATCGATGCGCGGATCGACCGCGACATACATCAGGTCCGACAGCAGGCTGACGAACAGGCCGATCATCGAACTGATGAACAGCGTGCCGAAAATCACCGGATAGTCCCGCGCAACCGCAGCCTCGAACCCAAGCCGGCCCAAACCATCCAGCGAAAAGATCGTCTCGATGATGATCGAGCCACCGAAAAACACCCCGATGAACACACCGGGCAGTCCTGCGATCACGATCAGCATGGCATTGCGAAACACATGGCCGTAAAGCACGCCCTTTTCAGACAGCCCCTTGGCGCGCGCCGTCATGACATAGTGTTTCTTGATCTCGTCGAGAAAGCTGTTCTTGGTCAGCAGCGTCAGCGTCGCAAAGGCAGAGATCGTGGAGGCCAGAACTGGAAGCGCGATGTGCCAGAAATAATCCGCGATTTTCATGAACCAGTTCAGATCGTCCCAGTTGTCAGAGGTCAGCCCCCGGATCGGAAAGATCTGCCAGTAGGATCCGCCCGCGAAGAGCACCAGCAACAGGATGGCAAACAAAAAGCCCGGGATGGCATAGGCCACGATGATCACCCCCGACGTCCATGTGTCGAAATGGGTGCCGTCCTTCACGGCCTTGCGGATGCCCAGCGGGATCGACACCAGATAGGCGATCACCGTGGACCACA
>CAZRZN010000153.1:0-9842 GCA_964604565.1 uncultured Rhodobacterales bacterium
GCCGGGCCGTGGCAGCGCGGCGTGCCGGCGGCACCAATCGTTTTCAATCGGCTGCAAGCCACGGCCATCAACACCATCCTTCTTTGCGCCCGGTTCAACCTGTCGCGCGGCGCTGTTCTTATTGCAGGACTGCGCGCGCTCTCCGTGCATAGGTGACGCCGAGCGGCGGGTCGATCAAGCCTGTTGGACAGGTCGCCGCATGGCCCGGCGTCTGTTTTCTGAAGACCGCGCAATTTCTCATCATGCGCCTGTCCTTGGCCCTTCGGATCGGGACGATCCGGACCCTTGGCCAGATCTTGCGGGCCGGACCTTGCGGGGTGCAGCACCCTTTCAGAGGAAGGCTTTTTCCCGCACAAGTCGGCCAGAGGGGGGCCATTCACACCTTTGAGCTGCAATGCCGGCAACGCGGCGCGCAGCCGCGCATCGGGCTGATCATGTGTCCTGCCATGGTCATGGGTTCCTTTTCGACCCAGACGAACATGTTTTCGCGGGGTATCTTCCGCGCCGGTCCCTTCTGAGACCCCTGCGCGGCCCGGATCCGCCGTGCGTCTTTCCGGCCTTGGCAGAGGTGCCCTGCCAGACCGGCGCCATCTTGCCGGGTCGGCAGCTTAGGCCTCGCTGAACTCCCGGTCGGTGCCGGCCGTCACGCCACTGACCAATTGATAGCTTAGCAGATCGCGTATTTCTTCCGCGCGGCGGAGCAGTGGTTCGATCCGCCTGTGCAGATCGCCCCGATCACGTCTTTCGCTGGTTTCCGCGGCAATGCCCTCTTCAAGGGTGACAAAGCGGAACCCGAGCGAGGCTCCCGCCGGGGTCTGCGCGACGCGCGGCAGATCGGCCGGAAGGACGGATCCGATCCGGGGATAGCCGCCGGTTGTCTGGCATTCGCACAACAGGACAAAGGGGGTTCCGTCACCCGTGATCTGAATGTCTCCGGGCACGATCACCTCTGAGAGCACTGAAAGCCCGGCTTCGCTATGGAACCCGTCCCCATTGTTGACGAAACGCACACCCATCCGGTTGCCGCGGGTATCACGGCGAAACGCGGTCGTCTCAAAACGCGCGCGCTCTGCCTCTGGAAAGAGCGTGGTCTGCAAGCTTGGGGCCACCCGCACCGTGCCGCCGTCGAAACGCGGCACAGGCGTCAGGCGGTAGCCCGTTACACCCGGATGTGGATCGGCGCCAAGCGCAAGTCGATCCCCCGCGGCAAGCGGCTGGCTCAGACCGGCCGCAAGATGCACCGACATCGCCCCCAGATGTTTGGGCGCGCAGATTCCGCCGCCGACATGCAGGTAGCCGTAACATCCTGCCTCGACGGCGCCGATAGACAGACGGGCCCCGGCCTCAAGCGCATGGCTGGCATTCCATGCAAGGCGCGCCCCGTCCATGCTGGCCCGCATCGGCGCGCCGGTCAGTGCGATGCGGCAGTCTTCGGTCACTTCGAACTCGCCACCGATCCCGGCCATTTCGATGGCGGCGCAGTCCATGGACTGACCCAGCAGTGCCGCCCCCTCGGCTAGCGCCAACTGATCGGCGGCACCGCCGCGTGACAGGCCAAAGCGCAGGTAGCCCGGACGCCCGCGATCCTGAATCGTCAGGCCGGGGCCGGCGCGGTGGACGATCAGCCCGGTGGTCATTGCAGCGCCTCCCAGACGGCGCCTCCGTCTGCGTCCGCCTTCATGTTTTCGAGATCCTCCGGCGTGACAGGGGTGAACAGGACCTCATCGCCGGGACGCAACACAAAAGGCTGCTCGGCTTCGGGACGGAACAGCGGAAAGGCGGTCTGTCCGACGTGCCGCCATCCTGTGGGCGTCGGCACAGAGAAAAGAACCATCTGGCGGATCGCGAGGCCAAGCGCACCGGCGGGAACCTTGTCCGTCAGACGTGTCTGGCGCGGTATGTTCCAAACCTCCGGCAGTTCGCCCAGATAGGGTTGTCCCGGCGCGAACCCGATGGTCTGCACCCGGACTCGCGTCTCGGCGATCGACCGGATTGCTGCGTCAGGGTCCAGCCCCGCAACCCCCGCCGCATCCTCCTGCTGCGGGGCAAGGTCCGTGCCGAAAACCGTCGGAATACGCCACAGGCGCCGGCCCGTGGGCAAGTCGGCCGCATACCAGTCCCGCGCCGTCAACATGTGTTCTAGGCTGGCGCGCAGCCGCGCGTGGTCCATGTGCACCGGATCAAAGCGCAGATAGGTGGATACCAGAGAGGTGGAGCTTTCCTCGATCCCCTCTGGTCCGTCCCGCTCCAGCGCATCGAGAAAGGCCAGCGCCGCGCGGTTCGCCGGCTCGTTCAACCGTGCGCCGAAGCTGACCAGCAGGCCGTCGATCCCGACGTTTCGGATCTGGGGCCAGTTTACCGCGACTTGATCGGTCATTGCAGGATGTCAGGCAGGAACAGCGCGATCTGCGGGAAGGCGAGCAGCGCCGCCGCCATTGCCAGCATGGCGATGATGTAGGGAATGGTGCCCAGCATCACGTCGCTCATCGGACCGCTTTTCCGTGCGCCTTGCACCACGTAAAGGTTCAGGCCGACAGGCGGCGTGATCAGCGCCATCTCGATCAGCACGATCATCAGGATGCCGAACCAGATCGGATCGAACCCCATCTCGACCACCAACGGGACGACGATCGGGATCGTCACCACCATCAGCGACAGTGTTTCGATGAAGAATCCGAGCACGATGTAGATGCACACGATCACCAGCATGGTCTGCATCGGCTCCAGCCCCAGCCCCTCGAGAAAGGCCTGCAATTCACGGCCGATACCTGCCGAGGCCAGCGTGAAGTTCAGGAATGACGCACCGATCACCACCAGCATGATCATCGAAGTGATCTTGACCGTGCCCAGCACGCTTTGGCGGAACATCTCCAGATCGACCTTGCCGAACAGCAGCGCAATGACAAGCGCCCCGGCAACGCCGACCGCCGCGGCCTCTGTAGGTGTGGCCCAACCCTTGTAGATCGTGCCGATGATGATGGTGAACAGCAGGATAATCGGGACCAGCTGAACCAGTGCGCGCAGCATCTCTGGAAAGGGAAAGACCCTCCGCGCGCCGCCCAGACCGGGGCGGATCATGCACAGGATCATCGTGATCACGACAAAACCCAGCGCCAGCGCGATGCCCGGCACAAGCCCTGCAAGAAACAGCCGCGGGATGGAGGTCTGTGTCAGAAAACCGTAGACGATCAGGTTGATGGACGGTGGGATCATGATGCCCAGCGTGCCGCCCGCCGCGATGGCACCGGAAAACAGCTTGGGGTCATAACCCAGCTTTTCCGCCTGCGGCATTGCCACGGTGGCAACGGTCGCGGCGGTCGCCACAGACGATCCGGATGTAGCGGAAAACATCGTGGCGGTCGCGATGTTGGCATGCACCAGCCCGCCGGGCAGCCAGCTGACCCAGCGATCCAGCGCGGCATAGGTCCGGGTTGCGATGCCGCTGCGCACCAGAATCTCTCCCAGCAGGACAAAGAAAGGGATCGCGATCAGCGTCGCGTTGTTCGAGGTCGACCAGACCAGATTGCCGAGGCCGCGGATCAGTGGGAACGGGCTGAAAAAGGCGTCAACGCCGAATCCCAGCAGGAAAAGGACGATGCCGACAGGGATCGACAGCAACAACAGGCCGAGAAGGCCAAAGGACAGATACGCGATCATTTCAGTTGATCCACTTCCCCGAAGGTGCCGATGGCCGCGTCAGAGGCCTTGAAATCGCCGCGCAGGACTAGGGACAGACCCGCAGCCAGCGTCACGCACGACGCGATGGCAAACCAGACCCAGCCCGCGAACCACGGGATCTGGACCAGTGACAAGGGAGTCTCCAACGGCGTGTTGGCGCGGGATCCATTCGAGAGGGAGCGGGCCAGCACCGGCCAGGCCTGCCAGGCGATGAGGGTGACGGTGCCGGACAGCACCGCCATAGAAAACAGGTCGAAAATGGCGCGGCCGCGGGCAGCGGCCCGGGTGCGCAGCAGGTCGATGCGGACATGGCCAAGCTCGCTCAGCGTGTAGGCCATGCCCCATGATGTGGCGATGGCCATGACATAGCCGCTGATCTCGTCGGTGCCGCCGAGAGAGGCCCCCACCTGCCGCAGGACGATGTCGGCCAGCACCGCCGCCGCGCAGGCGAACAGCAGCACGCCGATCAGTATGGCGATGATGCCATTCGTCTTGCGCAGCGCGGTCAGGATGGTGTCGGCCATGGGGGCCTCCCTCTTGGTCAGGATTGCGTAAGGCGGTTCAGTTGACCGGCACGGTCACGCCGACGGTGGCGCCAACGGACTCGTTCCAGCGCTGCGCCCAGTCTGCGCCCGCACGCTCTGCCCATTCCGGCAGCACTTCGGTCACCAGCACCTCGCGGGCCTTTGCCATGTCTTCCTCGGTGATCTCCACCAGTGTCATGTCGCGCGCCTCGCCCGAGGGGCAGTCGCCGTTTCCGGTCAGGCAGGCGATGTCGTTGACCAGCGCGTTTTGCGCTGTGGCCCATGCCGGCTCTTCGAATTTGGCCGCGATCTCCGTTTCGATCAGGGTCTGCGTTTCGGCGTCAAGGCTGTTCCACTTGTCGAGGTTGATCGCGGTCACAACGCTGTCCCAGCCGCCCAGCGGGATCGGCAGAAGATGCGTGGACACTTCCCACCAACCGGCGGAATAGCCGGATCCGGCACCGGTCACGGCGCAATCGACGACGCCTTTTTGCAGGGCGCCCGGCACCTCGGAGAAACTGACGTTGATGCCTTCGGCGCCAAGGGCTTCGAGGAATTTCGCGGTCATCCGGCCGGAGGCGCGCACCTTCAGACCCTCAAGATCCTCCAGACCGGCGACTTCTGCGTTGCAGAACACGACCTGCGGCGGATAGGGCGCGATTGCCAGCACGTGGCTGTTGAAGCGCGCGTTGTAGATATCCTCGACCATCGGGCGCGCCGCGTCGACCATTGCGCGCGCCTCCGAGGCCGTGGTCGCCAGCAACGGCACATCAAGCCCTTCAAGCTCCGGCGCGTCGGCGACGGCATAATCGGCCACCGTCATGCCCACGTCATAGACGCCGTCGCCCAGCAGGCGGTAGACGTCGGCCACGCCAAGGCTCATCTGGTCGTGCGTCGTCAGGGCGACGTTGATGCTGCCGCCGGAGGCTTCCGGCAGGGCTTCGGTCCAGAAGGGGGCTTCATATTGCTTGTGCAATGGCAGGCTGGACCAGCTGCCTACGACGGACAGATCTTCGGCCATGGCAGGCACGGCGAGTGCGGTTGTTGCGGCGAGAATCGTGATGGAACGTTTCATTTTCGTCTCCCTGTGAAGAGTTGTGTTCAGTCTTGGTTTGGATTGCGCACCGGCACTTCGGCGTCTTCGGCAATGTCGGTGATCAGCATGTGACCGGGCTTGTGGGTGATGCACAGCGGCACGCCAGCCCGTTCTATCGCGACCTGCGGGGTCACCCCGCAGGCCCAGAATACCGGGATCTTGCCATTCTCGACCGGCGCAGCATCGCCCCAGTCAGGTCGATTGATGTCCGCAATCCCGATGCCCTCCGGATCCCCCCAATAGACCGGTGCCCCATGCGCCAGGGGAAAGCGGCGGCAGATTTCCACCACTTCGTCCAGGCGGCGGGGGTCGATGGCGCGCATGCTGACCACCATGCGCCCCGAAAAGGGTCCTGCCGGGACCGTCTGGATGTTCGATCTGAACATCGGAACCGTCGTGTCATTTTCGATATGCCACTGCGGGATCCCCACATCCTGCAGCGCCTGCTCGAAGGTAAAGGAACACCCCAACGCAAAGGCCACCAGATCGTCGGACCAGATATCCGCGATATCGGTCACGCTGCGGTCCAGAATACCCTGCCGATAGAGGTTGTAAGCGGGCACATCGGTGCGGATGTCGATATCCGCGCCAAGCGTGAACATCCGCGGGTCGCCCGTGTCGCTTACGCCCACCAGTGGACAGGGCTTGGGGTTACGTTGGCAAAAGCGCATGAAGTCGAGCGCGTGGCTTTCAGGTAGGATCGCAAGGTTGGTCTGAAGATACCCCGCGCCGAGTCCCGCCGTGTGGGAGCGGTAACGCCCCGCCCGGATTTCCGCACGTTGCATGGGCAGATCGCTCTGGCGAAGTCGCATGTAGTCCGTGGTCACAGCCGGCCTCCTGAGTTCCGGACCATGCTGCACGACCTGACATATCAAAACAAATTATATAATTCTGTCGATAATGATCACATTATTTTATCTCTATGGTAGTCGATTGCGACCTCTCGTGCCAATCGCGCGGCGCTCGCAATCATGTGGCTGGCCGGAACGCCGCGATAGGACGCCGAAAATTGCAACGGGCCAGGCGTCCACCCCGGGTCGAACCGGCGGATGGTGCCCGCATCCAGATAGTTCTGGCCAAGCGCCTTTGGCAATGCCGCAACGCCAAGACCGGTCTCCACCAGCCGGAAACAGGCCGACAGCGAAGAGGAGGGAAAGATGCGGACATCCGGTCCGACCAGTTCAAACAAACGGTCCTTCAGCTCCCGGTAGGGCCGGGTGTTGCGGGCGTAGGTCAGCACGGGCCGGGTCAGGTGTTCGGCAGGGTCGTCAGGTTCCGGCGCATCCGCCGCGACATACCAGTTCAATTCGAAGCCCGGCAGATCCACGTTGTCGATCGTGTATTCGGAGATCGGCCCCAGAAGGATCGCCAGATCCAGTTCCCGGCCCAACAGCGCCGCCCGCAGGTTGGTGGATATGTCGACGTCGAATTCGATATCGAGGTTAGGATACCGCGCATGACAACGGGCGATCAGTTCCGGCAACCAGCATTGGGCAATCGTTTCGGACACGCCAAGCCGCAGGCGTCCCTCGATGCCATCTGGATGGATCACGTCCCGCGCCACCATCTCGGAGAGATGCTCGAACTTTTCGGCATAAGAAACCAGAAGCTCACCGTGCTTTGTCAGCTTCATCCCGCCGGCGCTCCGATCGAACAGGTCCGCCGACAGGGAGTCCTCCAACGCCTTGATCCGCGTCGTCACGGCCGGTTGCGTCAGGTGTAACCCGGTGGCGGCTTTGCGAACCCCGCCAAGGCGAACGACGGCCAGAAATGTGCGGAGTTGCTCAAGATTGAATCTGTTCATGGATAAGCGTCCTACAGGGTTTTTGCCCGACAGCACAGAACCGGGCGGGCGACGGCAAGGCCCGAACGGTCGCCACTGCACGCGCCAGTTTTTTGAACGGCGCAAGTTCCGCGTGCCAATGCGGCCCTTCCTGCTGGCCGAAATGGGCGCGGGGGCATGCGACCGGAAGATCGGGACTCAGGCCGGTCGCATGATACGGGACCCCGGAACGCAACCGCGCCTGACCCGGTTGCGAAGGCGCGCTTTTTGCCTCCGGGTTCACGCCTTGCCAGCGACCAACAAGCCGCCTTGCGCCCGGGTCAACCTGTGGCTGAAATACCGCCAATTTCTGTTTCCATTGCCATGCGCATTGCAACGATCGAACTTTCGAGATGCGCAAACAGCGCCTGCGTGGTCAGGGATCTTGTCGCGTAGCCCGGGCTTAGGATCGAGACGCTGCTGCTGATCCGCGGGCGGAAGCGGCGCATCACCAGCAGGCCCTCCGTCTGAGGCTGCATGATGTTGCTGTAGGCAGTGATCATGTCGCAGATAATATAGCACATCCCCGCAGCGACAAATTGCAGGCCCGGGAGGAAGGTTCGCAATTCGACCCGCTTGTTCAGGCTGCATCCTGC
The DNA here is from genome assembly GCA_964604565.1 of uncultured Rhodobacterales bacterium. Classification (GTDB taxonomy): domain Bacteria; phylum Pseudomonadota; class Alphaproteobacteria; order Rhodobacterales; family Rhodobacteraceae; genus CAZRZN01. Next base: position 7,717 of record CAZRZN010000153.1, read on the forward strand.
CTCGCTGAAGGCGGTGGCCGTCTGGATTGCGGTGGCATGTTTTTCGAACAGCAACGCCATGGGCAGACCGTCCAGATCCATTGGCGTTACTTCTGACTTTGCGGCGAGCGGGTCATCCGCACGCAGGACACACACGCATTCAAGATCGAAATCGGTCTGGTCGATCGACGCGCGGCGTTCGGGCGTTTCGGAGAAACCCAGATCATATTGCTGAGAGGCAATGAGATCCTCGATCACCGCGGATGACCGCATGATCAGCGCCACCTCAAGCGTTTGTTTGTCCGCAAGGAACTCGGTCAGCACACGAGGCATGAAATGTCCCGACGCCGCCGGATGGCAGGCGATCCGCATCTTGCCCGCTTCCAGTGATCGGATTTCGCTGACCGTGCGTTCCGTCCGCTCCAGCCGGGCAAGGATCTGCTCGCATTCCTCGAGGAAAAAATGGGCCTCCGGCGTCGGGGTGAGTTTTCCGTGCTCCCGCACGAAAAGACCGAAGCGCAATTCGTCCTCCAGAGACGAGATTGCCGAACTGACCGCCGGCTGCGTGCGCGTCAAGGTCCGTGCCGCCTGCGAAATCGACCCGCTGCGCATGACCTCGCGAAAGGTGACGATCTGACGAAGTGAAATATTCATGGGGCAACCATAAGGCAAATCTATCGAGATAAAAATATTTTGAAATTGATTTTATACATGCCGTCCAGTCCAATCTGTCCAGTCACAAGCTCGCGATGCCCGGTCAGGAGACGACATGGACAGCTTTGCCAAATATCTGCTCACCGGACTGATCTGCATTGTTGCGCTGGGTCAGTTCGTGCAGGTCATCACGCGATACGTCTTGCAGATCCCGGTCATGGGTCTGGAAGAGACGATGCTTTACCCAACCATCTGGCTCTACATTCTGGGCGCGGTGAATGCGTCCCGCGAGGATACGCATATCCGGGCCAATGTGCTGGAAATCATCATAAAGACGCGACGCGGGCACACCATTCTGGCCATTGTGGGCGAGGTGATCAGCCTGATCGTCGGCCTTTGGCTGCTGACCTGGGCATGGGAATTCACGCAATATGCATGGCGCGTCTGGAAGGAAAGCCCGACGCTTTACATCCCGACCTTCTATTCCGACGTGGCGCTGGTCATCGGACTGGGACTGATGGTGCTTTATACCGCCGGACATCTGGTCCGCCACATCAGGGTGCTCGGCACCCATGGAGCCAGCCAATGATCGAGATCGCCCTTCTTGCCATCGCCGTCCTCGTGATCACGCTGACGCTGGGTGTGCCGCTGCCATACTGCTTTGGCGGGGCCTTGATGGTGATGTATTTCCTTGGTGACGTCACCATGAAGGGCATGATGCTCTGGGGGGCGCAGCAACTGGGAAACCCTGTCCTGCTGGCCATCCCGCTCTTCGTGCTTGCGGGCACGATCATGTCCGCCAGCGGGATTGCCGCCAGTCTGCTGAAATTCGTCAATGCCTTTATCGGGCACATACGCGGCGGGCTTGGCGTCGTGGCAGCGGTCAGTTGCGCGATCATCGGGGCCATCTCCGGCTCCGGCCTGACGGGCATCGCGGCCATCGGGCCACTGCTGATCCCTGAAATGGAGAAACGCGGCTATCCCCGCGCCTATGCGACGGCGCTGATCGCCAATTCCTCGATCCTCGGGCTGCTCATTCCGCCATCGGTGACGATGATCGTCTATGGCTGGGTGACGGACACCTCGATCCTTGCCTGTTTCCTCGCTACCCTCGGGCCGGGCCTGCTGATCATGGTGGCGTTCTCGATCATCAACCTGGTGATGAGCCGCAAGTTCGACCTCGTGCTCGATGACAAGCCGTCCTTTTCGGAGCTCTCGGGCGAGGTGGCGCGGCGCGGGTTTCACGCCTTTCCGGCGCTGCTGATGCCGGTGATCATTCTCGGCGGTATCTATGGCGGGATCATGACCCCGACCGAGGCTGCCGCCGTGGCGGTGATCTACGCGGTGCCGGTGGGTTTTCTGATCTACAAGGGCCTGCGGTGGGAGAATTTCCTGTCGGCGGGGCGCGAGGCCGCCACCGCCGTGGGCGCGATCATGATGATGATCCTGTTTTCCATGATCCTCAGCCAGATGTTCGTCTACGAGGCGATCCC
>CAZRZN010000154.1:0-9721 GCA_964604565.1 uncultured Rhodobacterales bacterium
ACGTCCATGATCTGACACAGCCGGTTCACCGGGATGTCGTGCCGGTGTTCTTCGAAGAAGGCAAGGCGCGCGCGCCAGGATTTGCGAGCTACAAGGACCGCAAGGCCGTCGCAGCGGCGCCCATGAAGGGAGTGACGCGGTGACCTACGAAAAAGGCCGTGGACAAACTTCTGGCGAGGGCAGCTTTGAAACCCCGTTCGCGGGGGACCATGGCTGGTTCTGGCGCAATCGGGACAAAGCTGACGTAACGGTAACGCTGCAATTGCGCGGCGACTACAGCGAAATCGTCAGAAGCGAGTGACAGGCTATCCCGGCCACCTGCGCATTGCTGTGCGGGTGGCCGGGATCTTCAAGTCTATCCGGAAACCGGCGGGCCGGTGACTGTCGTCAAAACGGCCGTCGTCAACATGACAAGCGCAATAAGCGCGGCCTCGATCCGGATGGATCTTGCAAGGTTTTTGGCAGATTGCGGATCGCCCCGCTGCAAGGCCGGGGTCAGGCTTATCTTGTTCAAAGCTGCGAGGCTCAACACGGCTGCAAAGACGAAGAGTTTCACCATGAAGAACTGACCGTAGGGGGTGAACATCGCGCTGACGGTCCAGTTTGTCAGCACCCCAAGGCTCAAAGTGCCGACAAGGGTCAGGCCACCAACCACCCACAGCGCCTTTTGCCCGAAGTCATGGGCCACTGCACCGGCTCGGTTAAGATCCGGGCTTCGCGCCACACGCGCAAGCGGGGCCAAAGAACTGATCCAAAAGGCCAAGCCCAGAATGTGAAGGGTGATCAGCAAGCCCAGCAGCAGCCTCGGCTCCTCCAAGGCGTGCCCCCGAAAAACAAAGGAGGCGCATGCGATCACTGCTCCGCAGGTTGCGGGAAAGAGGGCTTTACGATGCGACAGAGCGACCGTGAGGATCAGACCGAGGCCAACAAGGCGGATGGCAATGCTGGTTCCCAAGGGGCCGTCGTTCACCATGGTGAGCATCATGGGGTCAGAGGCGCCCGCCCATGTCCCACCCATCAGAAAGCTGGCGCGAAGAGGCAGGCGCACAAGAGAGGTGAGCGCTGCGAGGACCGCCATCACGATCGCAATCCGTCGCAGCCTGCGTTGCTCCACTTCAGACAGCTGCTTGAGCGACGCCAACACCAGCACCGACCCTGCCGCCAAAAGCGTGGTCGCATACACCATCGCCTTGACGCAGATCGAAAGCCAGGTGATGCCCTCAGCCGCTACGAGTGCGCCCCACACCACCTGTTACTCGGTGACTTCGAAAGAAAACGCGCCCTGCATCGGGTGGCCATCTTCGGCCAGGCCACGCCACTTGACCTGATAGGTTCCCTTGGGAAGGGTTGGCACTGCGGCGTCAAACACCTTGACGGGCTGCATGTTGTCGGTGCGTGACAGGTCATAGTCTGTGCCATCCTGGCCCGTGACCGAGACCAACGTCACCCGCATGGGCATATCGAAAGTCATGCCGACCATGTCAGGCGATGCGGCAAGCACTGCGCCATCGGCTGGCCGGGTGCCTTCCTTTGACGAATGGGCAAACGCTGCCTGCGATGCCAGCCCCACGGCCAGCAAAGCGCCGAGAACCCTGCGTGAAACATTGATCATATTGGTGTCCCTCTTTGTGTCTTGTTCAATTGATGCCATTGGCGCGTTGCAGCGCCCGGACATAGGCCACGATCGTCTCCACATCCGACGTCGTCGGTCCCTCTACGGCGGGCATGTTGCCAAAGGTCCAGTGGTGCGCGCGTACCCCGTTCATTGCAGCGAGATGAAACGATCGATCTCCGTGATGGCTCGGTTCGTAGATCACATGCACAAGGGGCGGGCCCATGCCATCGCGTCCGGATGCGTTCGCACCATGACATGCGGCGCAGTTTTCCTCAAAAGCCTGCGCGCCCAGTTGTTCTTGCGGCGTGAAGGCGTCGGGCAGGGTGACAGCAACCATTGCATGTCCCCCGTCCCCTGCAACCATGTCGGCGTGTGAGGGGTCTTTTATCAGCGTGACCCAGATGGCGATTGCGAGAGCGCCAAACACGACAATACCGCCGAGGATGCGCTTTTTCATGAGAGTTTCCTTCCCTTGGTTGGTCGCAGGCAGCTGTCGCGCTGACCCTGCCTGCGACTGAGAGTGCTGCGCCAAAGTTCACTCGGGCATCATCGCACCGATCATGTACATGCCGTCACCGCCCTTGATCAGCATCAGGGTCACGCTGTCCCCGGCGGCCACATCCCCCATCATCTGGGCATCAGGAGCGAGCGCCAGATCCATGGTCATCGCTGGCCAGCCGATTTCAGGGATCGGTTCGTGACTGACATTGGCAGTGCCGTCCGCAATGGAATTGACAGTCGCCTTTGTATGAACCGCGCCCTCCATCTGGGCATCGGTCATGGGCATGTTGGAATGATCCATGGTGCCATGGTTCATCTGGGCAAAAGCCGCAGGGGCTGTGAGCAATGCTGCCGCAAGGGTCAGGGTGAGGTGTTTCATGAGATGCCTTTCAGGTTGAGGTTGAGAAATACGGGGTTACTCGGCCGGCATTGGACCGGTGACCGAGACGGGGTCCAATGCGGCGGTCGTCTGGAGTTCGCGATTGACACGGGAAAGGGCGAGCCGCTTCCAGATCACGAAGATCGACGGGATGACAAAGAGCGTCAGCAGCGTCGCCGTGGCCATGCCTCCCACCATCGGGGCCGCGATGCGCTGCATGATCTCCGATCCGGTGCCAGTGCCGTACATGATCGGGATGAGCCCGGCGAAGATCGTGGCCACCGTCATCACCTTGGGCCTCACCCGCAGCAGCGCGCCTTCGAAGACAACCTCTTCGACATCGAGGCGGGTCATCTTGCGTGCCTCCGCCATCGCCAATTTCTTGCGCTTCTCCCAGGCGAGGTTGAGGTAGAGCAGCATCACGATGGCCGTTTCGACCGCGACGCCCGCCAGGGCGATGAACCCCACCAGAACGGCGACGGAAATATCGAAGCTGAGATACCACAGAAACCAGACGCCACCTGCCAACGCCACTGGCAGCGCGGCAAGGATGATCCCCACTTCGATCACGCGGTTGAAGGCCATGAACAGCATCAGAGTGATGATCAGCAGCGTTGCGGGCGCCACCAGTTTCAGGCGTTCCTGCATCCGCTCGATGTATTCGTACTGCCCGGACCAGGCGATGGAGTAGCCCGGCGGGAGGGTGACCTGAGCAGCAACCACCTCGCGGGCCTCGGTCACGTAGCCGCCCAGATCGCGCCCGGCGATGTCGATGAACACGAAACCGGTGCGGCGTGCATTCTCGGATCGGATCATGCCGGGCCCGTCCACGATCTTGATCTCTGCCATCGCGCCCAATGGGATATGCGCACCCGAGGGTGTCACCACGGGCAAATCTCGCAGCCGTTCGGGGCTGTTTCGCCATTCCTGCGGATAGCGCAGATTGATCGGGAAGCGTTCCAGCCCCTCGACGGACTCAGACACCTGCATCCCGCCAATCGCGGTCTGAACCACGTCCTGCACATCACGCACGCTCATCATGTAGCGGGCAGCAGCGTCCCGATTCACGTCGATCTCGATGAACCTGCCCCCGATGGGTCTTTCCGCATAGGCAGATGCCGTTCCCTCGATGCCCGCAACGACGCGCTCGACCTCGATCCCGATCTGCTCGATCACACTCAGATCAGCGCCCGAAATCTTGACCCCTACGGGCGTCTTGATGCCGGTCGCCAGCATGTCGATGCGGTTCTTGATCGGCTGGATCCAGACATTGGTGACGCCCGGGATCTGCACGACGCGGTCCAGCTCGTTGCGGATCATCTCCATCGTCATGCCTTCGCGCCATTCCTTTTCTGGGCGCAACTGGATCGTCGTTTCGATCATGGTCAGCGGGGCTGGATCCGTGGCCGTATCAGCCCTGCCCAGCTTGCCATGAACCGTCAGCACTTCGGGGACTGTCGCGATCAGGCGATCGGATTGCTGAAGCACCTCGCGGGCCTTGCCGATGGACACGCCGGGATAGAGCGACGGCATATAGAGGAAATCGCCCTCGTTCAGTTCGGGCATGAATTCTGTCCCGATCCGTTGCAGCGGCCACCACATGGAGGCGACCAGGGCACAGGCCAGCATCGTCGTCGCCCAGGGCCAGGCAACAGCGGCGTCCAGAAACGGGCGGTAGATCCAGATCACGATCCGGTTCAGCGGGTTCTTGCGCTCGGGGATGATCCGGCCGCGCACGAAATAGCCCATCAGCACCGGAACCAACGTGATCGACAGGATCGCGGCGGCGGCCATTGCATAGGTCTTGGTGAAGGCCAACGGCTTGAACAGCCGTCCCTCCTGACTTTCCAGAACAAAAACAGGCATGAAGCTGACGGTGATGATCGCCAGCGAGAAGAACAGGGCCGGGCCGACCTCGGTGGCGCATTCGGTCACGATCCGCCATCGGTTCTCGTTGCTGAGCTTTTCCTTTTCCAAACGTCGGTGCATCGCCTCGATCATCACGATGGCTGCGTCGACCATGGCGCCAATAGCGATGGCGATGCCGCCAAGCGACATGATGTTGGCGTTCACGCCCTGCATCTTCATGATGATGAAGGCGGCGAATATGCCGAGCGGCAGGGAAAGCAGGATCACCAACGACGACCGGATGTGCAAAAGGAAGGCCGCGCAGACAAGGATGACGACGATGAATTCCTCGGTCAGCTTCTTTTGCAGGTTGTCGATGGCGCGTTCGATGACGCCCGCGCGGTTGTAGGTCGTAACGATCTCGACGCCTTCGGGAAGTGAGGCGCGCAATTCCTCGATCCGCGTCTCGACCGCCTTGATCGTGGCCAGCGCATTGCCGCCCCAGCGCAGGATCACCACACCGCCCACCGCGTCGCCCTCACCATCCAGCTCGCCGACACCGCGCCGCATCTCGGGACCAAGCCGGATGTCGGCGACATCGCCAAGGGTCAGGGCCGCGCCGCGCTGGTTCACCATCAGCGGCGCCGATGCAAGATCCGCCAGATCGTCGACATAGCCGGTCGAGCGGACCATGAACTCCGCCTCGCCCATCTCGATCACGGAGCCGCCGGTTTCGCGGTTGGCGGATTGGATGGCGTTTCGGATCTGGGCAAGTGTCAGGTCATAGGCCCGCAGCTTGTTTGGATCGATCACCACCTGATATTGTTTAACCATGCCGCCGATGGTGGCGACCTCCGACACGCCATCGACGGTCTGAAGCTCGTATTTCAGAAACCAGTCCTGAAGGGTCCGCAATTGCGCCAGATCGTGCCCCCCGGTGCGGTCGATCAGCGCGTATTGATAGATCCAGCCCACGCCCGTCGCATCCGGACCGAGTTGCGGCGACACGCCTTCGGGCAGGTTCGCCGTGATCTGGCCAAGGTATTCCAGCACCCGCGTGCGCGCCCAATAGAGATCGGTGCCGTCCTCGAACACGACATAGACATAACTGTCGCCGAAGAAGGAAAACCCGCGCACGTCGCTGGCCCCCGGCACGGCAAGCATGGCGGTGGCAATGGGATAGGTGACCTGGTCCTCGACAACCTGTGGCGCCTGACCCGCGTAGGGCGTGCGGACAATCACCTGCACGTCCGACAGGTCCGGGATCGCGTCCACCGGAGTTTCCCGGATCGCCCAGATTCCCGCGACGCCCATCATGATCGCAAGGGCCAGTATGATCACCCGGTTCGCAATCGAGGCGCGGATGATGGCGGCGATCATTGCGTAACCTCTGCCGCGCGGGTGCCGATCAGCGTCATCGAGAAGTCCGGGTTGCGATGGAGCAGAAGCGTGACCTCATTGCCCAACGGGAGCGATGTCGGATCAAGCGCGTCGCCAAGTGCGAAGTCCATCGTCATCCCCGGCATCCCGATCTCAAGCATCGGGCCGTGGCTGATATTGGCCATACCTGCGGTTGGGTCGACTGAGTTGATCGTTCCCATCACCTCCATCGGCGGCACAATGGGTTCGGTCCCCACAAGGATCATCGTCATGCCGTCGGGACGTGCGAAAGTCAGTCTGGACTCGATCCCGACAGACAGTGCCGCAGGATCAAGGGCGTCCCCGACTGCAAACTCCATGGTCATGCCGGGCATTCCGATCTCCATGATCGGCCCATGGGTGATGGTCGCCACGCCTGTAGTTTCGTCCACCGCATCGACGGTGCCTGACACGACAATCGGTGGAGCGACGGGCGCGGCAGCCGATAGCACCATGGTCGTCCCGTCCGGTCGGCTGAAGGTAAGGCTGGTTTCGGTGCCAACGGGCAGGGCCGCGAGATCAAGCATGTCGTCGACAGCGAAGCCCATCGTCATACCGGGCATGCCAATCTCTGTGATTGGCCCGTGGGTGATGGTCGCAGTTCGTGCGCCTTCGTCTACCGCGTCGATGATGCCCGAAACGACGATGGGCGCTGCCTTTTCAGCCATTGGAGCGGCATCGGGCATTGCCATGGCTGGCGCTGCCTGCATTCCTTCCGCGCGCACTGCGACGACTGTAAAGAGTCCATCGTCGCCTTTGCTGAGGTCGAATTCCACCGGGGCATCCAGCGGCACAGAAGCAGGATCAAACCCGGCGACGGGCATATCCATTTGCATCGAGGGCCAGCCCAGTTCCGGGATCGGGTCATGGGACAGCGTCAGCTTGCCGTCCGCTGTCACCGCCATCACCGTGCCAGTGCCCGTTGCGGCAATCCCGTCATCGCTGCCGAGGTCAAGCAGACCAAGCAGGCCGTCAGCGCCGCGCGCTGCGCGAAACGCAACCTGCGCCCCGGGTGTGAGACGATCGAGCGAAACATCTGACCGCACCGGAAACCGCGATGTCATGGCAGGCCAGTCGAGGCTCTCCAGCGCGGCGTGACGGATCGTTGCCATGCGCGCCTCCCGGTCGAGGGCGATCAACTCGCCTGTTCCTCGGGCCGGGACCTCATCAGTCGGTGCCATGCGCATCAGTCCGGCGCTGAGCGCGCTTTCGCTGTCGATCAGGAACTGTGCCGAGGCGACCACCTCCTCGCCAGGGGCAAGGCCCTGAACCACCTCGGTGCGTCCACCGCCTCCGAAGTTATCGCGGAGCCCGGTCGTTATCAGGCGGGGTGCGAATGTGCCCGTCCCGGTCTTGAGGATTACCCGTTCGGCGGCCCCGGTTCGGATGATTGCCTCGGACGGCACGGTCAGCGCCGTCCGCGTCGCGGTTGGCAGGAGGCTCACAGTTCCAAACATGTTGGGACGCAGCAGCCCTTCGGAATTGTCGAAACGCAGGCGCACGGGCAGCGTGCGGGTTTGTGCATCCAGTTCGGGATAGACGTAGTCGATCTTTCCTTCGAACGATCGCCCCGGCAGATGCTCGAACCGGGCAATGGCCTGCATGTCATCGGTCATGCGGGCAATGTCACGCTCGAATACGTCGACGATGAGCCATACCGTGTTCAGGTCGGCCAGCGAGACCGCCCGGGTGCCCGGTTGGAGAAACATGCCGTCAGCGGCTTCGAGAGAAATGACGACCCCATCCTGAGGTGCCGTCACGTACAAACTGCGCGCCAGTTCGCGGGTTTCTTCGACCTCGGCGATCTGGGCCTCAGTCATGCCGTGGCTGCGCAGCTTCCAGCGCGCACCATCGACGATACGCTGCTCGCCGGCCTGCAATGCCCGCACCAGTTCTCCGCTGGCGGACCCGATCAGCGGAGAAAACATCTCGAACAGCAAGTCCCCTTTGGCGACCCTGTCACCGACAGCCCGGACTTTCAGCGTTTCGATCCATCCGTCCACGCGGGTGTGGACATGGCTGGTCAGATGCTCGTCATAGCCGACAAATCCGACTGTTTCGATCCGGTGGGAGATCTCCGAAACTGTCGCAAGGGCAGTCCGCACTCCGATTGCGTTGATCTCGGCGGCCGAGAGCGTCACCTCGGAAGGATCGCCGGATGGCTCCTGTCCCGCATAGACGGGAATGAGGTCCATCCCCATGGGCGACTGTCCCGGCCCGGGTTGGCGGAAGTTCGGGTCCATCGGGGCCACCCAGTAAAGGATTTCGGGCCCCTCATCGGCAGCCATGTCGGCAGAATTGAAATACAGTCTTTCCAGATACACGCCGCCGGCCACGCCTGCGGCGAGCGCCAGAATGCTCAGGGCAGAATAACGTCCACGCATGGGATACCTCGTCTTGGACCTGCCAAAGGGCAAGCCGCTTCCAATCGATCAAAGGGGATGTTGCACAGGGATGCGCGCAACGATCCGGCAGGTCGATCAGACGAGACGCGGAGGTCGGTCGTGAGGAACGGTTAGACGGGAACGGACTGCGGTTGCACTGTCCAGCGGATGCCGCAACTGGGACACGCATCCATAAGCTGCCGGGCTGACGGTGACATTGTCATTCTGAAAACAGCAGGGGGCTGACACACAATGAAGCGTGGCAGGTTGGTCTTGGCACGGAGTGGGAAGCAGGTCACCGTCGATTGACTTGTCATGCGGGGGACAGTCGCCGTCCATGCTAATCACGGCGTGGTGATGCTCTTGGTCCACTGGTTCGGACGGCGATGCGACTGCGCCAAATGAAGTCGACACAAAAAGTAACGCAAGGATCGCAACCCTTAAGGGAAGCGAAAAAAATGCCATCACGATTCGTTTCCAGGCTGCGCGCATGTCTCGATCTACCAAGTAAACGGCTGATTGCCAGTAAGAAACTTGTGAGGACTCTGTTGGAGCTTGGCGGTGAACAGGTTTGCCACGACGATGACCTGCTTGCCCTGGCGCCCGCGCTGTAAAACTTTGCCACCTTGGCCGGCTCTGTCAATCTCACGGTCTTTTGGAGGTGCCGGGGGTCCTGCGCTCATCACACTGAGTGCGGCGGCCTAAAGCATGGAATTGCCATTCCCCGATTCCCACCCCCGGTCTTCCAAGCGTCCTTTGGCAATCCTCCCAATCTTGAGCCCGAGATTGAGCAGAACGCCTGTTTCTGACAGTTCAAGGTTCACCCCTTCACTCCAGGATGGCTTCACGTAAAATATAGATTGGCGGACTTTTTGAGCCGTTACCGATTTGCAGCGGGCAAGACGAATCCAGCCCACTTGCAAACGCCATCCGATCTCTTCGGTAACAAGCTCGTCAATTTTTGCCTAGGTCTACCGTGTTTCTTGACGTGGGAGCATGCAGTTTTTCCTAATCGGGTCAAAGGGTTGAAGTCGCAAATGGTGCCTTCTGCACATTGCCACATTTGAATTAGACCGCATTAGGATCAGCACCACAAGAAGGGCTGTGAATGTCTGCTTCAACCTTTATGGCGATATTATCTAGCGCTTGAGGCGGATGCACACTTTCTGCCCCCTGTGTTGAAAAAAGTCGGCGCCTCTAAACCCGCATTCCCCAGGTGAAATTTTGATTTTTCTGTCCTGAATGCGATACTTTCGATATAAATCATGGCGTTGATTGCAGCGAGGGGCGTGTTACATGGCTCGCCCAGAGGGTGCGGGCCCGCAGCGGGCAGACCGGGTCGATTTCGACCGCCGTGTGCGGTTGGAGTTCCGGGGCGCGCAGATGAGTTTGGACGGCGGCCTGCTGGTGATGCACGAGCTTGATGACGCGCTCGGGCTGTCCGATCTCGCGGCGACCGCACTACATGACACCGACACGGCAAAAACACGATCCATCGTCTTGAAGGGTTTTTCCGGCAGTCGGTGTTCGGGCGACTGGCCGGATACGAGGATGTTAACGATGCCGACCGCCTAG
>CAZRZN010000155.1:0-9714 GCA_964604565.1 uncultured Rhodobacterales bacterium
CGGTGAAACTGCTGCGGCATTGGGCCGGGATCGTCGATGTGACCCCCGATAGCTCGCCCCTGATCGGCGCCACGGCCCTGCCGGGGTTTTCCATCAATTGTGGCTGGGGCACCGGCGGGTTCAAGGCGATCCCGGCGGGCGGCTGGCTGTTGGCGCATATGCTGGCCACCGGTCGCCATCACGACATCTCGCGCCCCTTCGATCTGCAACGCTTTGCCGAAGGGCGTCTGATCGACGAGGCCGCCGGATCCGGGATCGCGCATTGAGACGACCCACTCAATTCTCCCCGGCACACCCCGGACGGACGGCTGCCGGTGCCCGATTTCTTCTCTCCCGAAATACCTCTGGGGGAGACGCGCCAGCGGCGCGGCGGGGGCAAAGCCCCCACACGGACCCGACGGCTGTCCGCCGGGTCGCAATCTAGGAAAGGACGCCCCATGCAACTCTTGCCATGTCCGTTCTGCGGTCCGCGTGACGAGCCCGAGTTCCACTTTGCGGCCGACGCTGGACAGCACCGCCCATCCCCGTCGTCAGAGGTTCCGGACCGGGACTGGGCCGACTACCTCTATGGGGCCGAGGCGTCCAGCGGGGTCGCCCGTGAAATCTGGGTGCATCTGACCTGCGGCGAATTCTTTCTGCTCACCCGCGACACGGTCAGCCGCGCGGTGCTTGACAGCGCCGTTCTTCCGGCACGGACCCCTTCGGAGGGCGCGGCATGAGCGGCTGGCGGCATCCGACGCTCGGCGCCGTGGACCGGAGCGCGCCACTGTCCTTCACCCTCGACGGTGCGCCGCTGTCCGGCCTGTCGGGCGATACGCTGGCCTCGGCGCTGCTGGCGTCCGGGACGCGCGTGCTGGCGCGCAGTTTCAAGTATCACCGCCCGCGTGGGCTTTGGGGGCTGGGCGGTGAGGAACCCAACGCGCTGTTCGACGTGACCGCGCGCGGACTGACCACGCCCAACACCCGTGCCACGCTGATGGCCCTGCATGACGGTATGGCGTTGCGCTCGGTCAATGCGGGCGGGGGCAGGGGGGCGGCGCAGGATCCCCTTTGGGCCTTGGACCTGCTGCATCGCTTCCTGCCGGCAGGGTTCTACTACAAGACCTTCATGGCGGGGGGCTGGATGCGGTGGGAACCGATGATCCGACGTCTGGCCGGTCTTGGCGTGCTGGATCCGGATCACACGCCGCCCGCGGACATCCCCCAGCGCAACGCCAGCTGTGACATGCTGGTGATCGGGTCGGGGCCCGCGGGGCTCGCAGCCGCGAAGGCCGGTGCGGCGCGCGGCGCCGAGGTCTGGCTGATCGACGAGGCGGCGGAGATCGGCGGCGCCTTGCGCTGGCGGGGTGGGCAGGTCGACGGCGGCCCCTGGCAGGACTTCGCTCGTGACGCCGTCGCCGCAACAGAGGCGGCAGGGGGACGCGTGCTGACCGGGACGACGGTCTGGGGCGCCTTCGATCACGGGCTCTTCGCGGCGTGGCAGAGGAGCGAGGGCACGCCCGACATTCACTGGCGCCTGCGCCCGCGTGAGGTGGTCATGGCCACCGGCGCGATCGAGCGGCCGCTGTGGTTTACCAACAACGACCTGCCGGGCGTGATGTCGGCCGAGGCCGCATTGCATCACCTGATGCTGTATGGCGCGGTGGCGGGCAGGCGCATCGCGCTGGCCACGGCCAATGACGGCAGTTACCCGGTAGCGGCGGCGCTTGCGCAGGCCGGCTGCCGCATCACCCTGCTGGATGCCCGGCGCGAGGGTCCCGCCGCCCCCGAGGGCGTATCGGTCCGCCGGGGTGTCCGGATCACGAAGGCGCATGGCCCGCGGCAGGTAGGTGCGGTCACTGTCGACGGGCAGCATCTGGACGCCGACACGGTGCTTGTTTCCGGCGGCTACACGCCATCCGTGCACCTGCATTCACAGGCCGGTGGCAGGCTGGACTGGGATGCCCGGTCCGACTCGCTGATTCCGCGCGCGGGCACGTCCGATCTGACCCCGGCGGGTGCGGCCAATGGCGCCTTCGGTCTGGCCGCGGCGCTGGCGCAGGGCCATGCGGCCGGTGGAGGCGTCGGATCTGCCCCGGGGGCCGCGGGGGACGTCTGGGCGCTGACGCCGCAACGCCCGGATCCCAAGTCGCGGGGGCGCGTCTGGATCGACCCGCAGAACGATGTGACCCTGAAGGATGTGACTCTGGCCGCGCAGGAGGGCTACCGCTCCGTCGAGCATCTCAAGCGCTACACCACGCTTGGCATGGCCACCGATCAGGGCCGCAGTTCCAATTTTGCCGGTCTTGCGGTCATGGCGGCCTTGACGGACCGGACCATCCCGGAGACGGGCACCACCACCTACCGCCCGCCCTTCACGCCCGTGCCGCTGACGACGCTGGGCGGGTTGCGCCGGGATGCGCTGTTCAATCCGCTCAAACGGCTTTTGCTGGAAACCCGGCATGGCGCCCTTGGCGCGCGGTTCGGCGAATACGGCGGCTGGCGGCGGCCGGCGCATTACGGCACCGATCAGCGGCAGGACACGCGGGACGAGGCGTGCATCGCACGACAGACCGTCGGTCTGTATGATGCCTCGCCGCTGGGCAAGATCGAGGTCATCGGCCCCGGCGCGGCGGATTTGCTGGATTTCTGCGGCTACATGCGCATGTCGACGCTAAAGGTCGGGCGCGCCCGCTACGGTTTCCTGCTGTCGGAAAGCGGCGTGGTCGTGGATGATGGCGTGGTGCTGCGGCTGGCCGAGGACCGCTTTATCCTTTCGGCCTCTTCAAGCCATGTGGACCGCGCGCGGCTGATCCTGGAAGAAGCGCGGCAGGATCAATTCGATCCGCGCCGGGTCTTCGTGCAGGATGTCACCGCGAACTGGGTAACACTGATCGTCACCGGGCCGCGCGCCCGTGCGCTGCTGGACACCGCGGGGCTGCCCGACGACGTGTCGGCGCTGGCCCCGATGCAGGTGACCGAAACCACTTGGGCCGAGGGGCCATTGCGCGCTGCCCGCGTCAGCTTTACCGGCGATCCGTCATGGGAACTGTCGGTGCCCGGTCGTCAGGGGGCCACGCTGTTGCGCGTGCTGGACGGCGCACGCGAGATGCAGGAAGGACGCTGGATTGGGCTCGAGGCCCTGATGGTCCTGCGTGCGGAAAAGGGGTTTGTTCTGGTCGGCAAGGACACCGACGGCAGCACCCTGCCGCACGACCTTGGCTGGACCGGCCCGCGTGAGAGGCGTCAGGACGAATATCTGGGGCGCCGCTCGCTGTTCACGCCGGAGGCCAACCGGTCCGACCGCCGCCAGCTGGTCG
The DNA here is from genome assembly GCA_964604565.1 of uncultured Rhodobacterales bacterium. Classification (GTDB taxonomy): domain Bacteria; phylum Pseudomonadota; class Alphaproteobacteria; order Rhodobacterales; family Rhodobacteraceae; genus CAZRZN01. The sequence goes on from CAZRZN010000155.1 coordinate 3,300, forward strand.
GACTGGAAACAGATGGGACGCCTCTGCCGACCGGCGCGCATGTGATCCCGCTGGACGGTCCGCGCCGGTCGCTCGGGTTTGTCACGTCCTCCTGTCTCAGCCCGACCTTGGGCCGTCCCGTCGCGCTGGCGCTGGTCGAGGGCGGACGCGCCCGCATGGGCGAAACGCTGGGGGTTTTCCACCTTGGCGACCACCGCCGCGCCCGCGTCACTGTCCCCTGCGCCCTTGACCCCGAAGGAGCCCGCCTTGCCGATTGACCTGCCCGACGACAGCCAACTGTGGACCACGCCGATTCCCGTGCCCGGAACCGTCATTCAGGGCATTGAGACAACGGTCACCTGCCTGCCCACGTCGGGCGCCGTGCTGATCTCCGGGGATCTCACTGCCGCGGTTGACGCGCTCGCGCCCGGTGCGCCGATGCTCGGCCTTCTGGACCAAGAGCCGGATGGTCCCTTTGCGCTGCGCATCGCCCGTGACAGCGCGCTGCTCGTCACTGCCGACCCATTGGAGGCGACGCCGGGATGGCACGACGGCTGGGCGCTGAGCCTCGCGGATGATCTTCATGTCTGTCTGGCGATCGAGGGGCCGGGCAGCGAGGACGTCCGCTCCGCCTGCATGAGCGCGCGGCAGGGCAGCCCGTCGGCCGCAGCGATCTTCGGGGACAAGACCTGCCTTGTCACGCGCGCTGGCGACGCACTTCATGTGCGGGTTCCCGCGCCGGAGGCGGCGACGCTCTGGCTGTGGCTTGCCCGACTGATCGCCCTTCCGGTATCTTGAGGCAAAGCCGCACGGGAAGGTCGGCGGGCAACACCGGGAAGACACTGACGGACCGACGGCGCCGGAAACCCGGTGACAGAAAGATCCGCGCATGTCTTTCTGGCCAAGGCGGAGATCCGGAACGGAACCGGCGGCGCGGCTTTTGCAAGGCGACCGGGCTGACCGGCAGGGGGGTGCGGGGCGAAGTCCGGCACCCTCACGCGGGTGCGCAACACAAGGACGCGCAGGCCGCATTTCCCCGGTTTTTTTAAGGCAGGGCGCGATTTGACTCTGGGCCTCGGCGTTACATCTTATAGAGTATAAATATGACATTACACCTAGATATATGTTCGCGCCCGACACCGCGCCACAAAACGCCGGGGTCGCGTTTCGGTCGTGGCATTGTTTATGCAGCGGTGACAGGGATTTGCCTGAGCCTGCCCTATCCTGCGAACAGTTTTGAGAAGCTGACCTTCTCGCTGGGTGGTGCCGAGGACGAAACGGTCATGTCCAGCCTGCGCGGCGCATCGATTCTCGCGACGCTGGAAACGGACGGAGATTCAAATCCGCAAGACGTGCTCGCCGCCGCGCAAAGCGACTATGCCCGGCTGGTCGAGGCGCTGTATGCACAGGGCTATTACTCGGCCACGGTAAGGATCACGCTGGACGGGCGTGAGGCGGCAGAGATCCCGCCGTTTTCGGCTCCGACCCGGATCGACGAGGTCAGGATACGTGTCGAGCCGGGACGCCCCTTCACCTTTGGCGAGGCCAACGTGGGTCCGGTCAACAAGCGCACGCCGATCCCCGAGGGATTTTCGCGGGGCCAACCGGCACTTGCCACCGTCGTCCGTGACACCGCGCAGGCCGCCGTCGAGGGATGGCGCGATTCAGGCTATGCCAAGGCGCAGATCGCCGATCAGAGCATCACGGCCCGCCACACCGTGTCCGAGCTGGATGTGAGCCTTTCGGTCGTGCGCGGCCCGCGCCTGCGTTTCGGAGATGTGATCGTCACATCCGAAAGCGCGGTGCGCGCCGCCCGTATCCGCCAGATCGCCGGCATCCCGCGGGGGGAGGTTTTCAATCCGGAGGATGTCGAGGACGCCGCGACGCGGCTCCGATCCACCGGGACGTTCCGCGCGGTCACCGTTTCCGAGGGAGAACAGGTTTCTCCCGAGGGCGAGATGGACATCGTGATCGAGGTGACCGACCGGCAGCCCCGGCGTTTCGGTGCGGGGGCGGAGATCTCGTCGTCAGAAGGTGTGACGCTTTCCGGATTCTGGCTGCATCGCAACTTCTTTGGTGGGGCTGAAAGGTTCCGGGTGGACGGCGAGGTCACGCAGCTTGGCGGTGCGGACATGTCGCCGGACTACAGCCTGAACGCCCGGTTCGAGAAACCGGCTGTCTACGGCCCGGATACGATGTTCTTTGCCACCACCGGGCTCAGCTATGATGACGAACCGGACTATATCGAACGAAAGTTCGGTTTCGGCGTGGGTGTCTCACGCGAGTTTTCCAAGCAGCTTTCAGCGGAGGTGGGAATTTCCCTGAGTCGCTCCGAGGTGACGGACCTCTACCTGCCCGGCGATCCGGTGCGGCGGCTCAACCTGCTGTCCTTCCCGACATCGGTCACACTGGACCGGCGGGACGATCCGCTCAGCGCGACCGAAGGGTTCTATCTGAACGCAGAGCTTGAACCCTTCTCCATCCTGAACGAGGGGCAGGGCGGCGCGCGTTATGCGATGGACATGCGCGGCTACCGGGCCTTTGGCGCCGAAGAGAGCGTGGTGCTCGCCGGGCGGCTGCAACTTTCGGGCGTTTTCGGCCCTGATGCGCAGGCCGCACCGCCGCAATACCTGCTATATTCCGGCGGCGGCGGCACGGTTCGCGGACAACCCTACCAGTCGCTCGACGTGGATTACGGCACATCACGGCTGGGCGGGCGCAGCTTTTTGGGTGTGTCGACCGAACTGCGCGTCGGTGTCACCGACAGCATCGGCGTTGTGGGTTTTGCCGATGCGGGCTATGTCGGCGCCGAAAGCTTTGTCGACGGCAGCGGCGACTGGCACGCGGGCGCCGGGCTGGGTCTGCGATACGATACGCCGGTCGGGCCGATCCGCTTTGACGTGGCGGGTCCGGTGGCGGGCGAGACCGCTGGCGGCGTGCAAATCTACATCGGGATTGGACAGGCATTTTAATGCGCTTTTTGCGACTGTTGCTGGTGCTGCTGGTGTGGCCCATGAGCCTCTTCGCACAGGAGGACGACCGGGGCTACATCCAAGGGCTGTTGGAGGACGCACTTTCAACGGACGGGCGCGGCGTGCGGATCGAAGGCTTTGCCGGCGCGCTCAGCTCCCGCGCGACCATCGACCGGATCACTGTCGAGGACGAAGGCGGCGTCTGGCTGACTGTCACGGATGTGGCGATGACCTGGACCCGGCGTGCGCTGTTGCGCGGCGCCATCGAGATCGACGAGATTACCGTCGGGCGGATCGAAATGCCGCGTCTGCCGATTTCTGCGGAGCAGGATGCGCCCCCCGCGCCGGAGGCGCGCAGTCCCTTTGCGCTGCCGGAACTGCCGGTATCCTTGCGGTTGGCGGATCTGAACCTGAACGAAGTCGTGCTGGGCGCCGAGGTCGCGACCGAGGACATGGTCCTGCGCGTCACCGGCAACGCAGAGCTGGCCGGAGGCGAGGGCAGTGCCGACCTCCAGGTGGAGCGGCTGGACCGCGGCGGATCTCTCCAGCTGTCCGGGGCCTACAGCAACAGCACGCGAAATCTGCGGCTGGAGACGAGTTTCGAGGAACCCGCCGGGGGTGTCGCCGCGCGGCTGCTGAACCTGCCGGGAACCCCTTCGGTGGAACTGAGCCTGAACGGTGAGGGGCCGATAGACGATTTCAGTGCGGATCTGCGGCTGACGACCGATGGTGCCGAAAGGCTGGCGGGTCAGATTGTGCTCCGCGCGGATGGCGATGCGGAGACGCAGCGCGTCTCGCTGGACGTGGGCGGCGACATCGCCCCGATCGTGGCCCCGGACTATCGCGAGTTCCTCGGCCGGGACGTCCGCTTGCGGGCCGAAGCGTTGCAACGGGCCGACGGGTCCATCGAACTGCAGGATCTCGACCTGCGCGCGCAGGCCTTGGAACTGACCGGAACGGCGGCAATCGCGGGCGACGGCTGGCCGGAGCGGCTGGCCTTGTCGGGCCGTATCGTGCCGCCGGGCGGCGAAGAGGTGCTGCTGCCCGTGCCGGGCGCGGCGACCTTTCTTCGCGGCGCAACCTTGTCCGGCACATTCGACGCAGCCCAGGGCAATGAGTGGCAACTGACGCTTGATGCGCAGGGATTGAGGACGGATGCCGGCGCGGCGGATCGACTGGCTCTTGAAGGGTCGGGCGTGATCGACCGAGACTCCAGCCGCGTGACCGGCACCCTCGAAATCACGGGGGCCGGTCTGGCGCCGGTCGATCCGGGGCTGGACCAGGCGCTGGGGGGCGCCCTGCGCGGCGGATTGAGTTTTGACTGGGAGCCGGGGGCACCGTTCTTCCTGCGCGATCTTGATCTGGCCGGTCCGGATTACGGGCTGACCGGTGACGTCACCTTTTCGGAGGCCGACACGCTGAATCCAAAGATCACGCCGGATCTGCGGGTGTCGGCCGACGACCTGTCGCGCTTTGCTCCGTTGTCGGGCATCGCGCTGGGCGGTGCCGCGGAAATTTCGGTCATGGGGGAGGTGACGCCGGTCACCGGTGGTTTTGACCTGACGCTGGACGGGACGACGCGCGACCTAGCCACGGGCATCGCGCAGGTCGATCCTTTGATCGCCGGGGTCGGCAGTCTGCAACTTGAAGCGGTGCGGGATCAGGCCGGTCTGCGGGCCGAACGCCTTCTGATGGTCACGCCGGAGGCGCGGATCGAAGGCAGTGGCACCTTGGCGTCGGAGGCCAGCAGCGGACGGATCGAGGCGCGTATTCGCGACACTGCGCTTGTGCTGCCGGAGCTTTCCGGTCCCACCAGCCTGACGGTGATAGCGGAACAGTCGGGCCGTGTCTGGTCGCTGGACGCACAGGGCAATGTGGCCGAGGCAGGCCGGCTGTCCTATGTCGGGACGGTCGACCTCGGGCTGGACGTGCCGGTGGTGGCCGGGCGGCTCGATGCGCGTCTGACGCGGCTTTCTGCGCTGTCGGGTCTGGCGGGACGCCCGCTGTCCGGGAGTGTCAACATCAGCGTGACCGGCGAGGGAGCGGTCGACGGCGAGGCGTTTTCCCTCAGTGCCGAGGGAAGTCTGCAGGACGTTGCCCTCGGCCTGCCGCAGATCGACCCGCTGTTGCGCGGCCGCACCGGGCTTTCGCTGTCCGCAGCCCGCACGTCCGGGGGGGCGATCACCCTCGACCCGGTGGAATTGACCGGCGTGGTTAATGGGCGCTTTACCGGTCAGGTAATGCCGGACGGACCCGAGGGGCCGCAGGTGGATGGCCAGATTTCCTTGCAGACGGCCTCGCTTTCGCCGCTGTCGGGTCTTGCAGGTCTGCCGCTGAGCGGCGCCGCGCAGATCGAAGCACAGGCCTCCGGCGGTGTTCTGGACGGTCCATTGACGCTGGAGGCGACGGTGCGCGGGCAGGGGCTGGGGATCGGCAGCCCGATGGTGGATTCCTTGCTGCGCGGCAATGCGCGTCTGGATGTGAATGTCGCGCGTGAAGAGTCCGGCGCCTATCGCATCGACGATCTGACGCTGGACGCCAGCGGCATAGACGCCGAAGTTTCGGGGCGCTACGGGCCGAACAACGCCGCGGCCTTGGATCTTGACGTGCGGCTTGCCAATCTCGGCACGATGGTGCCGGATCTTCCGGGCGCGGCCCGGGTCACAGGAACCGCGCGCCAGTCTGGCGGTCCTTGGCAACTGTCGCTGGAGGGAAGCGGCCCGGCCGGGATCGGTGTCAGCGTGAATGGCTCCGCGGCTGCGAATTTCGGCACGCTGAACCTGTCGGTGAACGGGTCGGCCCCGCTGGCGCTGGCCAATGGGCGGATCGCCCCACAGGTTCTGAGCGGTATCGTGAATTTCAACCTGTCGGTGAATGGGCCGCCGGGACTGGGTGCGGTGTCGGGCACCGTTTCGACCGATGGCGCGCGGTTTTCCGCGCCCGCTCAGAATATCGTTCTGAACGATCTGGGAGGCGAGGTGCGACTGTCAGGCGGCCGTGCCCAGATCTCCTTCCGCGGTGCGTTGGCAAGCGGGGGCAGCGTGACGTTGACGGGTCCCGTCACCCTGTCGCCGCCCTTTGCCGGTGACCTCGCGGTGCAATTGCGCGACGCGGTCCTGCGGCAAGCGGGCGTATTCGAAACCACCGCGAATGGACAGGTCAACGTGAACGGTCCGCTGACGGGTGGCGCGCGGATCGGCGGCTTGATCGACCTCGGAACGGTCGAGGCGCGAATCCCGGACATTGGTGCAAGCTATTCGGCGCTGGACGGATTGCGCCATGTCGGGATGCCACGGGACGTGCAGCTGACGCTGAAATTCGCCGGGATGGACAAGACCGAAACCGGCGGCGCGGCCCCGCTGCCGGCCTTTCCGCTGGATCTGACGGTGCGTGCGGAGAACCGGATTTTTGTCCGTGGGCGTGGTCTGGACGCGGAATTGGGCGGATCGCTGCGGCTGACGGGG
>CAZRZN010000156.1:0-9687 GCA_964604565.1 uncultured Rhodobacterales bacterium
GCGCCGACAAGGACCCGCGTTGTTTACCGTTGCGGATTCATGACGGGCGTGGGCGCCGCCTTATCAAGGTTGCAAGCCCATACACGCAAAGATCCTGTGTTCCCTGATCTGGATTATCGAACTACAGCTTGCCTGCCCTGTGCCCCGAAACAGGGCAGCGGACCCGGTCACCCGTGACGGGCAAAGACCGTTGTGCCACCGTCCCCCAGAACCAGCAGCGTGTCGAAGGCATCGCGCCGGTCCCCCATTTCCATACCGGGCGAGCCGATCGGCATTCCGGGAACCGTCAAACCGCGCGCCTCCGGCCGTTCCGACAGGAGCCGCAACACATCGGTTGCGGGAACATGCCCCTCGACGAAATATTCCCCCACAAACCCGGTATGGCAGGACCCCAGATCAGGTGTCAGGCCCGCCTGCTGCTTGAGAGCCCAGAGCGCCTGCTGCTCGACATCCTGCGCCTCGACGGCAAAACCGGCCTGCCGCATATGGTCGATCCACGCCGAACAGCAGCCGCATGTCGGAGATTTGTAGACCGTGATCGACGGAGTGGCGGAAAAGGCAACCGCCGGGACCAAAGGCGTGGCAAGCAAGGTCGAAAGGAATGTTCTGCGGTTCACTGTGATCTCTCCGGCTCCGGTGGCAGGGGTTTGTCTACACGCTGATATTAGGCTGATCAGCACATCGATCCAACCACCAATCCATCGCCCGCAAGCTGGCTCCGTTCGTGGGAAGGGCACAGGTCTCTGGACGCTGATGTGCATCACGCCCCCGGACTGGCGTGGAAGCAAGGGCGCGATACGCAGGCATCTGCAAGTCAACGCCTTCAGGTCTTTCGCCAGCTTGCCGCCGCATCCGTGCCGCCCGAATTTCCCGGCGCTGCCGGATGGCCCGGCAAGGCGTCCCTCCATGGCATCTCTGCATGTCCAGAGAGAATGAGATTTGCGCGCGCAGGCAAAAGACAGGTGCACGCCTCCGGCTCTCGTGTCGACATTCGGCCGTGGGTCAACCAAAGGCCAACAGGGCCGCCAGCAGGTCCGATCTGGTCAACATGCCGACCAGATTGCCGTCACGCTGCACCGGATAGGCCCGAAACGAGGTTTCGTGAAATGCCTCGGCGGCAGTGATCAGACCGGACTCTGCATTCAGCGTAACGACCTCATGCGTCATGTAACGCGTGACCGTATCGGTCCACGTCTGATAGTAGGCGGACTGCAATGCAGGGGCAAAGCAGTCCTTCTCAGTAAAAATCCCGATCAAATGGCCCGCCTCATCGACGACGGGCGCGGCGGTTTCGCCACTGCTCACCAGATCGGCTACGGCGCGCCGGATCGGCGTGTCCGGTTTCAGGCGGAGAAACTCTGTGCGCATGACGCGCGCGATGCTGTCAGGTTCATTCATCGCTCGTCTCCGCCGCCAACCGCCGCGGACAGACGTCGCAGCGCCCGCCTCCGACACAATCGACGCCTTCGCAGGCGGTCTGTGGCGGGCGTCCCCGAAGCAACAGGCCGGTGGCCAGCCCGGCACAGGCCAGCGTCACGATAGCAATGGCAAAAAGCACCTCCATCACGATCACCCCAGTCTGAATTCGAACTGGCCGCTGACCTCGGGCCGCAGCCCGTCGGCCTGCGCAAAGAGGAAGAGCGCGTCGATCCGGTGACGCCGCGCAAGGTCTGGACCACTATCCCCTGCTGCCATGAGGGCGGTCGCCCAGCCGTCGGCGGTCATCGCATCCCGGGACAGGACCGAAACGGAGGCCAGCGCGCCTTGGATCGGCGACATGGTCATGGGGTCGATGATGTGGCTGTAGCGGCGGGTTCCCGACTGGTATCCGTTGGCCTTGATCCCAGAGGTGGCAATGGTGCGGTCCCGCAACGCAATCGTCCCTGCCAGACCGGACCGCCCGGGGCGCGGATCCTCTATCCCGACCCGCCAGACCCGGCCCGACGGATTCCGCCCGCGCGCCAAAAGCTCGCCTCCCAGATCGACAAGAAAGTCCGCGTGGCCCATGTCCGCCAGCAACGCGCCCATACGGTCCAGCGCGCGCCCCTTGGCGATCCCGCACAGATCCAGCGTCAGCCGCGCGTCGGTCTTGGTCACCCGGTCGCCTTCCAACGTCAGCCCGCGCCAGCCGGTTGCCGCCTGCGTGTCGATCGGGCCGAACCCCCAACGTGACACCGCCGGACCGACGGTCGGATCAAAGGCGCCTTTCGTCACATCGGCCAGATTCAGCGCCGCTTGCGTGACATGCGCAAACTCCGCGCTGATCGGCTGCGGTCCTGCTATCGCGCGATTGACCGCACTGAGACGGCTGTCAGAACGCCAAGGCGACATTTCGGCGTCGATCCCGGCCAATAGCCTGTCAAGCTCCCGTCTTAGCACAGGATCATCGCCCCCGGCAGGCAGGTTAACGCGCCAGTCCGTGCCAAAGGCGCGCCCGGCAATGCGCTGCGTCGGAGATGCGTCCCTTGCAACCGCCGGTGTGCCCGGTCGCAACGACAGCGCCAACCCGGAAACCGCACATGCGGCCCCGCCTGCGAGCAACAGGTCACGTCGTTTCAGAAAGGGGCCGGTATCTGCCATGTGTCATGTCCCGAAATCGTCGTTGAAGATCGAATGGCGTTCAACGCCAAGTTTTTCCAGCGTGGCGATCACCGCCGAAATCATCATTGGCGGACCGCAGAGGTAATATTCGCATTCCTCCGGCGCCGGATGCCGCAAAAGCGTTTCGCGCAGCGTTTCGTGGATGAACCCGGTCGCACCGGTCCAGCGGTCGCCCGGGGCAGGATCCGACAGCGCCGGCGTCCAATGGAAATTCGGACAGGCCGCGGCGATCACATCGAACTCCTCTGTATAGAACAGGTCGATGGCGGACCGCGCACCGTAGAAATAGGACATCCGCCGGTCAGTGCCCAAGGCGACTTGTTCGTGGATCATCGCCCGCAGCGGCGCCATACCCACGCCACCGCCGATGAAAACCATCTCACGCTGCGTGGGCTGCACATGAAAGTCGCCGTAAGGACCGGACAGTTCCAGCCTGTCCCCCTTGCCCAGCCCGAAAAGATAGGAGGACACGACGCCCGGCGGCACCTCTGTCTCTCGTCCGGGGGGCGGCACGGCAAGGCGAATGTTGAACACGGCGCGGCCCCTGTCCTCTGGCCGGTTGGCAATGGAATAGGCGCGGGTCACGGATCTGGATGTCTGCGCGACAAGATCGTGCCACCCGGCATCCCGCCAGGCCTGCGCAAACTCCGCCGGGATATCCGCCTTGCCGAAATCGAGCCGATAGGCCGGGACGGTGATCTGCATGAAGCTGCCAGCGCGAAAGTCCATGTCGTGCCCATCGGGCAGCTCCACCACCAATTCCCGAATAAGGGGGGCCACCATGTCATTCGACACCACGCGGGCGGTCATCGTCTCCACCGACATAAGATCCGCGGAGAGGGTCACATCGACGGGCCCCTTCAGGTTCACCTGACAGGCAAGACGCACATGCGCGCGCCGTTCCGCGGCGGAAAGGACCCCTTTCTCCGTGGCCTGCGGTTGTCCGGCGCCCGCACCATCGGCGGTGACACGGCAAAGCCCGCAGGTCCCGCTGCCGCCACAGCCCGCGGGCACGGCGATCTGCGCCGCATGCAGGACCGACAGCAGCGACTCGCCCCGCTGCGCCTCGAGGGTCTGGCTGTCATTGATGGTCACGCGCACCGTTCCCTGCGGCACCAAACGCTTCCGGGCGACCAGCAGCAGGGCGGTCAGCACCATCAGCAGCGCAATGACGACTGCGGATCCCAGCGCGACCTCGATCATTGCGCCACCATCTGCCCGAAAGAGGAAAAGCCAAGCGACATCATGCCCGCGAGGATGAAGGTGATGCCAAGGCCGCGCAGGCCGGCCGGCATGTCGGCATAGGCAAGACGCGACCGGATCGCCGCAAGCATGATCACCGCGATGGCAAAGCCGGACCCGCTGCCCAGACCGAAGACCAACGCCTCTGGCAGGTCATAGCGGCGTTCCACCATGAAAAGACTGCCGCCAAGGATGGCGCATTGCACCGTCAGCAGGGGAAGGAACACGCCAAAGGCCGCATGGATCGCCGGAAAGAAGCGTTCGAGCAGCATCTCCAGCAGTTGCACAAAGGCGGCGATCACCCCGATGAAGGCCAGAATGGACAGGTAGGACAGATCCAGATCGGGCAGCCCGGCCCAGCCCCAGGCCCCCGGCGCCAGCACAAACCCGTAGATGATCTGGTTCAGGGGCACGGTTACGCCCAGCACCCCGATCATCGCGATGCCAAGACCCACTGCCGTCTCCGGTCGGCGCGACAGGGCAAGAAAGGTGCAGAGCCCCAGAAAGAAGCTCAGCGGCATGTTCTCGACGAACATGGCCTGAAAGAAAAGCTCAAACAGCGCGTTCATGGCGCGTCTCTTCGGGGCTTGGGGGTGTGGCTTCGGGGGCTTCGACCTGCTCGGGCGCAAGGCTGCGCACCGCCCAGACCAGACCTCCCAGCAGGAAAAAGGCGCTTGGGGCCAGCAGCATCAGGCTGAGCGGCGTGAACCAGCCGCCCTGATCGACGGTCTGAAAGACCTGAACGCCGAACAGGGTGCCCTTGCCGAACAATTCCCGCACCGCGCCGATGGTCACCAGAACCAGCGAATACCCCAGACCGTTGCCCAGCGCATCGGTCATCGAAGCCAGCGGCGGATTGGACCGGGCAAAGGATTCCGTCCTACCGAGGACAAGGCAATTGGTGGTGATCAATCCGACGAAGACCGACAATCGCTGGCTGATGTCAAAGAAATAGGCCTGTAGAAACTGGTCGATCACGATGACCAGCGAGGCCACGATCACGATCTGCACGATCAGCCGGATCGTTGCGGGGATATGCCGCCGGATCATGCTGACAATGGCCGCGGACAATACCAGCACGACAGTCAGAGAGGCCGCCATGGTTACCGCCGTGTCCAGCGAGGTGGTCACTGCCAGCGCCGAACAGATGCCGAGGATCTGTAGCGTGATCGGATTGTTCGCGATCAGCGGTGCGATCAGCACATTGCGCAGGCGCGTGGCAGGCATGGCTCAGAACTCCCCGCGCTCGACCGCGTCGATCAGCGGCCCATAGCCCATCGGACCCAGCCAGAACCGCACCATCCGGGTGATCGCATTGCTGGTGCGCGTGGCGCCGGTGATGCCATCAACCTCGTATTCGGTCGTGGCGGGGCCCTTTGCCACGGCAAAGCGCATGTCGCCGCTTTCGTCCTTGTAGCGCGTGCCTGCGAAATCGGCCTGCCATGCGGGTTCTTCGATCCGCGCGCCCAGACCGGGCGTTTCCGACTGCCGCGTGACCGTCAGACCGGCAATGGTCTCCATGTCGCCCCGCAGGGCGATCATCGCCTCGATCGGGCCATTGTAGCCACCCCCGGCAATCGGCAGGATCAGCAATTGCACGGCGTCCGCGTCCCGCAGCACGTAGACCTGCGCATAGTCGGGCCGGTTTCCGATGTCGGCCACATCCTGTTCGGGTGTGAGCGGCGTCCAGTTCGCGCTGTCCTGCAACGCGCTCTCGATCTCACCGGGCGAGATTTCCTTGGCGGCGCGCCCGGTCTCGAGGTTGACGACCACGGTCGCCAGTTGGGCGTCATCGGCGGCGGTCAGCATCTCCTGCATTCCGGGAATGGCGGACAGCAGAGATTCCAGCCTGACCTGCACTTCGGCGGCGCGATTGGCCGCCTGGATCGGACGCAGGACCACAGTGGCGCCGCTGACTACCGCTGCGCAGACCACCGATGTCAGAAAGGCCACCAACAGCGTCTTTGTCCGGCTTTCGTTGGGCAGGGCAAGCAGCCGTTTCCACGCGCGGATCGGGTTGAGTTCAGCCAAATCGGTTCCTCCGTCGTCTGACCCATAGCGCCAGCGCAATCTCGTCCAGAAGCGGTGCGGTCAGCGAAACCAGCAGTGCCGCCGACACCATCGCCTGCACCGGGGCGGCCGTGCTCCAATAAAGCGTGAAAAGGGCCGCCAGCGCACCATAAAGCAGGCCGTTCATCCAGCGTCCCAAAGTGGTCGCGGCGCTGGCGACCGGATCACAGATCAGCAGCACCAGAATGACGGCGATCGCCGTTCCCGTCTCTGCATAGCTGACGCCCGCCAAAGCCCCCGCCCCAAGCGCGATCAGCGCACCAAACACAAGCGCGGCCGGGATCACGCCCGTCACGACCCCGATCAATACGGCCGGCGCCGCCGCCCATCCCAGTTCCACCGCAAGATCAGGCCAGGGGGCCAGAGGATAGCCAAAGCCCATGAAGGCAAGCGTCACGGTTGCCGGGTTCAGCACGTTTCGGCCCCATCCGCCAAAAACCAGTTCTGCCATCACGACACCGAAACTGGTGGAAATCAGCAGCGCAACCAGCCCAAGGTCGCGCGGCGCGAGGATCGCCAGACAGATCGCGGTGATCACGCCCGCAAAGGACGGCGGCTGGGCACGCGCCAGCATCCAGATCACATGCCAGAAACCGGCCACCACCAGAAAGAACAACAGCCGCGCCAAAGCCTCAAGCCCGTCTGCCATGATCCAGACCGCCAGCACCGGAAACAGCGAGATCAGCAGCATCAGCGCGACGGTTTCGCGATCCCAAAGCCCGCGGATCATGCGATGCCCTCCGCCTCTATCCGCCCAAGCATCCCGTTGAAAAGATGCGACAGGCGCGGTTCCGCGCTGGTGACATAGTCGGCCAGCGACAGATCCTCTGCCAGAAGGGACAGCGCACCAAGGCGGATCGCCGCCTCATCGTCGCCGGAGGCCAACGCGCGCAGAAAGGGCAGTGCGGGCATCTCGCCGCCAAGGCTCCGGTCTACGGCGGCGCAGGGAATGATCGGCAGCGGGCGCGACGCGCGGCGCAGCGCCGACAGAAACCAATGTCCGGCGGGCGCATGATCTTCGGGCGCCAGAACGGTGGCCTGCCGTTGCCCTGTCGCCAGCCAGCGGGTCTCATGGCCGTCAAGGGCCGAGCCGGACAGGATGACGTGCCGCCCGGGACGCAGATGGCCCTGCGCCAGCCCGCGCAGATCCGCCCAGGGCTGACACCGCACCATGAAAGGTGTGCGGATGGCACTGCCGGTGACAGAGACCAGTCGCGTTTCGCGCAGATACCCGGTCTCGATCAATTCCCCCAGCGCGACCACATCCTCTGCCGCGATGTCCCAGACCCGTTTCCGCGTGGAGGCGGGAAAGTTGCGATGGATCTGGATCCCGGCAAGACCCCATGGGTGGCTGGGGGCGCTTTTGATCACGCGCAAGCCTGCTCCGCGCGCAGTCGCCGGAACGATGTCGGCCCCTTGCTCCTGACAGAGAAAGACGGCCTCTGATGCCAACGCGGACAGGGCGCGGAGACCCCGCACAAAGCGCTCCTCCTCGCCCGCTATGGCCAAGCTAGGGGGCGGTGCGCCGGGCCGGCTGTCCAGCGCCATGACGAAGATCGCCGCCGGTGTCTCGGTCGGGTCAGGCACATGACCGAAGGGCCGCGAACGGACGTTTCGCCAAAGGCCGGAGGCCAGCAGCGCCGCGCGCAGCGAGGCGGGGTCGCTTTCGGTCTCGGGCGGGTCGCGGTGATACCGGCCCGCACCGGGTTCATGAAACAATTCGATCCGTTCAAGACGGCGGCCGGGGCCGAGGTCCAGCCGCGCAACGCGACCGGGCATCGGCGCGGTGATCACGACCTCGGGCGCATGACGCAATTGCAGCAGGGGGGCGCCCTGAGCCACGGATTGATCTTCGGCCACCAGCGGCTCGACCCGCAGATCTTCCCGTGCCGAGGCTGTAAGCGACGCCTCTTCGGTCACGATGCGCTCCACCGTTGCGGCCGCATCGAATGAAGCGGCCTCCAAAGGCAATCCACTGGGCCAAAAACTGGAAAACACGGGGCCTCTTCCGTTTTTACTTGGCCCCGCGACAAACACTCAAGGTTGCGAGACTCAGAGCGTCAACTTAGACTTACGATACCGTGTCTAGCCAATTCATCAAGCGGGATCGCCATGTATACATTGTCTGCACTCACCAACCCCTTGCACAAATACGTTTTTCTTGCAGTTGTCGGGGTGATCCTGACACTGACCCCGATGACCGGGGTCGCGCAATCCTCAAACAAGGTCGACTCGGTCGAAGGGTTGCCAACCTATGTCATGCCGCCCAGCGGGCCGTTTTCGCCGAACCGGATCGAGATTCCCAATGCGCGCGCCATCGCGGCCTGGGTCCGTTCGGGGCATTCAGACTCCTCTTCCGACGCGTTCAGTCACTGGGATGAGGACGGCAGCATCCCCGGCGTCTGTTCGACCTGCCATTCCGGGGTGGGATTTCGCAGTTTCCACGGTCTGGACGGCAGCCCGACCGGTGTGCCGGACCATCCCATGCCCATCGGCGGCGTCGTCGATTGCGACACCTGCCACAATGCGAATCTTGGCAGCGTCACGCAGATCAGCTTGCCTTCCGGTGTGGATCATCCGGTCAATGTGGGCGAGGCGGCCTGTATCACCTGCCATCAGGGACGGGCAGCGGGAACCTCTGTCAGCAAGGCGGTTGCCGACCTCCCGGACGACGAACCAAGCGATCAGCTCCGCTTCATCAATCCGCACTATGCCCTTGCCGCGGTCACCTCGCTGGGGGGCTACGGCGGGCTTGGCTATCATTATCCGGGCAAGGCCTACACCGGTCGTTTTCTTCACGCCAAGCCGGTTTCGACCTGCCTGTCCTGCCATGACCCCCATAGCCTTGAAGTCACGCAGGACACCTGCCTGATGTGTCACCAGACCGGCGAGCCCGGCGACATTCGCATCTCGCGCCAAAGCCATGACGGCAGCGGCGACGTCACAAAGGGGATCCGGGCCGATATTCAGGCAAATTCAGACCGGCTGATGACGATGATGCAGGCTTATGCGGGCGAAGTGATCGGCACGCCCATCGTCTACAATGGCGCACGCTATCCCTATTTTTTCGCGGATTCGAACGGTGACGGGCTTATCGATGAGGTCGAGGGATCCGCAGTCTCCTATAATAGCTGGAGTCCGCGCCTGCTAAAGGCTGCATACAACTGGAAAGCCGTGAACGCCGATGGCGGCATCCATGTTCACAACCCGCATTACGCGCTGGAACTGCTATACGACTCGATGGAAAGCCTTTCGGAACCTCTTGACGTGGATTTTGGCTCCCTCAACCTGTTGCGCTGATCGGGGCCTCAAACCCGGCACGGCCTACCCACACCTCGCCAAGGGAACCGAAACGGCCTTCGCGGTGTCCGATCCGCGAAATGTCAGGAGGGGCTTGTGCAGGGCTGTGATCTGCTGACATGGCCAGATATCCTTGGACCCAGGCCAAGGCTCGGCGGCAACCGCAGGGTGTTTTGTCAAAGAAGGGACGGGCCACGAAAGAAATGTCGATCAGGCATTGGCCGACACGGCCATGGATGCCCGGCTGGACGGAGCGACCTGGTTTGTCGCGGTGCGATACGACGCAAGGCTAGGGGCGCTGGGGCCTCCAGACCCACACGGGCCTTGCACTTTCGGGAACGATCCGCGTGATTGATCATGCCTCGTTCCGGCCGATCCAGATGGTGTCGCGGGGTGGCGCCCTGTGTGCGCCATGAACGATTGATCCGTCGGACTTCGTTTGCCGGCCCACCCGCGTGTTAGGATTGGCCCATC
>CAZRZN010000157.1:0-9630 GCA_964604565.1 uncultured Rhodobacterales bacterium
CCCCCTGCCCTTCAGCTTGCCGCCCACGCAGAGAAAGTGCCGCTTGACTCGGCGCAATCGTCACAGGCCGCCCGGTTCATCCGATCCGGTAGTTTGGAGACTCGCGCGTGATCTGAACGTCATGCACATGGCTTTCCTTCAAGCCCGCGCCCGTAATGCGCACAAAGCTGCAATTCTGGCGCATCTGCTCCACGGTGCCGTTTCCGGTATACCCCATGGCTGCGCGCAGCCCGCCCACCAGCTGGTGGATGACCGTCACGGCCGATCCCTTGTAGGGCACCTGCCCTTCGATCCCTTCGGGCACCAGCTTGTCGCTGGCCGCGTCCTTCTGGAAATACCGGTCGGCAGAGCCGCGCGCCATGGCCGCGAGCGATCCCATCCCGCGATAGGCCTTGTAGGACCGGCCCTGATAGAGAATCACCTCTCCCGGGCTTTCATCCGTCCCGGCGATCATGGAACCCACCATCGCGCAGGAGGCCCCCGCCGCGATCGCCTTGGCGAAATCGCCGGAGAACTTGATGCCGCCATCCGCGATGATCGGCACGTCGCCCGCAGCGGCGGCGCAATCCATGATCGCGGTCAATTGCGGCATCCCCACGCCCGCGACCATCCGCGTCGTGCAGATCGATCCCGGGCCGATCCCGACCTTCACCGCATCCGCACCTGCGTCGATCAATGCGCGGGTCGCATCGTAGGTGGCAACGTTGCCCGCCATGATCTGCACTTCGTTCGACAGGGTCTTGGCGCGCTCAACCGCCCGGGCCACCCCTTCGGAATGGCCATGCGCGGTGTCGATCACCACCATGTCAACACCCGCGTCCACCAGTGCCGCGGATCGTTCATAACCCGCATCCCCCACGGTCGATGCGGCAGCCACCCGCAAACGGCCAAGCCCGTCCTTGCAGGCGGTCGGGTTGAGAACCGCCTGTTGGGTGTCCTTCAACGTCAACAGACCGGTCAGCACGCCATTGGCATCGGTCACCAGCAGCTTTTCGATCCGCCGCGCCTTCATCTGGCTGATGGCTTCCTGCCGGTCGGCGGGTTCATAGAGAATTGCAAGGTTTTCATGGGTCATCATGACCCGCACGGGCGTGTCATCGCGTTCTGCAAACCGCATGTCGCGGTTCGTGACGATCCCGACGACCCGGCGTTTTTCATCCACCACCGGAAACCCGCTGAACCCGTAGCGTTCGGTCAGTGCCTTGGCATCGGCCAGCGTCTGATCCGGGGTCAGCGTGATGGGATTGTAGACGATCCCGGATTCAAACCGTTTGACCCGGCGCACTTCGCGGGCCTGATCCTCGACGTTCAGATTGCGGTGGATGACACCCATGCCACCGGCTTGCGCCATGGTGATGGCCATCTGGCTTTCGGTCACGGTGTCCATGGCGCTGGACAGTAGCGGGATGTTCAGCGCGATGGACCGCGTCACCCTAGTCCGCATGTCTGCGGTGGAGGGCAGCACATTGGACGCCGCCGGAACGAGAAGGACATCATCGAAGGTCAGGGCCTCGCGAATCTCCATGAGTGGCACTCCTTTGGAGGGGATCGGTTGGCGGCTCCCTATCGCATGGGCGGAAAGGAAAGGAAAGGCATCGGTTGACGCACCGCCGCGGGGATTTTCATTTTCTCCGAGCCATGCCCCGGATGCCCCGGCCCGCCATCCAGAGCTCCGCTGTCGCGGAGCCGCCCACCCGGAGGCCGACAGACCGCCTCGACGCGGCCGAAGTCCAGCCCCCCCCGCGCAGGCGACAGCCAAGACGCGGCCGTATGCGGCCGGCTCGTGCCATTCCCGATCAGCGGCCGGGCGGGCTGACAAACCCTGCGAGGACATCCTGCGCGACAGTCGCGTCGGGCCGGTGCTCCGCCGGGCCATATCCCCCGCCACCCGCCTGTTCAAGACGCAACCTGTCGCCCGTTTGCAGGACATGGCTTCCCTGTGCGGGCACCTGCACATCGTTGATCCAGTGGCTGCGCAGCGCCCCCGCCTCGCCCCCGAAAAGGCCCTGCGCGGCAAACCGCGTGCGGTTGCCCATCTGGAACACCACGAGATCATGCCCGGTGTCGTTTCGCATCTCGACCGTTTGACCGGCACCGCCGCGAAAGCGGCCCGCCCCCCCGCTGTCGGGCCGCAGCGACTTGCGCAGGACAGTCACGTTGCTGCGCGGTTCGAACACCTCCACCGGCATGTAGCCCATGTTGGACGAGCCGGGCATGCACTGCCGTCCGTCCAACCCGTCAAGCGCGCCAAAGCCGCCCGAGGCGCTGTAGGTCGTGGCCATGGCGCGGCCATCCGGGTGACGGCCCTGAAAGGCCAGAATGTCCATCAGGCCGCTGGCCGCGCAGACCCTGTCGGGCATGATCGGGGCCAGCGCCTCCATGATCAGGGGCACGATGAAATGCCCGATCGTATGCCGGCCCGCCGAGGCCGCAGGCGGTCTGGCGTTCAAGATGGATCCGTCGGGCGCGGCGACCGCAATGCACAGCGTCGCCCCGTCATTGTTGGGGATCGACGGCGTTGTCAGGCATTTGACAGCATACAGCGCCATCGCCCGCGTATAGGGAAAGGGCACGTTGATCCCGGCCTGCACGCAGCCCTCTGTCCCGTCAAAGCGGATGTCCAGACGCTGTCCACGCTTGTCGACCTGACAGCACAGCAGGCGGGTATCCTGCAACGCCTCGACCCTTGTTTCCGCCGTGTAACGCCCGTCCGGCAGATCGCCAAGGGCGCTGCGCACGGCGGCATCGGACTGGTCGATGATCGCATCGGCCAGCGGCGCAAGGCTGTGCAACGCGTAATCGTCCATGAACTCCAGCACTTCGCGCACCACGACGGCGGTGCAACTGATATTGGCGGAAATATCGCCCATGACCTGATCGGGCACCCGCACGTTCAGCCGGATCAATTCGATGATATCCTGATCCGGAATGCCCGCCCGCATCAGCTTGAGGACCGGCAGGCGCAGACCTTCGTGATAGATTTCCGTTGCGGAGACCGAAAATCCCATGCCGCCGATGTCCGGCAGATGCGTGATGCTCATGGCGAAACCGATCAGCGTCCCGTCGCGCAGGATCGGTCGCATGACGGCGATGTCGAACATGTGACCGGTGCCAAAGACCGGGTCGTTGGACACCACCACATCGCCTTCGTCCAGCCCGTCGGCGGGATATTTGTCCAGCATGTGCCGCAGCGTGACAGAGGCGGTGCCGATAAACACCGGGATGCATTTCGCGCTTTGCGCGATCATCCGTCCCCGCGCGTCGAAAATCAGCACCGTCAGGTCGAAGCCTTCGCGCACCAGCGACGAAAACGAGGTCCGCACCAGCGCCGCCGCGCCTTCGTCGGTGATGGAGATCAGCCTGTCCCACATCACCGACAGGTCGACTGCGTCGAGAGATCCGGAATGCGCCATGCTACATGCCTCCTGCCGCGCCGATATGCGCGATCAGATTGCCGCGTTCGTCCAGTTGGGCACTGTCGCCCGCATCCAGCAGAACGATCGATTCGCGCTCTTCGATCAGGCAGGGGCCAGTGACTCGGGTATCCGGGCGCAACCGGTATCTGTCATGAACCGGGCAGTCGATCATGCCACCTGCCGCCGGAAACCACGCCGGTCGCTGCCCCTTTAGCGTGCCGCCCACACTTCGGGCCAGATCGGGTGCGGGCAAGGTGGCGGGTTCCGGGCCGACGGCGGCGATCTTCCAGGCGCTGATTTCCAGCGGTTGATCCAGCACCGTCCCGAAGATCCCCCTATATGTCCGTGCGAAAAGATCCGGCAACTGCCCGATCAGCGCCGCGCTGTCGCCTTCCGGCAGGGCGACCTCGATGCTGTAGCCCTGCCCCGCATATCGCATGTCGACCCGGCGGTCATGGCGGATCGCGCCGCCTGCGATACCGGACGTCCCCATCTCTGTTGTCACCTCGGCCTCCAAGGCCCGCAGGATGCGGTCGAAGCCGGCGACATCGAGATCCTCCAGCGCCATGGCATGAGAGCGCATGATTTCGAAGGAAACCGCCCCGACCAGCATTCCGTAGGCCGACATGACCCCGGCCCCGACAGGAAAGACGATGCGCGGCACGCGCAGTTTGCGGGCGATGCGGGCCGCGTGCAGCGGACCGCCCCCGCCAAAGGCCGCCATGCCCGATCGGCGATAGTCAAAGCCGCGTTCCGTGGCGTGCATCCGAAAGGCGCGGGCGATGTCCTCATTGGCGATGTCATGAATACCCCATGCGGTGCGCAGGAGGTCCAGATCCAGATCGCCCGCCAGCGTCCTCAACGCGCGCTCTGCGAGACCGGCGTCGATGCGCATTGCGCCGCCCAGAAAGAATTCCGGATCCAGATAGCCCAGCAGGAGGTTCGCATCGGTCAGCGTCGCGATCTGTCCGCCACGACCGTAGCAGGCCGGGCCGGGCACTGCGCCCGCGCTGGAGGGTCCGACACGCAGGCGTCCCAGTCCGTCAACCGACGCAAGGCTGCCGCCACCGGCGCCAATCTCGGTCATGTCCAGAACCGGGATCTGCAATTGCAGACCGCTGCCCGCCTTGTTCCTGTAGGCATGTGCCGCCTCGAAACTGTAGGTGCGGACCGGCTGGCCATCCTTGACCAGCGCCCCCTTGGCGGTCGTCCCGCCCAGATCGAAGGACAAGAGCGCGTCGGCGCCCAGATCGCGGCCGATCCGCGCCGCCATGAGCGCACCCGCCGCCGGACCGGATTCCAAGAGCCTGACAGGATGCGTGCGCGCGGTTTCAGGCGACATCAGTCCGCCGCTGGATCCGATGACGAAAAGGCTGCCAGTGAACCCCATATCCGCCAGTCCGGCCTCCAGCCGGCGCAGATAGCGCGCGACAGCCGGCTGTGCATAGGCGTTGGCGCATGTCGTCGTCCAGCGTTCCAGTTCACGCGCAAAGGGGAACACCCCCGATGAGGTCGACACATGCAGCTCTGGCGCCATCTCTTGAATGATCTGCTCCGCCCGTTGTTCGTGTTCGGGGTTCGCGTAGGCGTGCAGAAAACAGATGGCGAGCGCCTCTATGCCCGTCTCCAACAGGTCGGTCAGCGCCGCGCGCAGCGCGTCCTCATCCATCGGAAGGCTTATGCGGCCCGAATGCTGCACCCGCTCCGGGACTTCACGGCGCAGCGGACGCGGCACCAGGGGGGCGGCGAATTGCAGTCTTTGATCATATAGGTCGTAACGTCCCTCGACCCCGATATCGAGCAGGTCACGGAACCCGTCGGTCACCAGCATCCCGGTGCGCGCGCCCTTTCGTTCGATCAGCGCGTTGGTCACAAGCGTTGTGCCGTGCACGATCTCCGAGAGGTCGCTGACGGCAAACCCGTGATCCGCCGCGATGGCGCCAACCCCTTCCAGCACGGCGCGCGCGGGATCATCTGGCGTGGTCAGGCGCTTGTGCACCGCCGTCCGTCCATCCCCGGCGCCGGTGCGGTCGATCATCGCGAAATCGGTGAAGGTCCCGCCAATGTCCACGCCCAACCGGATCATGCAAGTGCCCTTCAGTCTGATCTGGCTCACTAATCACCGGCCCAGCCGCGACGTCAACGCCGACCTGCCAAAAACTGTGCCCCCGCATCCTGCGATCATCCCGACAGCCTGGGCAGGCGCCTGACCCTACGCCCGAGGGCTGCAACTGTTGCGCCCCATCACGACTTTACGAACCAAGGCCCTCATTGCTGCAAGGCCCGTTCCAGTCGGCTCTTTCCGTGTAACGTCAGGGGAGCATGGTGGGTGATAGAGGATTTGAACCTCTGACATCTTCGATGTGAACGAAGCGCTCTACCACTGAGCTAATCACCCGACGCGCCGCTCTTAACCGCACATCTGCCTTTGCGCAAGAGGCTCCGCGCGCAAAAAACGGCGCTGCTCCGCAGGCCATTTCCACCCGATGCGACGCCCGTATGGCACACCCGCCACAGGAAACGCATGACGGGCGAAGCCATTGCTTGACTTGACACAAATCCGCGATGCAGGGTTCCAGCATCTTTTTTTCCCCTGGGCTGGAGATTGACATGACAAAGACACTCGCCGCGGCTGGTCTGCTGGTTGCAATGACAACCACGACCACTTTCGCCGGAAACTACGACGAACCCTATATCGAACCGCCGGTCATCGTCGAAGACGCACAGCAAGGCAGCAGCAGCGCGCCGCTTGTTCTCGCACTGATGACGGTTCTGCTGTTCGGCGCGGCGGCCAGCAACTAAAGCAATATACCCAAGATCGTTGTGACGTTTTCAGGCTGCGATCCAATCCACGCTCCTGCGGTCTGTGCGTGTCCGCACTACCTTCCGTAAATGCGCCGAATACTCAGCAAACAGAAAAATCAGCCGGACCGCGCAGGTCCGGCTGATTTTTTACGGTATGTGTTTCAAAGCCCCGGTGAGATTGGCCACCTTCAACCGTGTTAACGGTTCTAAAGGCTTCGGGTGCAATGCCGAATTTAGCCTGCCTCTCGATGCCAAAGGTCGGCAGGGATTGACCTTTCTCAAGCCGTCGCAAGATCATTTCGACTACCCCCTTTCCAGAGGGCAAACGCCTTCACACTTGCGTGATTCAGATTCTCTGGCACAATAGAGGCGTTACTCAATCAGCCTTCGGTAGCAAGTCTTTTGGAAATCCTGAAATTCAGAGGAATCTCGCATGAAAAAGATCGCCGTCGCCTCCATCATGTGCGGCGCAATGGCAACCGCCGTCGCCGCCGAGCCGAAATCAAATATCTCTGCCGACCAGTTGCACAGGGACATGGTTGTCTCATCGCAAAGCGCAGCATCTCCAACATCTTCCGGCGCCGAAATCCTGATCCCGCTGATTTTGCTCGTCCTTGTGGCCGCGTCGATCACGTCGGGCACCGGCGGTTACCAAACCGTCAACCATTACTGATTTTCATAGGTCGGACAGACCGATCCATCTGCCGGAACGACAACACGCAATGCATTGGCATTGCGTGTTGTTCAGGTTTCCGCATTTCAAGCGTTTGACACGATCCGGGGTCAGTGCGCCCGGACTTCCGACGTCGCCTCGTCCGAGGATTTTGCGGCTGCCGCGGCGGCCGCTTCCTCGGCGGCCTCGTCCCATTCAATCGGCTCCGGCTTCGATATGAGAGCGATTTTCAAGACCTCCGTCACGTGCTTGACCGGGATGATCTCGAGGCCGTCCTTCACGTTGTCGGGAAGCTCGATGAGATCCTTTTCATTCTCCTCGGGAATGAGAACGGTCTTGATCCCCCCGCGAAGAGCCGCCAGCAGCTTTTCCTTCAACCCGCCGATTGGCATCGCGTTGCCGCGCAGGGACACCTCGCCCGTCATCGCGATATCCTTGCGCACCGGGATGCCGGTCAGCACGGAGACGATGGATGTCACCATGGCCAGACCCGCGGACGGCCCGTCCTTCGGCGTGGCGCCGTCCGGCACGTGAACGTGAATGTCGATCTTGTCGAACTTCGGCGGTTTGACCCCGATCTGCGGTGAGATCGAGCGCACGTAACTCGATGCGGCGTCAATCGACTCCTTCATCACGTCGCCAAGCTTGCCGGTGGTCTTCATCCGGCCCTTGCCGGGCAGCTTGAGCGCCTCGATCTGCAAAAGATCGCCACCGACAGATGTATAGGCCAGTCCGGTCACGACGCCGATCTGGTTTTCATCCTCGGCCAGCCCGTAGCGATACTTTCTCACCCCAAGGAAATCGTCCAGATTTTCGGAGTTCGCGACAACCGTCGTCTCTTCCTTTTTGACGATCTTTGTCACGGCCTTCCGGGCAACCTTGGCGATCTCGCGCTCAAGGTTCCGCACCCCCGCCTCGCGGGTGTAATAGCGGATCATGTCGGTCAAGGCGCTGTCCTCGACCGTCAGTTCGCCCTTCTTCAGCCCGTGGTTCTTGATCTGCTTGTCAAGCAGGTGACGCTTGGCGATTTCGAGCTTTTCGTCCTCGGTGTAGCCCGAGAGCGGAATGATCTCCATCCGGTCCAGAAGCGGCCCCGGCATGTTGTAGCTGTTTGCCGTGGTCACGAACATCACGTTCGAGAGGTCGTATTCCACCTCGAGATAGTGGTCGACAAATGTCCCGTTCTGCTCGGGGTCGAGCACCTCCAGCATCGCGCTGGCCGGATCGCCGCGGAAATCCTGACCCATCTTGTCGATTTCGTCGAGCAGGATCAGTGGGTTCGTGGTCTTGGCCTTTTTCAGCGCCTGGATGATCTTGCCAGGCATCGACCCGATATAGGTCCGGCGGTGGCCGCGAATTTCGGATTCGTCCCGGACGCCGCCCAGCGAAATACGAATGAACTCCCGGCCCGTCGACTTGGCAACGGATTTGCCCAAGGACGTCTTGCCCACCCCCGGCGGACCGACGAGGCAGAGGATCGGGCCTTTCAGCTTCTTCGAGCGGGCCTGCACGGCGAGATACTCGACAATGCGCTCCTTGACCTTTTCCAGACTGTAGTGATCCTCATCGAGGATCTGCTGCGCCTTTGTGAGGTCTTTCTTCACGCGGCTCTTGACGCCCCACGGGATGCTCAGCATCCAGTCAAGGTAGTTGCGCACAACTGTCGCCTCTGCGCTCATGGGACTCATGTTGCGCAGTTTCTTCAGTTCGGCATCGGCCTTTTCACGCGCTTCCTTGGACAGTTTGGTGGACGCGATCCGCTCTTCGAGCTCGGCAATTTCGCCTTCGCCTTCCTCACCGTCGCCAAGCTCCTTCTGAATGGCCTTCATCTGCTCATTCAGGTAATATTCGCGCTGGGTCTTTTCCATCTGCGATTTCACGCGAGTCTTGATCTTCTTTTCCACCTGCAAGACAGACAGTTCGCCCTGCATCAGGCCATAGACCTTCTCCAGCCGTTCGGAGACGGCAAGCGTCTCAAGCAGTTCCTGCTTCTGATCGACCTCAACGCCCAGATGCCCGGCCACCAGATCGGCAAGCTGCGCCGCATCCTTGGCCTCTCCCACCGCGGAAAGCGCTTCTTCCGGGATATTCTTCTTGATCTTGGAGTAGCGTTCAAACTCCTCGGCCACCGTGTGGACAAGCGCCTCGATCGTGGCGACATCGCCCGGCATCTCATCAAGATGCTCTGCCTTCGCCTCGAAGAAGTTATCGTTGGGCAGATAGTCCTCGATGCACACGCGCGTCTGCCCCTCGACCAGCACCTTGACGGTGCCATCGGGCAGTTTCAGCAGTTGCAGGACATTGGCGAGGACGCCTGTCTGGTAAATCCCGCCCGTGTCCGGATCGTCCACAGAAGGGTCGATCTGGCTGGCAAGCAGGATCTGCTTGTCATCGTTCATCACCTCTTCGAGGGCGCGCACCGATTTTTCGCGCCCGACAAAGAGGGGCACGATCATGTGCGGGAAAACCACGATGTCACGCAGCGGCAGCACCGGGTAAGACGTATTAAGGGGCTGTTTCATGCTCGTTTCCTGTTCTTGGCAAGACCGCTTGGCCCCGCTTTGCGGCAACCTTCTGCGGTCTCCTGTCATGGCAACAAATTGGGTTCGATCCGCGGAAATTCAAGCGGCCACCCATCCCCGACAGGATGACCACGCCTGTGCACAGCGCGCAAGGTCCGATGAGAGGAATGGTCACCGAAGGGTTTCCAGGCGGGGCAATGGCCGACCGCCATCA
>CAZRZN010000158.1:0-9614 GCA_964604565.1 uncultured Rhodobacterales bacterium
CCACATCCGCCATCGTGTCGCCATCCCGCGCCACATAGCTGATGTCGTTGCGGTCCGCCGTGTTGGAGGGGCCACCGGCCGCCGTGGCCGAGATGTCGATGGAAAAGCCGGTTCCTGCCGCCACGGCCTCGGTCGAGGACGCGCCGAATGTCGTGGTGAGTGTGGGCGCGGTGGCCGCACCTGTCAGCGCCTGCGCCGCACCATCGCCGCCGCCGGTGATGTTGTTCGCCGCCGTGGTAAGGGCGGTCAGGGCGCCCCCGATGCTGGACGCGCCTTGGCCCAGATCCTGCTTGGAGATGCGGATATCGGTGGAGTCCACGCCATCCATCGACCGGTCGATGGACCCCAGAACGTTGATGCCCCCGGACTCGGCCGCCTGATCGGTGTTGGTCAGCAGCGCCTGACCGTTGAACTGCGCCGCGCCGACGATCGAGGTGATCTGATCGCGCAGGGCCGCAATATCGGTCTGGATCTTTTCACGGTCGACGTTTTCTTCCTGTGCGGCAACGACCTTGCCCTTGATCTGCGTCAGCAGGTCGGCGACGGTTTCGGCACCCTGACGGGCGACGGACACGGTGGCCTGACCAAGGCTGAGGCTGTCAGAGACTTTCTTGAAGCCTTCGACATCGGCTTCCATCGTCTTGGAAATGGCCCAAACGGCGGCGTTGTCCTTGGAGGAAGAAACTTTCTTGCCGGTTGCGATCTGGTTCTGGGTGCTGCTCATGGAGGCGTTGATCGCCTTGAGGGTCTGAAGGGCAGCGGTCGCTCCGGGATTTGAATTGATACTCGACATAGGTTTAGGCCTTTCACGTCAGTCGGCGCTGTTCCGCGCCATTAAATCGAACCGGGTCTAACCCCGGCACAGCGAGCGCCGTTCTGACGTTGCAGGTGAACCTTTTCTCCCGCGCCACGAATGTTCGTGCAGGGACCAATCTGCCCTGAATGCTTTAACCCGAATTTAACGATTTGTGGCTCTCGGACGGTCATATTCGGACCCTTTCAGGGCAGTCCGAGGCAAAAATGTGGCCGAAGCGAAAATGTGGCATGGATCTGCGGGACCACACGTCACGGCCCGCGGCAGTCGATTGCCTTGCGGCAGGCGTCCGACCGGTCAGCGGTCGCGCGACCGGAGAAATCCATCGACGAACCCGGCGGCCATGACGACGGGGATCTCCTCGGGGGAACTGCGCGAGGCGGGATCGCCGGATCGCGGCGGTTTCGACGCGCCGCCCCGCAATGGCATCACCGCGGCGCTGGCCAGCAGAAACAGCGCCCCCGTGATCAAGGCCCCCGGCACCGCGCCCAGCCAGGCCGCCAGCGCGAGAAACAGGCCGAACGCCATAAAGCCCGCGCCGATCAGGCACAGGCCCACCGCCACACCCGCGCGGGCGAGATCGCGTTCCGCGGCGCGCAGCGAGCCTTTCGCCACGCGCCGGACAACGTCGGTCCACATCAGCGGCGCCCCAAGACCATGGTGATCAGCGCACCTGCCGCAAAGGCCAGTCCAAGACTTGCAGCGGGGTGATCCCGGACCTGCGTCTCCGCGACCTGCCGTGCGCGCGCGCCCTCCCGTGCGGCGCGGTCGTAGACGTCGCGCGCCTCGTCGGACAGGGCGTCGAGATATTCGGGGCCGCGCTGGGCCTCTTGCCGGGCGCGGGCGCCTGCCATTTCCGCCAAGGTCCGAATGTCGGACTGCGCGCGGGTCAGTTGTTCCTGTAGTTCCTCATTGGTCGCCATGACGCGTCTCCTTTTGCCGGTAAGTCAGTCAGGGTG
The DNA here is from genome assembly GCA_964604565.1 of uncultured Rhodobacterales bacterium. GTDB lineage: Bacteria > Pseudomonadota > Alphaproteobacteria > Rhodobacterales > Rhodobacteraceae > CAZRZN01. The sequence continues at coordinate 1,774 of CAZRZN010000158.1, forward strand.
TGCGGCCGCGCACCGCGCGTGCCACCGCCGCGACGATAAACAGGATCAGGAAGACGAAGAACAGGATCTGCGCGATCCCGGCGGATGCGCTTGCCACGCCACCGAAGCCGAATACCCCGGCGATGAGTGCGATCACAAGAAATGTAAGTGCCCAGCCAAGCATGGGAACCTCCTATGGTGAGAGTTCGTATGCGGACCCAACGCACCCTGCGACGCATGGTTCCCTTGCCCGCTCGGCCGGCACGTTCAGCCGGGCGCGTATCACCCGGGCGGATCGGTCCGGCGGTCCGTCCGGCACGGTCCAGCCGGGCGCGGGTCAGTCGGGCGCGGATCAGTCGGGCGCGTGCGTCAGCTTGGGCACATCGGCGGCCCCCGCCGATCCCCGGCCCGAAAGCGAGGGGTTTTCCATGAAGAACCGGTGGCAGTTGAAGGAAAACGCGCCTTCGGGCAGCGCATGGCGCACGAACCGGCCCGAGGGTTCCATGATCCAGCTCTGCGCCGTGTCGGCGAGGTTCGCCGCCATGATCTGACTGACGATCTGCGCCTTGACGGTGGGGTTGTGGATTTCCACGCCGGTTTCGACCCGCCGGTTGAGGTTGCGGCCCATCCAGTCCGCCGACGAGATGAACACCCGCGCCTTGCGGTGCGGCAACCCGTGGCCGTTGCCGAAACAGACGATCCGCGAATGTTCCAGAAAGCGGCCGACGATGCTTTTGACGCGGATGTTCTCGCTGAGGCCTTTTACTCCGGGGCGCAGCCCGCAGATCCCGCGGATCACGCAATCCACCTGCACGCCCGCCGCGCTGGCGCGGTAGAGCGCGTCGATCATGTCCGGTTCGATCAGGGAGTTCATCTTGATCCAGATCTGCGCCGGGCGGCCCGCCGTCGCATGTTCGATCTCCTGTTCGATCCGGTCCAGCATCCCGGTCTTGAGGCTGTGGGGCGAGATCAGCAGGTTTTCCAGCCCCTCCGGCATGGCGTAGCCGGACAGGTAGTTGAAGATCTTGGCCGCGTCATGCCCCAGCGCCCGGTCGCAGGTGAAGAACGACAGGTCCGTGTAGATCCGCGCGGTGATGGGGTGGTAGTTGCCGGTCCCCCAATGGGTGTAGGTCACCAGTTTCTTGCCCTCGCGGCGCACGACCTGGCTGATCTTGGCGTGGGTCTTCCAGTCGACAAAGCCGTAGACCACATGCGCGCCCGACCGTTCCAGCCGCCGGGATTGGCGGATGTTGGCCGCCTCGTCGAAACGCGCCTTCAACTCGACCAGCGCGGTGACGGATTTGCCGTCCTCGGCCGCCTCGCAGAGCGCCTCGACGATGGAGGAATTCTTGGACGTGCGATAGAGAGTCTGCTTGATCGCGACGACATCCGGATCCAGCGCCGCCTGATTGAGGAACCGCACCACCATGTCGAAGGTTTCATAAGGGTGGTGCAGCAGCATGTCCTTCTGCTTGATCGCCTCGAACATGTTGCCTTCGAAATCCTGCACCCGCTCCGGCACGCGCGGCGTGAAGATGGGCCAGAGCAGATCGGGACGCGCGTCGATCACCAGTTCCTTGGTGTCGGCCACGCCGATCATGCCCTCCAGCTCGATCACCTCTTCCTGCTTTACATGCAGTTCGCGCATGACGATCTGCAACAGGCCCTTTGGCGCGCCCTTGCTGATGGTCAGGCGGACCACCTCGCCCCGGCGGCGGCGTTTCAACGCCACCTCGAATTCGCGCACCAGATCCTCGGCCTCTTCCTCGACCTCCAGATCGCTGTCGCGCAGCACGCGAAAGCCGAACTGGTCCCGGACCCGGTAGCCGGGAAACAGGCTGTCGATATGCAGCAGCACCATCTGTTCCAGCGGGATGAAACGGTGTTCGCCTTCGGGCGCGGGCAGTTCGATGAACCGGTCGATCTGGGCGGGGATCGGCAACAGCGCCTTCAGCGCGCGCTTGTCGCGGGTCCGTTCCAGTTGCAGCGCAAGGCAATAGCCCATGTTGGCGATGAAGGGAAAGGGATGCGCGGGGTCGATGGCCAGCGGCGACAAGACAGGAAAGACCCGCGCCAGAAAGGATTCCGCCAGAAAGGTGTTGTCGGCCTTTGTCAGATCCTCGCGCGCGACGATCGAAATGCCGTTGGCGGCCATCAGTTCCCGCAGTTCGGTCAGGACGCGCTGTTGTTCGCCCATCAGGCGGCGGGCGTCCTCGTCGATCAGCACAAGCTGTTCGGCCGGCGACAGCCCGTCAGCGGCGGGCGTGGTGTTTCCCGCGTGCGCCAGCTCGCGCAGGCCGGCCACGCGCACGGTGTAGAATTCATCCAGGTTGGCCGCCGAGATCGACAGAAAGCGCAGCCGCTCCAGCAGCGGCACGCGCGGATTTTCGGCCTCTTCCAGCACGCGCCAGTTGAAGCCGAGCCAGCTGAGTTCCCGGTTGAAGAACCGCCCCGGCCCGCTGAGGTCGATCTCCGGCAGTTCCGTCGCGGGCGGCAGCGGGGCGGTGAGAAAATCGGCTTGGTCCATGGCGCGGTTATGCCTCTGACAATGCAACAAACGAATGACAGCGCCGGGCGCTCAAGGCTGTCCTGCCTCCGGTTCGGGATCCCCGGGCCGTCGGCTTTCGGTGCCCGGCGGGACGACCTGCGCCAGAACCCGCGCCGCCAGCGGCCGGGACACGCTGCGCCTGTGCGCCAGCGCCTCGGCGTCCAGCGCCGAAACCAGACGCGCCGCGGTTTCGTAACTGCGCGGCATCCGGCTGACCAGATAGCCGATCACCTCCGGCGTGGGCATGATCTGCCGGTCGGCGAACAGCTTGGCCAGCAGCGCCGACAGCAGCGCATCGTCGGGATCCTCGATGCGGGCCACCGGAATGGCCATCATGCGGCTGGCCAGATCGGGCAGCGTCAGGCGCCAGTGCACCGGCTCGCGCCGGGCGGTGATCATAAGCGTCCCGCCATTGGCCAGCACGAGGTTGTGCAGGTGGAACAGCGTCTCCTCGGCCGGGCGGTTGCCGGAAATCTCCTCCACGTCCTCGACGCAGACATGGCCCGCCGCCAGCATGGGGATTTCCGCGCCCAGCAGATCGCGGGCCGCGATGATGCTGCCCCCCGACTGCTGCTGCCAGACATGGGCCAGATGCGTCTTTCCGGCCCCGCCCGGCCCGACGAGGATCAGCTTGTGCGCGGACCAGTCGCGCCACGTGTCGATCTGCGACACAGCCAGCGCATTGGCGGGACTGACAAAGAAATCCTCCCGGCCCAATGCCGCACGCGATGGCAACGGCAAGGGCAGTTGCTGCGCGGCGTTCATGATCCGTCCTCCTCGGGAAGATCGTCCAACGCCGCCAGTCCCAGAAACAGCCGCGAGGAACTGTATTGCCGCGCCAGAAACCGGGCGATCACCCCAAGCGCGGCGGCAAGGGGCACCGCCACCAACAGCCCGACAAACCCGAAGAGAGAGCCAAAGACCGACAGCGCCAGCAGCAGCCAGACCGGGTGCAGCCCGACCGAACTGCCCACAAGGCGGGGCGTCAGGATATTGCCTTCGACGAACTGGCCGGATTGAAAGACCGCGTAGACCGCGACGATCCACCACCATTCGCCCCAGAACTGGAACAGGGCCAGTCCGACCGCCAGCGCCCCGCCGACGATCGCGCCGACATAGGGAATGAAGGTCAGCAGACCGGCAACCACCCCCACCACCAGACCGAACTGCAATCCCACCAGCCAGAGCGCCAGCGCATAATAGGTCCCAAGGATCAGCGAGACGGACCCCATGCCGCGAATGAAACCGGCGAGCACATTGTCGATCTCGAGCGCGAGGTTGCGGATCACCTCCCGGTGGTCCAGCGGCACCATCTGGTCGACCTGCGAAACCATGCGGTCCCAATCGAGCAGCATGTAGACCGCCACCACCGGAACGATCAGGAACAGCGCGACAAGGTTCAGGATCGACCCGACAGAGCCCAGCGCCGCATTCACAAGCTGCACGCCCTTTTGCTGGATCGTGTCGCCCAGTCCCAGCAGCGTGGAACGCAAGGCACTGTCTTCATCCACCGCATCGGGGAACCGTTCGGCCAGAAACGCCTGAAGGTCGTTGAACAGGCGGGGCGCGGTTTCGAACAGGGACAGGGCCTGCTGGATCAGCACCGGGATCACGGCCATGGTCATGACAACGAAGACCATGATCGCCAGCACCGTGATCAGGGCGGTGGCCCCGCCACGGGTCAAGCCAAGCCGTTCCAGCCGGTCGGCGATCGGGTCAAGACAGTAGGCGATGACGCTGCCCAGCACGAAGGGCAGCAGCACGTCGCCGAGGAACCACAGCACGACTGAGACCACCACCGCAGCGATGCCCCAATACTTAAGCTGATCCCGTACCGGCAGGGCCATGCACTATCCTTCCGCATATGTCTTCTTCGCGTCTGCCCGCTTGGGTTGCAAGCGGTTTTGACGCGCCGAGCTGCTCTCAACCCCCCGAATACACGAAAAAACCGCCGCCTGCGAGGGGCGGCGGTTTCCGGGTCGCAGGACGCCACAGCATCCCGCATATCTTTCCTTCCAAGTGGGGCGGCAACCGGAAACGACGGGCGGGATGGTCAGGCCCCGCGTTCCGCTTTCAGGCGGATGCGAAGCCGGATCCGAAGGCCATTCGCGCGGCCCGTCCGGGCGCCCCACCCCGTTTTCAGCGCCGCGCGCTGTGCCGCGCCGTGGCGCCCGCCGTCAGTGGCAGGCGGGGCGGTCGCCCGGCAAGAGCACCTTGTCGATCACATGGATCACACCGTTGGAGGCCTCGATATCGGCGACGACGACGGTCGCCTCTTCACCGGTGCCATCGGCGATGCTGACGCCGGGATAGGCCGTGATGCAAAGCCGCTCCGATGTCAGCAAGGGCTTGTAGTAGTTCGCACCGGCGGCAAAATCATGCGACGTCAGCTTGCGGTCGTCCACGTGATACAGCAGCACGTCCGTCAGCTGCCCCTTGTTTTCCGGCATCAGCAACGTCTCGACCGTGCCCTCCGGCAGGGCGTCGAAGGCGGCATTCAGCGGCGCGTAGACGGTGAAGGGGCCGGGACCGGAGAGCGTCTCTGCCAGACCGGCGGCCTGCACGGCGGCAACGAGGGTGGAAAAGCGGTCATCCCCGGCGGCGATGTCGACGATGGTGTTGGCCTGTGCGGCCGAGCCGAAGCCGATGGCAAGCGCGGCGGCGGTCAATGTGGTTTTCAGTGTCACGATTGGAAACTCCCTGTTTGCATAGTTGATCTTACGCGGGAGGGTTGCGGGCGGATGCCGACCTCGCGCGTCCGTCATGTCGCGTGATCTCGCCGTCAGCTCGGCCACCGGCCCGGAAATGCAACTTTCGGTCCGGCGCCTGCACGATCGGGCCGCATCGGGCGGCGTTGATTGTCCGGGACTCGGCGCGCCAAAGGCTGTAGGATTTCGCTGCGATCCGGATTGTGGATGACAGATGCTCTGGCGCTGCAAATATCTGTGCTTGATCTTCCTGACAGCGCCCGCATGGGCGACCCCACTGCCCTGCGACAACGATTTGCTGCTGGTGGAGACGGAGGATGTCGACCTGCACAATCGGGTGTGCAAGACAGCCTCTGCCGCCCTGCCCCGGCTCGACGCCTGTCATCTGACGCTGGACCGTCCCGTGACCTTCGCCTTCGAGACGGGACCGCCGCCGACCGAACCCGCCTGTCTGGGTCTGTATCATACGGGCAAGGATCGCATCATCCTGTGGCCGCCCGCGACATTCGCGCAGTTGCACGCCACTTCGGAGTATTGCGGAACGGTGCCCGCCCCAGATCTGTTCGACAGCATCGTGGTGCACGAACTGGCCCACGCGCTGACGGATCAGTCGGCGTGTCGGGAAACCGCCTGCACCGCAGATCGGGAATACATCGCCTATGCGCTGCAAATCGACAGTTTGCACCCCGGAGTGAGGGATCGCTTCATCGCGGAGAGCGCCCTCACGCCACCCTTTGGCGAAGATCGTCTCAACGACGTCATTCTGGCCTTTTCGCCGGCCACCTTTGCGGCGGCCGCATGGCTGCATTTTTCCGCCCCGGAAAACGGCTGCGCCTTTGTGGGCCGGATTCTGCGTGGCGACCACACCTTGTGGCGCGCGCTCGACTAGATCGCATGGCACGCATCGGCGCGATCCGGCCCGCCTATGGGGCAGAGGCCGCAGATCCGTTGCCCTTGTGACCGGCAGGCCGTCACCCAACCCGCCCGGCTCAAGGCCCGGAAAGGCGGGTCAGCTGCCGAACCGCGCCCGCGTGCGGTTGGCAAACCAGACCAGCGTCAGCATCACCGGCACCTCGACCAGCACCCCCACGACCGTCGCCAGCGCCGCGCCGGAGTTCAGGCCGAACAGACTGATCGCCACAGCCACCGCCAGTTCGAAGAAGTTGGAGGTGCCGATCAGCGCACAGGGTGCGGCGATGCGGTGCGGCACTTTCAACGCAAAGGCCGCCGCATAGGCCAGCGCGAAAATCCCGTAGCTTTGCAGGATGATCGGCACGGCGATCAGCACGATGACAAAGGGTTTGGCCACGATCACCTGCCCCTGCAACCCGAAGAGGATCATCACCGTGACGATCAGACCCACAACGGAATAGGGTTTGACCCGCGCCTGAAACGCCTTGATCGCCTTTGGATCGCCCAGCCGCCGGCGCGTCAGCATTCCCGCCACCAGCGGCAGCGCGATGAACAACAGGACCGACAGGACCAGCGTCTCCCATGGGACCGAAATATCCGTGACCCCCAGCAACACGGCGACGATGGGCGCAAAGGCTATGACCATGATCAGATCGTTCACGGAGACCTGCAACAGCGTATAGGTCTCATCCCCGCGCGTCAGTTGCGACCAGACAAAGACCATCGCCGTGCAGGGCGCCGCCCCCAGCAGGATCAGCCCGGCGATATATTGCTGCGCGTCCTCCGGCGCGATCCAGCGCGCAAAGACGACCTCGAAGAACAGCACCGCGAGGGCCGCCATGGTAAAGGGTTTGATCAGCCAGTTGACCACCAGCGTGATGATCAGCCCCCGCGGCTGGCGCGCCACGTCCCGCAGGGAGCCCGGATCGACGCCCACCATCATCGGATAGACCATGGCCCAGATCAGCACCGCCACCACAAGGTTGACGCTGGCGACTTCGGCGGCGGCCACACCCGCGACCAGACCGGGGGCGAGATTGCCCAGGGCAATGCCGGCCAGCATCGCCAGCGCAATCCAGACGGACAGGAATTTCTCGAAGATGCCCATGGCCTTGGTCCCCTGTATCATCTGCCCGGCATCTGTGCCTTTTCGCCCTCTCATGGCAAGGGCCAAGGGCATCGCGATCAAGGGCATCGCGAAACAGCCAAGCCCCGCGCCGGCCCTGCGGGGCCGACCGCGCCAGCCCTTCGCGAAGGACGCGCCACACAACACGCGCCACGGACGGCCCGCGCGCCCGCCACCTCCCTTGCCTGCCCCCGGCCAACCCGCTACGAGGGGGAAAACCTGCCCAAGAGGACCAACATGCGCCTGTCCCGCTACTTCCTGCCCGTGCTCAAGGAAACGCCCTCCGAGGCGCAGATCGTCTCTCACCGCTACATGCTGCGCGCAGGCATGATCAAGCAGGCCAGCGCCGGGATCTATTCCTGGCTGCCGCTGGGCTACCGGGTGCTGCGCAACATCGAACAGATCGTGCATGAGGAACAGGTGCGCGCGGGACATATCCCGATGCTGATGCCCACCCTTCAATCGGCCGACCTGTGGCGCGAATCCGGGCGCTATGAAGCCTTCGGCGCCGAAATGCTGCGCATCACCGACCGCCACGGGCGCGACATGCTCTACGGTCCCACCAACG
>CAZRZN010000159.1:0-9607 GCA_964604565.1 uncultured Rhodobacterales bacterium
CGGGCGCGCGGTGCGTCGGTGGCCGCCGCAAAGGTGGCGTCATCGACGCCGAATTCGTCTGCGATGGCGCGCAGCCATGCGGTCGTGCCTTCCTCGCCAAAGGGGAAGGGGGCCGGGATATGACGGGCGCCCCGACGCTCCAACGCGGCATGGGTGTCGCCAAGGAACGGCTGGGTCAGCGCGAAGACCGTGTTCGGCCCGACCGCCACCTCGATATCGGCGCGCGCCGCAGGCAGCACGGTGACCGGCGTGATACCCAGCTTGTCCAGCAGGCCGCGCATCTGGTCCTCGACCACGTCCGGCAGGGCGCCCGCCAGCAGCAACTGCCGGCGATCGGTCTTTGGCAGTTCGGGCACCATGGCCGCGAGGCATGCGTCTTCACCCTCGGTGAAGGTGGTTTCGATGCCGGAGCCCGAGAAATTGATCACCCGCACATGCGGCGCGAACCGCTTGGTCATGCGTTCGGCTGCCTTTTCGAGGTCAAGCTTGATGACTTCTGAGGGGCAGGAACCGACAAGGAACAACTGGCGGATGTCGGTGCGGCGTGACAGCAGGCGGGTCACCTCGCGGTCCAGTTCCTCCTGCGCGTCCGCGAGACCGGCCAGATCGGTTTCCTCCAGGATCGCGGTGCCGAAGCGGGGCTCGGCAAAGATCATCACGCCGGCGGCGCTTTGCAGCAGATGCGCGCAGGTGCGCGAGCCGACCACCAGAAAGAAGGCGTCCTGCATCTTGCGGTGCAGCCAGATGATCGAGGTCAGCCCGCAGAACACCTCGCGCTGGCCGCGTTCCCGCAGCAGCGGCGCGTTGGAGCACCCCGTCGCCGGGGTCTTGCCGTTGTCGGCGGTCATGTCGTCATCCAGGCTCATGCCGCCACCTCATGGGCGTCGGACCGCGCGGCGCCGGTCGATTCGGGCGCGGTCGATTCGGTCCGCTCGGATTCGCGCCGGGCGACCCGCAGCTTCCACAGGAACTGGGCGGCATTGCCGACGTAGGTGACATAGGCAGCGAGCGCGATGAACATCTGCGTCTCGGGGCTGAAACCCGGTGTCAGCAAGGCGTAGAGATAAAAGCTGTGCAGCGCGATCACCAGAAAGCTGACCACATCCTCCCAGAAGAAGCCCGGTGCCAGAAGATACTGACCGAAAACGACCTTTTCCCAGATCGCGCCGGTAACCATGATCAGGTACAGGACGCCGGTCTTGATCAGGATCGACAGGGTGGCGGCCTCGTATCCGGCGCCTGTCAGGAGATACCGGAGCACGAGGCCGAGAGAGACCACGAAGACCAGAAACTGCACCGGGGCAAGGATGCCCTGCACCGTCGTCCAGACCGTCGCATCGCGGCGGGCGCGCTGTTCCGGTGTGTAAAGAGCGTTCCCTTTCGCGGGTCCGCTGTCGCTCTCTTGCATGACCGACTCCCATCTGTCTTACCGTCGAGAGTATGGGTCCGGCGCGCAAAGTGTCAATTAGAATTTACAGTTTCAGGATGACACTCTTGGTGCAAATCTGGGCAGCCACCCCGATGCGTCCGAAAATTGGACACTGTTTTATAAGGGTAATTTCCGATATCACGGCAATTCACGCGCCCTTTTCCAGAAACTGTCTATTCTCTTTGACATTTCTCCGCCAGTCCCTAAGACTGAGGTGGTCGTTATCGTCATGGTGCCGAGAGGGGTTCAACGGATGCGACGACAGCGAGGACGGGCACATGACTGGCGAGGATCGCACATACTTGTCGCAAGCGGGTGACAGCCAGGAAGTAACCTCCTTTGCGCGCCATGTTCTTGGCGCAGTGAGCATCCGTCCCGGCCAGTCGCGCACCAAGCGGCGCGATGCCTTCGCCGCATGGCTGGCGGAATTCGTCGTCGGCATCACCTCTTATGATGAAAGTCTCGTGCTGGAGGAACTGCGCCGCGCGCGACTGAACAGCGACGACCTCATTCTTTATTCCCTGCCACAGGCCGCCAACATTCTCGGCCAGCGATGGACCTGCAGCGAACTGGGCTTTGCGCATGTCTCGCTCGGCTCGGCGCGGCTGTTCGGCCTGTGCCATTCCCTCAGCAAGAAATGGTCGCGCGCCACGGAGACCGACGGCGGGCTGTCCATTCTGCTGGCCACGGTGGAAACCGAGGTTCATCTGATCGGCCCTTCGGTGCTGGCCTACCGGTTGCGGCAGATGGGCCATTCGGTCCGGGCCATGACGCAGGCAAGCCCGGAGGAACTGATCGCGGCGATGGATGTCGGCCGCTTTCACGGGCTGCTGCTGTCCTCGTCCCAGGTGCGCAGCGTCAAGGCGCTTGCCGATATCGTCGCGCAGATCAAGGCGCGCGCCTGCGTGCAGATCCCCATCGTGCTTGGCGGGTCGATCCTCTACGAGATAGACGGCCTCAAGGACAAGACGGGCGTCGCGCTGACGACGAATGACATCGGCACGGCGCTCGGCCTGATCGGGCAAAGCGCCGAAACCGCGCTTTCCAGGGTGGCGGAATGATGACCGCAGGTGACGCACATTGGCCAAAGGGTCCGATCCCGATGATCGAGCCCAAGCATTTCAACGATATCCTCGCGGCGACATCGGATCTGGCCTTCGTGGTGTCGAAAACCGGCCAGATCATCGCGATCCTCGTCGATGACGCGGAACCGGAGGGGCAATCGCTGGCCCATTGGGCGGGCAAGTCGATGCGCGATTTCCTTGCCAAGGACAGCGTGGTGAAATTCGAATCCATCCTGACCAAGATGGCGGATGGCCGCCGCATGGACATACCGGTGGAACTGAACCATGAGGATGACGGCCACTGGCCCTATCCCGTGCGCTACACGGTGCACCGCGTCGGCGCCGATGGCGACATCCTGTTTCTGGGCCGCGACCTGCGGCAGGTTGCGGAAACGCAGCAACAGCTGGTGCAGGCACAGATCGCGCTGGAGCGCGGCTATGAAGAGCGGCGCGAATTCGACGCCCGCTACCGGATGCTGCTGGCCTCCACCTCGGATGCCTTCATCTTCATCTCCGCCTCCGACGGGCGCATCCGCGATCTCAACACACCGGCGGCCACGATCCTCGGCGGCACGCGGGACGAACTGACCGGCGCGCCCGTCGCGCAGGAGTTCAAGGACCGGCGCCGCGGTGAATTCGTCGAGAACCTCGTCAGCCTTGCGGTGTCGGATGCCTCTTCGGACCTGTCGGTTCAAACGCGGCGCTCGCGGCGCGACGTGACGCTTAATCCGACGGTCTTCCGCGCGGCGGGCGAACGGCTGATCATCTGCCGGGTGACGCCGGAAAGCGCGGAGGATCAGATCAACGACCGGGTCACGCAGAACCTGACCTTCCTGTTCAACAAGGGCACCGACGCGATCCTGTTCAGCGACGCCAAGGGCGTGATCGAAACGGCGAACGACTCCTTTCTTGAACTGGTCGACGCCGCCAGCCTCGCCGATGTCAAAAGCCGCTCGCTCGGGGATTTTCTGGCACGCGGTCAGATCGACCTGAGCGTGGTGACGGAAAACGCGCTGCGCGCCGGGCACATGCGGGTCTACGCCACCAAGCTGACCAACGAATACGGCACAAAGACGCCGGTCGAGATGTCGGTGGTCTATCTGAACGACCGGACCACCCCGGCCATCGGCTTCATCATGCGTGACGCAAGCCGGGTCGAGGCGGTCCGCAACGCGGCAAACGCGAATTCCGGCCCTGCGACCGCGGATCACAACGTGGCAGAGCTTGTCGGCTCGGCCACGCTCAAGGAAATCGTCGCCGAAACGAACGACGTGATCGAAAAGATGTGCATCGAGACGGCCGTGGAACTCACACGCAACAACCGCGCGGCCGCGGCGGAAATGCTGGGCCTGTCCCGGCAGAGCCTTTACGTCAAGTTGCGCAAATACGGCCTGATCAAGAAAGACGACGATTAGGGCATCCGGTCTTTACCCCGGCCTGCGCCCGGCGTGGCACAGGCGCGTTTCAGCGGAACACCGCACGCATTGCCACGGCGAAGCGGCACCGGCGCAACCGGCTGTCAGCCACCCGTCTATGTCGGCCCCCCACCCTCGCCCAAAAAATAACAGGTCGGGGTGCCGTGGAAATATGTCCCGCGTGATTGACACTTGGTGAAATTTACACGCTTGCGCGACTCGAGAGTGTCAGGCAAAGTAGACACATGAGCGCGATAGATAATCCACAGGCCCGCAGCCTCCCCGAACCCGCCGCGATGTTGCGGCTGATCAAGCCGATCACATGGTTTCCACCCATGTGGGCCTATCTCTGCGGCACCGTATCCGCAGGGGTATCGCCCTCGGGGCAATGGTCAATGGTCCTTTTGGGTGTCATCCTCGCCGGCCCGGTGGTCTGCGGGATGAGCCAGGCCGCGAACGACTGGTGCGACCGGCATGTGGATGCCATCAACGAACCGGACCGGCCGATCCCCTCTGGACGCATCCCCGGCCGATGGGGCCTTTGGATCGCACTGGCCATGTCGGTGCTGTCGCTGCTGATCGGCTGGCAACTGGGGCCATGGGGCTTCGGCGCGACCGTGGTGGGCGTCCTTGCCGCATGGGCCTATTCGGCGGAGCCGGTGCGGCTGAAACGCTCCGGCGTGCTTGGCCCGGGGCTGGTCGGCCTCAGCTACGAATCCCTGCCCTGGTTCACCGGCGCCGCGGTCCTCAGCGCCGGTGCGCCCAGCTGGGAGATCGTCTGGATCGCCCTGCTCTATGGCATCGGCGCGCATGGCATCATGACCCTCAATGATTTCAAGGCCTTGCAGGGCGATCGCCAGATGGGCGTGAACTCCCTGCCGGTCACGCTGGGGCCGGAACGCGCGGCGCGGGTTGCCTGCTGGGTCATGCTGGTGCCGCAGATCCTCGTGATCCTGTCTCTGGCACAATGGGGTCAGCCGGTCCATGCGACCCTCGTTCTGATCCTCGGTCTGGGGCAGGTCTGGGCCATGTCGGTCATGCTGAAAGATCCCAAGGGCAAGGCGCCGTGGTATAACGGCACCGGCGTCCTGATGTATATTTCCGGGATGATGGTCACCGCCATCGCCCTGAACGGGCTGGGAACACTGTCATGACTCTCAGCTGGCTGCGCATCCTGCGTCTTGGCCTCGTGCAGATGGCACTGGGCATGGTTGTGGTGCTGACCACCGCCACGATGAACCGCGTCATGGTGGTCGAACTGGCGTTGCCCGCGATCCTGCCGGGTCTGCTGGTTTCTCTCTACTACGGCACGCAATTCATGCGCCCGCATTTCGGCCATGGCGCCGACGCGGGCGGGCGGCGCACGCCCTGGATCGTCGGCGGAGTCGCGGTTCTGGGCCTTGGCGCGATCGGCGCCGCGCTTTCGGTCGGCCTGATGGGATCTTCCCCCGCGCTGGGCATCGCGACCGCCGTGCCGTCCTTCCTGCTGATCGGCCTTGGCATCGGCGCCGGGGGCACCAACCTGCTGGCGCTGCTGGCCGCACGCGTCGGCGAGGGGCGGCAGGCCGCCGCCGGATCCGCGGTGTGGATCATGATGATCTTCGGCCTCGCCGCCACCGGCATCACGGCGGGCATCCTGCTGGATCCCTATACGCCCGCCCGTCTGGTCGCCGTCACTGTTGGCGTCGCCGCCATCGCCCTGACCCTTGCCGTGATCGGCGTCTGGGGACAGGAGCGCACCCCCGCCCCGGCCAAACCGCAGGAAAACCGCAGCCTCGCCTTTCGGCAGGCCGCCCGAGAGCTTTGGGCCGACCGGCGGGTGCGCGGCTTTACCATCTTCGTCTTCGCCTCGATGCTGGCCTACAACCTTCAGGATCTGATCCTCGAACCCTTTGCCGGGCATGTCTTTGGCCTGACCGTCGGGCAAAGCACGCAACTGGGCGGCATGCATCACGCCGGCGCGCTGGTGGGGATGCTGGCGGTGCTTCTGTCGGGCACGCTGATCGCCCGCTGGGTCGCCGTGCCGATCCGTGTCTGGATCGTCGGCGGCTGCGTGCTGTCGGGCATGGCGCTGATCGGGCTCGCCTACGGCGGGATGCAGGGGCCCGGCTGGCCGCTGGGACCGAATATCTTCATCCTCGGGCTGGCCAACGGCGCCTTTGCCGTGGCCGCCATCGGCGCCATGATGGGCCTCGCCCGCGAGGGCAGCGAAAGCCGAGAGGGCATTCGCATGGGCATCTTCGGCGCCGCGCAGGCCATCGCTTTCGGCCTCGGGTCGTTCCTTGGCACCGCGGCGGCGGACATCATGCGCAGCCTCACCGACGACGATGCGCTGGCCTATGGGTCGGTCTTTGCGGCAGAGGGCGTCGTCTTTCTGGTCGCTGCGCTTCTGGCGCTTTCATTGAACACCACACAGAAACCGGCCGCGCAGGCCGACCTTGTTCCGGGGGAGTAGGACAATGTATGATGTCGTCGTCGTAGGCGGGGGCCCGTCGGGCGCCACTGCCGCCGCGGACCTTGCCAAGGCCGGTTACCATGTCGCCATGATCGACCGCGAGGGCCGGATCAAACCCTGCGGCGGCGCGATCCCGCCCCGGCTGATTCAGGATTTCGACATTCCCGACGAACAGCTCATCGCCAAGGTGAACACCGCGCGCATGGTCTCGCCCACCGGGCGCAAGGTCGACATCCCGATCGAGAACGGCTTTGTCGGCATGGTCGACCGCAAGGATTTCGATCCCTTCCTGCGCGACCGGGCAGAGGCCGCCGGCGCCAAACGCGTGACCGGCACCTTCAACCGCATAGAACGCGAGGGCAAGAAACGCTGGGTCGTCTACCGCGACAAGGAAACCGGCGAGGAACGGCGCCTGCAAACCCGCCTGATCATCGGCGCCGATGGCGCCAAATCCCGCGTCGCCGCGCAGGAGATTCCGGGCGGCACGAAAACCCCGCTGGTCTTTGCCTACCATGAGATCATCGCCGCGCCCGAGGCGAATGAAAACTACGATCCCGCGCGCTGCGACGTGATCTATGACGGCGCGATCAGCCCGGATTTCTACGGCTGGGTCTTTCCCCACGGCAAAAGCTGCAGCGTCGGCATGGGCACCTTCGTCGGCTCCGTCGATCTCAAGCAGGCCACCGCCGACCTGCGCGCCGCCAGCGGCCTTGCGCAATGCGAAACCCTCCGCAAAGAGGGCGCGCCGATCCCGCTCAAGCCGCTGAAATTCTGGGACAATGCCAATGATGTGGTGCTGGCCGGCGATGCCGCGGGCGTCGTCGCCCCCTCCTCTGGCGAAGGCATCTATTATGCCATGATCGGCGGGCGCGTGGCCGCCACCGCCGCCATCAAGACGCTGGAAACCGGCCGCATCACCAACCTCGCGCTGGCCCGCAAACTGTTCATGAAGGAACACAAGACCGTCTTTCGTGTGCTCGGCCAGATGCAGGACGCCTATTACAAATCCGACATGCGCCGGGAAAGATTTGTCAGCCTCTGCCACGACGTCGATGTTCAAAGACTGACCTTCGAGGCCTATATGAACAAGAAGCTGGTCAAGGCGCGCCCCCTTGCGCATGTCAAGATCGGCCTCAAGAACATGGCCCATCTCACCGGGCTGGTAAGGCCCGAACACGTATGACCATCATGATCCCCGCCTGGGTGAACGGCACCCTGCAACCGGTCGAAAAGCTGGACGCGCATGAGCGCGGGCTGCGGCACAAGGCGGTTTCCGTTTTTGTCACCCGCGGGGATCAGGTGCTGATCCAACGCCGGGCGCTGGGCAAATATCATACCCCCGGGCTATGGGCGAACACCTGTTGCACGCATCCCGAATGGGACGAACCGGCCGCCACCTGCGCGCTGCGCCGCCTTGACGACGAACTTGGGATGACCGGCGTCGATCCGGTCCACTGCGGCCGCGTCGAATACCGCGCCGACGTGGGCAACGGCATGATCGAACACGAAGTGGTCGAGATCTTCCGCGCGGAGGCGACCCCGGAAATGACGCTGGTCCCCAATCCCGAAGAGGTCATGGACACCCGCTGGGTCTCACGCGACAGGCTGACCCGTGAGACGCAATCGCAGCCAGAGCGGTTCACGCCGTGGCTGCGAATCTATCTCGAAAAACATTCCGATCTGGTCTTTGGCGCGCCTCAGAACGCGTAAAGGATAAACAGCAGGTTCGGCAGGATGAACGCAGCGGCGATGCAGAACAGCTGCGCCGCGTGGGCGGCCTTTGCCATGCGCTTGTCGGCCATCGTCTCGTCGAACACGGCAGCCGCCAGCATCAGCGCGCCCGTTTCCCCGACCCGCTGCTTTTTCTGACGGTTGTGTGCCTTGACCCCGGCATCGTAGCGTGCGCGCAGGGTGGCTTCGTCCAACTTGTTGCTCATTCGTCGCCTCTCCTTCACTGTCTGGAGCAATATGCCTTTCGGCACATAAAGGTCCAGTGTCTCGGAGGCTTTTCTTCCAACCTCCCGAACCACGCAGGGATCGGGCGCCGACCGCCCTTGGGTGGCCCCGGACATAGCCGGAATCGCTTGAAACCGGCATGCCGCTTCTGGTCCCGATGCCGAAAAACCCCGGGGTCTGATCCACGGTAGGCTGATCGGCCCGCGTCCGGCCGCCCTTGTTAAAGGGCAGGAACCCGAAAAGATCGATAAGGCAACAACATCAGACAATCATGACGGGCTCGACAGGCTCATTTCGGGATGTCGACTTAAATACAATTTGGAGATTATCTGCATGACTTTCTCGAAACTGATCGCCGTGGGTGGTGTCATGACACTTGCGTTTGCCGGGGCGGCCTTTGCCGAATGCACGATCGAAGGTGGTGGACGCGCCGGCGTCCTGCAAAACAATGACCTGCTTTCCTTTGGACATGACCTGTCCGGGGCGTCCGCTCAGTATAAAGGCTCTTATACGGATACGTCATGGGCAGGAAGCGACCTGACGGTCGCGCCTGTCGGCAGCTGCCAAGTGATCAACTACCCCTCCAGCGGCGGGCATGCCCGGATCACCGAGGCCACCATGATCGGCAACGACAGTTTCGGCATCGGCTGCCAATGTCCGTCATGAGGCTCCTGGTCGGGTGATCTGCGCGGCGCGCGTCTGGCAACACCTTCGACGCATGTCATGTGACACCCATGCCTGACAGCACGGCCCCCAGCACCCGCCGGGGGCCGTTTTCTTGGCGGTCCTTTTCAGGCCCCGGCACCGCAGTGCAGTCCGCACTTGTGACAAAGGCAAGACGCAATCCGCGCTAACCGCCCAAAATCCCGCCATTTTTCAAATTGACCGGCCAAG
This sequence comes from uncultured Rhodobacterales bacterium, assembly GCA_964604565.1. Lineage (GTDB taxonomy): Bacteria > Pseudomonadota > Alphaproteobacteria > Rhodobacterales > Rhodobacteraceae > CAZRZN01. The sequence goes on from CAZRZN010000159.1 coordinate 9,214, forward strand.
TCTTATCGCATGGCTTGCGCGTCGACTTCTGGCCGTTAGTCTATGGCCACTAGAAAAACAGGGAGAACGCAATGACACGTATTCTTGCTGGCGCCACGGCGCTCGCCACGGTTCTGGCCCCGCTGACGGTAACCGCTCAGGAGGCCTGCACAAACGACACCTGGAACAAGGTGATGGAAAGCGGCACGCTCACCGTCGGCGTCAAGGCCGATTACAAGCCATGGGGCTACCGCGCCACCGACGGCTCCATCATCGGGATGGAGGCGGACATGGCGCAATCCGTGGCCGACACGATGGGCGTGGACCTCGAACTGGTGTCGGTCGTCAGCTCCAACCGGATGCAATTCCTTGAACAGGGCCAGATCGACCTGATGATCGCCACCATGACCGACCG
>CAZRZN010000160.1:0-9572 GCA_964604565.1 uncultured Rhodobacterales bacterium
TAGCGGAGATTTCCGTGCCGGGCACCTCTGGAAAACATGGTCTTGCCCGGATCTTGGGGTGTCTTCCTGCCCTTATTATCAGCACTTCGCCGGATTTTTGATCAAATGGATTCGCGGCGTGGGCATGTCCGGAGATCTTGCCGATGGACACCCCGGCCCGACACGGCGTCCGTTGGACCCGCGCACTGTTCCAAAGCTCGCGCAACACCCCTACGATGTGTGCGGAGCGCAAGGGGGACGGCCGAATGCAGGATATGGGAACATACGACTATGTCATCGTGGGGGCCGGCAGCGCGGGTTGCGTGCTGGCCAATCGGTTGAGCGAAGATCCCGGGGTGCGGGTGTTGTTGCTGGAGGCGGGCGGCAGCGACAATTACCACTGGATTCATATTCCTGTGGGGTATCTCTACTGCATCGGCAATCCGCGCACGGACTGGGGCTTCAGGACGGCGCCCTGCGCGGGCTTGCAGGGGCGCGAATTGCTCTATCCGCGGGGCAAGGTGCTGGGGGGCTGTTCGTCGATCAACGGGATGCTCTATCTGCGCGGGCAATCGGCGGATTACGACGGCTGGCGCCAGATGGGCCTTTCGGGCTGGGGCTGGGACGATGTGTTGCCCTATTTCATGAAGTCCGAGGATTACTACGGCGGTGCGGATGCGGACCACGGTGCGGGCGGGGAATGGCGGGTGGAGGAACAGCGCCTGAGCTGGGACATCCTTGACGCGTGGAAGGCGGCGGCGGTGGCGGCAGGCATCCCGGAAACCACGGATTTCAACCGCGGTGACAACTTCGGCGTCGGCTATTTCAAGGTGAACCAGCGCGCCGGCTGGCGGTGGAGCACGGCCAAGGGGTTCCTGAAGCCGGTGAAATCCCGGCCCAACCTGACGGTGATCACGCAGGCCCACGCGGAACGTCTGCTGTTTGACGGGCGCCGGGCGGCAGGCGTCCGGTTCCGGCGGGACAACGCCCCGCTGGAAGCACACGCGCGCTGCGAGGTGATCCTGTCCTCCGGCGCGATCGGATCGCCACAAATCCTGCAACTGTCGGGGATCGGACCCGGGGCGCTTTTGCAATCTCATGGCATCGAGGTGCTTCAGGATCGCCCCGGCGTTGGCGCGAACCTTCAGGATCACCTCCAGATCCGCTGCGCCTACAAGGTGACGGGCGCACAGACGCTGAACACCATGGCCGCCAGCCTCTGGGGACAGGCGAAGATCGGGATGGAATACCTGATGACCCGCAGGGGGCCGATGTCGATGGCGCCGAGCCAGTTGGGGGCTTTCGCCCGTTCCTCGCCCGATGTCGCCACGCCGGATCTGGAATATCATGTCCAGCCGGTCACGCTGGACGCCTTCGGTCAACCGCCGCATGATTTCCCGGCGATCACCGCAAGTGTCTGCAACCTGCGGCCCGAAAGCCGCGGGCATGTGCGGATCACCTCAGCCGATCCGCGTGCCCACCCGGAGATTCAGCCGAATTACCTGTCGACAGAGGGGGACCGGCGCGTCGCCGCGCGCTCCGTCCGGCTCACACGGCACATCATGGATCAGGCCCCCCTGGCGAAATACAAGCCCGAAGAGTTCAAGCCCGGCCCGCGCTACCAGTCCGATGCAGAGCTTGCCGAGGGCGCGGGGCTGGTGGCCTCGACGATCTTTCACCCGGTCAGCACCGCGCGCATGGGCACCGATCCGGAGGCGGTGGTCGACGCCCGGTTGCGCGTCCGCGGGATCGAGGGGCTGCGGGTGGTGGATGCCTCCGTCATGCCGAGGATCACCTCCGGCAACACGAATTCGCCGACGATCATGATTGCGGAAAAGGCAGCGGACCTGATCCGCGAGGATGCCAAACTGGCGCTTTCCGTCTGAGAAACTGCCGGGCTCTCAGTCGGGTTTGGTTTTGAATGTATTGAAAATCAATTGATTGCAGGGCTTTCTTGATGTTTTGCCTGATTGTGGCGGTCCCCTGCGTCCTGCAGTCCGCGGGTTTTCGTTCGGGATGAATCTCCGGGGATGAAAAACAACGGCGTTTTCGCGAAAAATGCGGGGCACTTGGCCTGCGCCGGTTTACGCCCTCATAACGTGGACGCGGCATGATCCTGCCCTGAGATCCGTTGAAAGGGGCTGTATCATGGACATCAACACCGCTGCCGCCACCGCGACTGCGCGCCCGGGAAAATCGGGCCAGTCGGTCGGTCATCTGGCCAAGGCCGCCGTGGCCGAAGCGCGCGCAAACGGCACGGATCTGCCAAAGAATGCGCAAGGCGTCGCCGCCTCCGCCATTGCTGGCGGCGCCGATCCGGCATCTGTCTTTGCCGCGAAGGTGGTCACGGAGCCGCCGGAGCCGGATGATACCGGCGAATCCATTGCCGACGCACCGGTTGACGCGGGTGAGGCGGTGCCAGATGCGCCCGCCAGCGACGCGCCGCCCGCGGAAGAGTCGCTCACGCAACAGGCGCTTTCGGGGTATGGCGATGCAGGCGCGGTGGTCGGCGATCAGAGCCTGACAGAGATGGAAACGGCGCTGACCCTGCTCCAGGGCTGATCGGGTCGTGGCGGGTCCACGCTGGCGGTTGGGGTCCGGGGTCGCGTAGGGTTTGACCGCCTGACGCCGTCCTTGCGTGGCTGCCGGAAAGGACGTCGGGGTGCTCGACGCCCATCTTTCCGCTGGTTGAGAGGTCCGGTTTTTTGCATCTGGTGGCAGGCCCCGGCCCTGCGTGACGATGTGGGCATGCGGCTGCGCAGGTCCAAAGCGGCGCCTCAGTCGGCCGGGAGCCAGACCTTGAACCGCGCGCCGCCTTCCGGTGCGTTCGCCGCTGTGATCAGGCCACCCGCGCGCTGCACCAACGTCTGGGAAATCGACAGGCCCAGTCCCGTGCCCTCGCCTTGACGGGTGGTGAAGAACGGGTCGAAGACGGACTCCGCCAGACCGTCCGGCAGCCCGGGGCCGCTGTCCTGCACGGTCAGGCAGACGCCCGCGCGCCCGTTGCGCGGCTCGGCCCGCAGGCTGATGGTCAGCCGCCCGTCGCGTCCCATCGCCTGTTGCGCGTTCATGACGAGGTTGATGATCACCTGCTGCATCTCGCCCGGATCGGCGCGCACTTCCGGCACCGCGTCGAAATGGGTTTCCACCGAGATCGCCCCCTTGGACAGCACATGCTCCACCAGCAGCAGGCAATCCTCCACCAGCGGGGCAAGCGCGACCGAATCCTCGTAACCGTGAAATTCCCCCGGGCGGGCGAATTGCAGCAGCTTGCCCACCATGGCGCCGACCCGCATGACCTGACGGTCCACGAGGTCCAGCTCTGTCCGGATCGGTTCGGCCTGTGCGCCCAGTGTGTCGCGGATCACGTCGACATTGCCCTGAATCACCGCGATCGGATTGTTGATCTCATGCGCGACGCCGGCGGTGATTTCCCCGATGGAGGCGAGTTTCTCGTTCATCACCAGCTGGCGATAGGTTTCCTCCAGCTTGGCATTGGTCGCGCGCAATTCCTTTGTGCGGTCCTCCACCCGCTGGTTGAGGTCCTCGGCATAGGCGCGCAGACGGGCATCGCGGTCCTGTATCTGCCCCAGCAGATCGTCGAGATGTGCCGCCACCTGACCGATTTCGTCCCGCGCGCCGACGTCGCCATAGCGCGCCGCCAGATCGCCGCTGCCGACGCGGCGCATGGTTTCGGTCATCCGTTCCAGCGGGGCAAAGATCCCCCGCGCCAACCAGAAGAAGACCGGCACGGACAGGATCATCACCCCGGCAAAGGCCGCCAGCATCCAAAGCCGTGCCTCGCGCTTGGCCGCGGCAAAGGGCGCCTCCAGAAACCCGACATACAACATGCCGACCCGCTGGCCGAAACTGTCCGTCAGGGGCAGGTAGCCCGAGATATACCAGTCGTTCACCACGAAGGCGCGGTCCAGCCAGGTCTGTCCGTCGCCCAGAACGGCCTGCCGCACCACCGCCGAAACCCGTGTGCCCAAGGCGCGCACATCCTCGAACAGCCGCACATTGGTCGACACGCGCACATCGTCCAGAAACAGCGTCGCCGTGCCCTGACGTTCGCCGCCCGTGACCGCGTTGAGGTAGACCAGCGCATTGATCGTGTCGATGAATTGCAGGTTCCGGTTCAGCAGGATCCCCCCGACAAGCACGCCGTTCTGTCCGTCCAGCGTCACCTGCGCTGCCGAATGCACCACCATGCCACGGTCCTCGACGGTCCGTTCCGTGGGCACGGCGGCCTCTGTCTCGATCAGGGGGATGCGAGCCTGCGCGGCCAGATCGTCGGAAAAGGCTGCCAGATCCTCTGCCGGGAAAAGATCGATTGCGGTCGATGGGCGACCGTCGAGGCCCGCCACGATCACCGGCCAGCGCGACGGCGCGCCGATCGCCTGCCGCTCCGTCAGGTAATAAAGGAAATCAAGCTCCAGCGCCGCCTTTTTGCGCGCCAGATAGCCGTCCAGCGCCTCCGGTTCGGTGGTCAGCATGCGGGCAAATTCGGCCGAGTCCGCCACACCGGTCAGTTCGTCGCCGGTGGTGGTCATGATCCGGGCCAGATACTGCTCTGCGATGCGCAGGTCGGAATCGACATTTGCGATCAGAACAGCGTCGTAATCCGTGGTCCAGCGCGCCATGCCCAGAAGCAGCAGGAGCGGCATCAAGACTGTCAGGGGGGCCATCGCCAGCACCAGAAGGCGCAGGCGGACGGACGTCACGCGCCAGCGGGCGCGCGTGGCGGGGTCATTCGTCGAGCGATCCATGGATCGCAAATTGTTCAAGGCCGGCCGCCTGCGCCTCGATCACACGATAGCTTTCGCGCACGCCCACGTCGGACAATTCGCGCGCCACGGTCAGCAGGGTATTGGCCGGGTGATCGTCGCAAAGGGCCATCATCTGCGCGATCTCTTCGCTTGCGACGGGGCGGGCGGCCTCGACCGACGGCGCGCCGTAGTAGGTCACGAAATGCTGCGCCAGAAGGTCGGTCAGCACCTCGATTTCCGCCTGTTCCACCTGCGTCACGGCAACAAAAGTCACGCGCCCGCCGGTCTCCAGCCCGAACCAGCCGTTGGCGAAGGCCTGTCGCGCCTTGCCGGCAAGGTCGCCCTCGGTCCAGTCGGAAAATTCGAAACCGCCGGAAATGCACCATTCACCGGTGCGGGCCGGGCTGGCGTAGACGCGCTGGTCGCTTTCATCGAAATGAATGGCTCGGGCCAGATTCATGGGGCGTCCTCCAAAAGCGTTGTGAGCGGGATCAGATGTGTCGTGTCGCCGTCGCGCAAAAGCATACCGAAGGTCTCGTCGACGCCCATAAAGGTGCCGGACCGTCCGTTCTGACGGGTGGTTTCCCCCATGCCATGCGCCAGTCCGCGCCATTCCGCGTGCAGCGGTTTGGCGCCCTCATCCTCCCAGCGGGCGATCCAGTTGAGCGTGTGGCGCGCCCAGCTTTCGACCAGTTGACCGGGATCGACGTCCGCGCAGCCTTCCTCGTAGAGCGCGGTGCGCTCCGGCACATCCCCCGGCACCGCCGCCAGCAGCAGCGGCAGATCAAAGCCGATCACCAGCCAGTCGGGCACCGCATGCGGATCCTGCGTGGCGGCGCAGGCGCGAAACCGGCCGCAGTCCGCGCCGTTGATCCGGATGCCGCCCGCCCATGTGAGATGCACGGCAACCTCCGGCGGGGCCAGCGCCCCCAGCGCATTCTGAAAGCCCACCCCGCACAGCGGCAGCATGGCCATCGCCTGCGACAGCGGCACCTCCGGCGCAAAGACCAGCGCGGCGCCCATGCGGTCCGCTGCGCGGCGGTAACAGATCAGCCCGGCGTCGCAGCCCCGGATTGCCTGCATCACCGCGCCATCGAAAGGATCGCCGCCGACCTCCGTGCCGCTCATGGCCGGCGGAAAGGTCAGCGGCGCGGTCTGTATCGTCATGCCACCCCCTGTGCCACCAGCGCGCTTGCGATGTCGTGAAAGGCGCGGGCCTGCGGGCCATCGGGGCGGCTGACCGTGATGGGCGCGCCGCCGTCGGAGGCGAGCCGGATCTGGAGGTCCAGCGGCACCTCCGCAAGCAGCGGCACGCCCAGCTTGGCGGCTTCGGCGGCGACGCCCCCATGCCCGAAGACATGTTCCTCATGGCCGCATTGCGAACAGATATGCGTGCTCATGTTCTCGATCATGCCAAGGATCGGCACCTTGAGCTGGTTGAACATGTCGATCCCCTTGCGCGCATCCAGAAGCGCGACGTCCTGCGGGGTGCTGACGATGATCGCCCCGTCCACAAGGGCCTTCTGGCTGAGGGTCATCTGCACGTCGCCGGTGCCAGGCGGAAGATCCACCAGCAGCACGTCAAGCGCGCCCCACTGCACCTGCGTCATCATCTGTTGCAGCGCGCCCATCAGCATGGGGCCGCGCCAGACCACGGCCTGATCCTCGTTGGTCATCAGCCCGATGGACATCATCGTGACGCCGTGATTGCGCATCGGCAGGATCGTCTTGCCATCGGGCGACGCGGGCCGCCCCGACACGCCCAGCATGCGCGGTTGCGAGGGGCCGTAGACATCCGCGTCCAGCAGGCCGACGCGGCGGCCCTGCGCCGCCAGCGCACAGGCGAGGTTCGCGGAGACGGTGGACTTTCCGACACCGCCCTTGCCGCTGGCGATGGCGATGATGTGATCCACGCCGGGCAGTTTCTGTGGTCCCTGCGGTTCGGATTTCCGCTGCGGTTTCAGATCCGGCGGCGGGGCCTTTTCGGAATGACCGGTCAGCACGATGGACAATTTGCCAAGCCCGTCCAAAGCGCGCAGTTTTGCTTCTGCCGCCGCCTTCACCGCCTCGAAGGCGGCTGCCTGGCTTGGCGCGATTTCGAGGACAAAGCGCACCGCGCCCTCGTCATCCACGTTCAGCGCGCGGACCACGCCGCTGGAAACGATATCGCCGCCGGACACCGGGTCTGCGATGCTCTTGAGAACATCGAGGACCGCCTGCCGGTCCGTCGTGGTCCGGGTCATTCCGGCCCCTTGATTTCGCCGGTGATCTCATGCGTCAGCCCCAGTTCGGGGATGGTGACGACCGCCTTGACGTTATAGGTCATACCGGTGGTATCCGCCTCGCGCATCGCCTCTTCGATGGCCTGCTGCGAGGTGACGCCCACCTGTTTGAGAAATTTCCGCATCGACATGTTGAAGTCGTCGCTCATGATCCGATCCTCCGTTTCAATTGACGCCGCGCGGGCCGTGCGTCTAGCATGTTTTGATGACGCCGCGCCTTTCGTTTCTCTGCCGCGGGCTGGCTGTCGGCCTTGCCCTTGGCCCCTTGGCCGCCTTCGCCCAGGACACGCGTCCGGTGCGTCTGCATGCGCCCGCCGCGCTGGTCGACAGTGGCCTGATACAGCATATCCTGCCGCGTTTCACCCTCAAGACCCGTGTCCGGGTCGAACTGGTCGACGATGCCGCCGCTGCCGACATTGTCCTTGGCGAAAGCGGGCAGGCGCTGTTTTCCGGGCCCGCCGCGGTCTGGCACATGGCGATGGCCGATACCGGGCATGACGGCACACGGCGGTTCGCCGATTGGCTGTCCTCCGACGTTGGGGAAAATACCGTGTCCAGCTTTGCCCCCGACGGCAAGGCGCTTTACGGACCGCCGCCGGAAGAAAGCGTCGCTGCCGTGACCGTCACCTACGACGGCGACGCCGATCTCGGCCACAGGGTCTCTCGGTCGAAATGCGTGCGCTGTCACGCGGTCGATGACGCGACGCGCGGGTTTGGCATCGGGTCCACCCCAAGCTTTGCCGTCTTGCGCAGCCTCGACGATTGGGAGGCGCGCTTTTACGCCTTTTACACGCTGAACCCGCATCCCGCCTTTACCATCATCGACGGGCTGACGCTGCCCTTTCCGAAGAACCGCCCATCGCCCATCGCCCCCGTCAGGATGACGGTCGAAGAGGTCGATGCGGTGGTCGCCTATGTCGCCGCGATGCCGCCAGCCGATCTGGGCGCGCCGCTGGTTCAACAATAGATCCGGCGCGGTTACTCTGCCCGCCGGGGGCGTCCTTGACGTGTGGTCTGTTTGGACATGCCTGCTGCGGGCCAGCCTGAACATGGTCAGTGGTCGCGCCGCTTGGAAAGGTAATCTTCGGTGGTGCGCACGCGGGGCCGGTCGCCACCTGCGAAGGGATTGTCCGTGGCCCGCATCTGCGCCTTGACCCGGCAATCGTCGCACATCTGGATCATGCGCAGCTTCTCCGGGCTTTGGAACATTGCGTGACCCGACAGTTTTTCGGTGATCCGGTCGATGGCGGATTTCGATCCGAACAGGGATCCGCAGTCCACGCAGGCGAACGGTTCTTCCTCGTTCAGCACCTCCTGGCGGAGCGCCGCTTCGGTCAGATCGAGGCGCGGCTCCAGCGTGATGGCCTTTTCCGGGCAGATCGTGGCGCAGATCCCGCATTGCAGGCAGGCATCCTCCTGGAACCGCAGTTGCGGCTTGTCGGGATTGTCGCCCAAGGCGCCGGAGGGGCAGAGCGACACGCAGGACAGGCACAGGGTGCAGGCGTCGGTATCCACCCGCACCGCGCCATAGGGCGCGCCCTGCGGCAGCGGGATCTGCGCGGTATCGCCGTGCAATGCCCGTGCCGCCTGACGGGTGACCTGACGCCGTGTGCCCATCGGGCGCACCGGGTCTGCCACCGGGGCAGGGGCGGCCGGCCCGTCATAAACCGCATCGCTCATGGCGTCGGGGTCCGGCGGGTCCAGCAGATGCACGCGCGCGTCTCCGGCAATGGCCGTGGCCAACGCCACTTGTGCCGTCATCGCGTTGCGGTCCGCCCCGGGTCCCGGCAACAGCGTCACAGTGGCAAAGCCCGCCGCCAGGGCCGCCATCACCTCGGCATGGCCGAAGGCGCCGATCGCGGGCAGTTCCAACGGAACCATGTCCAGCGGCAGTCCGCGCCCGTAGCGGGCGGACAGGCGGATCATCTCGGCCCCATGGGCGTCGTGCACCAGAAGCCGGGGTGCGGAGCCGCCGGCCTCCAGATAGGCCTTGGCGAGGGTCTGCACGCGGCGAAAGATCAGATCGACGGGCGGTGCTTCATAGCTGATCGCGCCCGAGGGGCAGACCGCCGAACAGGCGCCGCAGCCCGCGCAGATCATCGGATCGACAGTGACATGATCGCCCGCCGACGTGATCGCCCCGGTGGGGCAGAGATCCAGACAGCGGGTGCAGCCGGTTTGTTCGGCCCGGGAATGCGCGCAAAGCAACGGTTCGGTCCGGACATAAAGCGGTTTCTCGAATGTCCCGGTCAGATGGGAGGCCGCAAGCACCGCCGCCGCGACAGAGGGCGGATGGCCCGGATCGGCCCGCAGGTAGCCCTCGCGCTTTTCATGTGCGGGAAACAGCGGGGTGTCACCCCGCAGATCCAGCAGGATGTCGCAGTCCGACAGGCCGCCGTCCTGTGGTGGGGTCAGGGTCCGCGCGCCGCGCCCGCCGGGTTCCACTTGTCGCAGCGAGTCGATCGCGACCGTGAACTGGCCCAGTGCGCCGGAGGCGCGGCGCAGCCGCCCGGTCACCACGTCATAGGCGCGTGTATCGGGC
>CAZRZN010000161.1:0-9557 GCA_964604565.1 uncultured Rhodobacterales bacterium
CCTGCGGCCCGTTCAGCGCCTCGACCGCCGCCCACTGGCTGATCGAACAGGGGTTGGTGGTGGACTGGCTCTGCACCTTGCGCATCGCCGCGATCAGCGGCGTCGGACCCCCGGCATAGCCGATCCGCCAGCCGGTCATCGCATAGGCCTTGGAAACGCCGTTCACCGTCAGCGTCCGGTCATACAGCCCCGGCGCCACCTGCGCGGGCGTCACGAAGGTGAACCCGTCATAGGCCAGATGCTCATACATGTCGTCGCTCATCACCCAGACATGCGGATGGCGCATGAGCACCTCGGCCAGTCCCTCCAGCGCGGCACGATCATACCCCGCCCCTGTCGGATTGGACGGAGAGTTGAAGATGAACCATTTCGTCTTCGGCGTGATCGCCGCCTCCAGCTGCGCGGGCGTGATACGGAACCCCGCCGCCTCTGCACCAGTCACGATCACCGGCTCGCCGCCGCACAGCCGCACCATGTCCGGGTAGCTGACCCAATAGGGCGCGGGGATGATCACCTCATCGCCCGGGTTCAGCGTGGCCATCAGCGCGTTATACAGCACCTGCTTGCCGCCGGTGCTGACGCTGATCTGATCGGGCGCATAGGTCAGCCCGTTCTCCCGCAGGAACTTGGCGCAGATCGCCTGTTTCAGCTCCGGGATACCGTCCGGCGCGGTGTATTTCGTTTTCCCCGCGTCGATTGCCGCAATTGCCGCAGCCTTGATATTGTCGGGCGTGTCAAAGTCAGGCTCGCCGGCGCCCAATCCGATGATATCGCGCCCCTCCGCGGCAAGCTCGCGCGCAAGTTGCGTCACGGCCACGGTTGGGGAGGGTTTCACCCGGGTCAGCGTCTGCGACAGGAAGGACATGGGGCCTCGATGGTTTGAAAATGCGCCTGTCCCGTCATAGTTTGCGCAACAACCCCGTTCAAGCGGCTTCACCTGAAAGGAATGACTATGGATGATGCGAAAGATTGGTATGGGCCGGAGTCGGCCACCTTCGGCGACCGCGTCGCCGCCGCCCGCGACGCCGCCGGGATGACGCAGTCGATCCTCGCCAAGCGTCTGGGCGTAAAGCTCAAGACCCTGCAAGGCTGGGAAAACGACACCAGCGAACCCCGTGCCAACCGGCTTTCGATGCTGGCAGGTGTGCTGAACGTCTCCATCGTCTGGCTGCTCACCGGGCAGGGAGAGGGCATTTCAGATCCGTCCGAGGACAGCTCCCTGACCCCCGATGTCAATGCCGTCCTGACGGAGATCCGCGCCCTGCGCGGGCAATTCAAGGCTGGCGCCGACAAGCTGGGGCGGCTCGAAAAACGCCTCCGCCTGCTTCTCAAGGAAGAGGCCTGAGCCATGCCCAGCCCTGTCGAAGAGGACCGCGCAACCCGACTGAAGCGTCTTCACATGCGCTCCATGCGGCGTGGAATCAAGGAGATGGACATCCTCCTGATGCGCTTCGCAAAGGCACGGCTTGCAGATCTGGATGCCGCGTCCCTCGATGCGTATGAGGCGCTACTGGCGGAAAACGATCAGGATCTCTATCAATGGATTTCCGGTCAACGTCCCGTCCCGCAAGACCACAGGATGATCGTTTCGGAGATCACCCGCGTTTCCGCTCACGGTTGAATCGCGACATGATCACCTCGCGTTCGGGTGTCGCCCCCCTGGGCGCGGGGTTCGGGGCGGTAGCCTTGGTTAACCAAGTCACCAATATCATTCGAATTTTCCCGGTCTTCTTCTCAGTTTAACCCGATGTTCTTTTTTTTGACCGAATGCTCATGCAACAAAAACAGGCGGAGATTGAAATGAGCATTCATTCGTCCATGAACCAGGGCCCGGCACAGGGCTACATGGCGAGCTATCTGGATGCGTTGAGCCTCGTGGAACGGTTACACCGGCTGCTGCTCGACGTCATCAAGGATGAGTTCGAAAGACTGGGTATTATCGATGTGAACGCGGTGCAGGCACTGTTGTTGTTCAACATCAGCGACAATGAGGTCACCGCCGGTGAACTCAAGAGCCGCGGCTACTACCAAGGGTCCAACGTCAGCTACAACCTCAAGAAGCTGGTCGAAATGGGCTACATGCACCATCAAAGATGTGAGATCGACCGCCGGTCGGTTCGCGTCCGTCTGACCCAGCGCGGCCGGGAGATCCGCGATATCGTGGGCGACCTCTTCCTGCGCCATGCAGACGGGTTGCAAGGCAAGGGTGTTCTCACGATCGAAGGGATGGACGAGATCACAACCGCCCTGCGCCGTGTCGAACGCTACTGGACCGACCAGATCCGCTACATCTACTGACATGCCTCCCCCTGCGGCCAGCTTTTGCGGTGGTTGCAACGGGGCGGTACCTCCCAACCGTCACTCGGGCGGGTAGGATCGAAAAGCAGCACGACGCGGTCGCCGGGAATACGGACAACCGGCTTCGCCTGGCGGGCGTATCCCGCCGAAACACCGTGCTCCTCTTGCGCAGACGGCTTGTCCCCGGTCCAATGCGCCGGCCCGGCAGGCCACCAAACCCGGCCGCGCCGTCCTGTTCAATGGGTGCGGCCGCCGCATGACCGCCGTCCAGACATCAGGCGCGGGAGGCGCTGAGACTCTCCCGGCCCGACGGGCTCTCATCGTGCCGAAACGGCGAGCACCTGCAACTCCCGCTTCAACTTGCGGACCATGGCCGCTTCGAAGGCCTCAAAGCCCAACGCCGTCTCGACAAAGGCCTCCGGTCCCTGGATCACATAGGCGCGGTAGTAGGCGCCCAGCGCGCCGATGCCATTCGCATTGGCCGTGCCGCTGACCACAAGCCCGTTGATCGTCACACCGTCGGGCCGTTGGCTCCGCGGTCGCGGCCCGGTATTGGATTCACCGTCGCCCGACAGATCCAGCACGCGGCGCCAGCATCCGCCCTGATCCGCCAGCAGCCCTGCGCCATAAGCCTTCGCCGCGCCGATTGCCGTGGACTGGTCCATCGTCATGCGTTCCGTGCTGCGCAGAATCGCCGCGACCTCCACAACATCCGCCGGCCCCGCGATGGTCCGCCATGGCAATACCAGCCGCTGCGCCTGAGGTCCGCTCCACTCGAACACGCTCAGCCGCACCGGCGCATCCGGCAAAGCCAGCAGCGCCGCCATGACCTCCGGATCCTCCAGCGCACCGGCCAGACCGTCCATCTGAAGCCGGTATTCGCGGGCATCGACGGAGCCGGACACATCCATCCCGAGAACCAGCGCCTGCCGACAGGCCGCGGTCCCGGCCCCCGCCCAGAGCGCCAGCAGCAGGGCCAGCAACCTCATCCAGGGTCCGCGCCCGCATCCGGCAGCCCCCCGACGATCCGGTTCTGGATCTCCCGGTAGAGCTTGCGGGTCATCGCGCGTTCAAACCCTGCGTAACCCTCCGATGTCTCGATGAAGGCGCCCGGTCCGTGCAGGACCTCGAATTCATAGTGATCCACCACCGACGGATCGGCGCCCAGCACCGCCAGCGCGTTGACCGTCACCCCTTCGAAGGGGAAATGCTTGTAGGCAAGTTCCGGCCAGAAGCCGTCATTGGTGATCCCGTCGCCGGACACGTCGATCACCTGCCGGTCGCAGCGCGGCGCCCTCTGCATCAGATCCGCGCCATAGCCCAGCGCATAGCCAAGCGCCGTCGGAAACTGCCGATAGGACCTTTCCGTGCGCCGCAGCCGCTCCGTCACGGCGGCGATGTCCCCCGTCGACCGGAGCATGACCCACTCCTGCACGACCGAAGACTGCCGCCGACCGCTCCATTCGTAAACGGCCAAGGCCACGTTGCCGCCGCCGCCCTGCAGGATGGCGCCCCGCACGTCCTCCGACATCAGCGCCGCCGCCAGACCGTCGCGCTGCAACGCATATTCGTCCTCGTCGACGGAGGACGACACATCCAGCGCCAAAAGCAGGGCCAAGCGGCAGGCCGCCTGCGCGCCCGCCGGGGCCAGCGCCAGCAACGCCGCAACCGCCAGCCGCGCCGACATGCTCACCAATGGCCCGTGTTGCCCATGCTGGACCACGGTTCGGCCGCGGGCAGCGCGTCGCCCTGCTGCAACAATTCGACAGACACGTTGTCGGGCGACCGGACAAAGGCCATGCGCCCGTCGCGCGGTGGCCGGTTGATCGTCACGCCATTGTCCATGAGGTGCTGGCACATGCCGTAGATGTCCGGCACCGAATAGGCCAGATGCCCGAAATGCCGCGAATCGGACGGCAGCCCCTCGTCGCCATCCCAGTTGTAGGTCAGCTCCAGCGGGCAGTCCTCCTGCCCCTCCGGCGCCATGAAGACATTCGTGAAACGGCCCTGCTCACTGTCCCAGCGGCGGGTCTCCTTCAGGCCCAGCAATTCATAGAACGCCATAGAGGTCTCAAGGTCCTTCACCCGGACCATCGTGTGCAGATACTTGATCGGCATGTCGTCTCCCCCGGACACCCGAGGGCGCCCTTGTCAGAATACTGATTTCAGCCCAAGGCGCAGATCGGTGCCCCGGGTCTCGTATATCCCATAATTGGACGTCCGGTCCCGGAAGGAAACCCCGACCTCCGGTGCAAAGCCGTAATAATCAAGCTCCGGCAGCAGCACATCCACCGTCACGGACCATTCCTCGTCCTGCCGGGGCGCTGTCCAGAAGGTCGTCGGGCCGTGGTCATAGTCCACCGCCTCCCAGGCCAGCGTGACATTCGGCAGAACACCTTTTACCGGCTTTCCCAGACCGAAACGCAGCGCGGCGCGCGTGCTTTCCCGCGCCACCAGCCGCGAATCGGACTCCGTGTCGGCCAGCGAAAGATCCAGCCCGATGGACAGGCGGGACACGCGCCGGGTCAGGGACAGGCCCAGTTCGCGGGTCTGCGAATCGCGCAATCCCGCGTCAAAGCGCCGCTCGCTTTCAAGGCCAAAGCGGGCCTGCGCCACCAGACCGGGCGACAGAGACCGGCCATAGCTCAGATCCAGCCGCGCCGCGTCGGCATAGCGTTCCCCGCCCAACAAATGCCGCGTCAGCGAAACCTGCGACGCCGCCAGCCACCGGCCATCCTGCGCCCGCGCCTCGTAGCCGAGGCTCAGCACCAGCGCGTCCTGACGGTAATCCGCGTTGTCGATCCCCGGCACCTTGTCGCGCGCTGCGTCGGAAAACCGGACCCTCTGCATCTCCAGCCCGGCGCCGAAACTCAGCCGCCGGGTCTCGCTCAGCGGCAGGCGGTAAAGGTAATCCGCCCCGACGACCAGACGCTGTCCCGACAGCGGCACCGCCGACGGGTTCACAAAGGGCAGTCCGGCAAAGGTGAATCTGTTGGTCTTGGGTGCGCCGTTCAGGTTGTCCGACGGTTCGACAGAGACATCCAGCGACAGCCGCCATGGCGTCAGCCGCCGCACATGGCGGAAATCCCGCACCGCAACCGCGCGCAGATCGTCGTCCGGGGCGATTTCCGCGGCGCGGCGCAGCCAGATCTGCGCGATCCCCGACCGCCCGGCCGACGCCCGCGCCTGCGCCATCGCCAATGCGGCAAAGAAACGGTCCCTGTCCCCTTCGGCCGTGTCAAAGGCGGTTCGGGCAAAGGTGGCAGCCTCCCGGTTGCGGCCCAGATCGCGCAGCGCGCGCGATTTCATCAGCAGCGCCGGCGCATCCTCGGGCGCGCCAAGCAGGACCCCTGCGGCCAGCCGCTCCGCCAGTTCCGGATTGCCCCGTTGCAGCGCCAGCGCCGCCGCGCCGCGCGCGTCGTCGAGGCTCATCCGAACCTCCTGCGCGCGCGATGTGCCGGGCCAGTGCAGCAACAGGCCACACAGCGCCATCGTCAGGCAAAGGCCGCGCGGGAACGGGGCGCCCAGCCTCATGGTTCAGGGGCGCGTCGCGACAAAGGCACCGGTCTCGCGGATTTCCTGAAGGATGTATTCGCCCGACTCCGGGTCGATGCCCACGGGGCCGTCGCCTTCGACCACGACGATGCCGGTGACTTCCTCGCCGTTGGGTCCGGCAAATAGGCCGCCCCAGTTGCCGGTCTGTTGCTCTTCGCCCTCCAGCACGGTGCTGGCATCGGATGACGTGATCGTCCAATTGTCGAAATTGATCTCTGCCGTCTTCATCGTGATGTAATCGGCGTTTGTCAGCTCAGGGATGGCAACGCCGTTGGCGTCGAAAAAGCTGCGGTTGACGATCAGCCCTTCGACCGCGCCGGAGACGTCGAAATCCTGAATGTCCACCTCGATGATCGAGGTGCCCGCGACATATTCCATCCGCGTGCCGGTGGTTTCGTCGACAACCGTGCGCACCGCCGCGTATTCCCCGGTGAAGACATAGGAATCATTGGTTTCCGGCAACGCCCCGCTCCCCTCGAGCCGCTGCGCCGCCGCGCCGCCGAAACCAAAGCCGATGTAACGGTCAGAGCCGACCGCCCCGACCTGGCTGTAGCCGCTGGGGGACCGGCGGAAGACCGCGAAATATTGGGAATTGGCGCGCGGTCCCGAGGCGTTGCGATACCCGTCGAACCCGGTGGCCGCCAGCGCCGCGCTCACCGTGGCGTCACGGGTGTAGACGTTCTCTCCCGCCACCTGAACGTTGCTGTCAAAGGGCAGGTTGTTGAACACGACCTCCCCGGTGGCGGGATCAAAGCTCATGGCGTTGACCGTCAACTGGTCGTCCGTCCCGTCCAGTTCGCTGGCATAAAGGTTGTCCGGGTCGGGGTCCGCGTCCGGATCGCTCCCGTCGTCGGCGGGCTCCGGTTCGTCAATCAACGGTTGTGCGCCGATCCCGATCCCGGCGTCGTCGTCGTCGCCGCTGCTCAAGGTGTTGCCGTCACACGCGGACAGCACGCCCGTCAACGCGAGCGCTGCAAAAATGCGATACATTGGACTGCCTCAGGTCTTGCCTATTATTTTGTCGCCAGCCTGCGCAGGCCTGTGGACAAAGTCAATCACAGCGGGAAAAACCGCCCTGCCCGCTTGCGAATGTGCGGCAAATTCGCCCCACCTGACGCCGCAAGCACAAGACAGCCCCGCGTTGCGCCGCGACCGGAATCGCCTATGTTGCGGCGATATGGCATTGCGCCACCGATCCTTGGGGACCGATCAACATGCAGCAATATCAGGGCGTCCCGCGCAACTTGACGGATCGCGGCAGATGTGCCGGACAAGAAGACGCTGCCCTCCAGCCGCAACCTCCGGCAGGTCAAGATCATGGCCCGAACCGCTGGATGCCGTCTGCCGCTTTCTTTAGGGTCATAATCACCTTCCTCACCGATGCGAGGCCCTCGTATGCGCCATCCTGAATATCAATACCTCGACCTGCTGGCTCAAGTGCTTGAAAACGGCGATCAGCGCATGGACCGGACCGGTGTCGGCACTCGGTCCATCTTCGGGGCGATGGTGCGATTTGACCTGTCCAAGGGCGCCGTGCCGATCCTGACGACCAAGCGCGTCTACTGGAAAACCGCCGTAAAGGAAATGCTGTGGTTCCTGACAGGGGGGACCAACATCCAGCCGCTCCTGCGTGAAAACGTCCGCATCTGGACCGATTGGCCGCTGGCCACCTATCGCCGCGAGACGGGGGAAAACATCACGCAGACCGCCTTTGAACAGCGCGTTGTCGAGGACGATGCCTTTGCGGCGCGCTGGGGCGAACTCGGCCCCGTCTATGGCAAGCAATGGCGCCGGTGGCTCGGGTCCGATGGACAGGAGCATGACCAGATCGCCGATCTGGTCCGGACCCTCAAGGAGAACCCCTCCAGCCGCCGCATGCTCTTTCACGGCTGGAATGTCGCGGAACTCGACACCATGGCCCTGCCGCCCTGTCACATGGTCTACCAATACCATGTCACCTCGGACGGGCGTCTGAATTGCCTTTTGTTCCAAAGGTCTGTGGATCTGCTTCTCGGGGCGGCCTTCAACTATGTCGGGGCCACTGCGCTGCAATTGATGCTGGCACAGCAGGCCGGACTGCGCCCGGGGGAATTGGTGTGGGTCGGCGGGGATGTCCACCTCTACCTCAATCACCTCGATCAGGCGAAAGAGCAGATCTCGCGAGAGCCGCGCCCGTTCCCCAGCATGCGGCTCACGCGCCACGCCGACAGCATTGACGACTACCGGATCGACGATTTCGAGGTTGAGGGATACGCGCCCCACGCGGCGATCCGGGCGGACGTGGCGGTGTAGCGGTCGGCATGACGGTCAGGCGGTGCCCGGGTCCGGCGGCCGCGCAGATCACCTTGCCACGCTCCTCACAAAAGGCCCAAAGCTTCCGCCCGACCAACAGACTCACCGCGCCGTGCGGGGCAGCGTGATCCGGGTCCCGAGGCCGATCCGGTCAAGGAACCCGGCGTCGTGGCTGACCACCAGCAGCGCCCCGTCATAGGCACATGGGGCAGTCTCAAGCGCCTCGATGCTGTCGATGTCCAGATGGTTGGTCGGTTCATCGAGGATCAGCACCTCCGGCGCAGGATCGGCCGCAAAGACGCAGGCCAGCGCGGCCCGCAGCCCTTCGCCCCCGCTCAGGCTGTCGGCCCGCGGCTCCGCGGACGTGGACCGCGCCGTGATCCAGTGCACGGCGCGCAGGCCCCCGCGCCACGGCAACGCAAACGGACAATTTCGGACTCGACGGCGACGGTCTGGCGCGCCAAACCTGTGTCTGGTCGAACCTTCTGCCAACACGGGTCAACGGCCCGACCGCAAGGGGGGATGGCACAACCGACAGGGCCGATCCGGCCGCGCCATGCCGGGGCCTCCCCGCAACCGGGCTGTCGATCATCCTGCACGGGAACAGGAGGGCCCCACCGGATCGGGCCCCTCAAGACGAAAAGGACACGCTGAATGGACTTTGCCACCGCCGCCACAGCAGGGGTTCGCCGGGGGGCACCGGCCCGCACGCGCGACATGCAGCGGACCGGACAGCCCGGCGCCCGCCCCCTGCCCGCGACAAAGGCGCCGGGGCGCGCATGATCACGCTCATCGCCGCGCACGACCGCAACCGCGCCATCGGCAAGGACGGCCAGATCCCGTGGCACATCCCCGAGGATCTCGCCATGTTCAAGCGTGAGACACTGGGCGGCGCGCTCATCATGGGCCGCCGGACATGGGAAAGCCTGCCGGTCAAACCGCTGCCCAAGCGCCTCAACATCGTCGTCACCCGCGAGGATGAACTGCACGAGCTGACCCCCCGCACGGTGCAAGAGGCCATCGGAATCGCGCAGGAGGCCGGCTATTTCCGCATCTACGGCATCGGCGGCCAAAGGATCTACGAAGAGATGCTGCCCCTCGCCCACCGCCTGCTGATCACCGAAGTCGATACGGAGGTCGCGGACGCGGACGCATTTTTCCCGGAAATTGGGGAGGGGTGGCGGGAGGTTGGCTTCATTGAGTTAGCTAGCGAGGGCAGGCGATGTGTATCTAAGGAATTTTGCGCCGTAAAACCTAATATTTGAAAGGGACAGAAATGTATGAAAAATGGGGATTTTCTAACAACCCTTTTGAGACGAAGGCATTACCTCCAAGCGAACTTGGGGTACAACTGATGGTTGGTCGAGAAAAAGAAATAGAGATAATTTCCCGCCGAGTGAAAAATGGAGGAA
>CAZRZN010000162.1:0-9469 GCA_964604565.1 uncultured Rhodobacterales bacterium
GCGGCGTTCATGTTCGAAATCGACGTCGATATCGGGCGGCTCGTCCCGCGCCTCGGACACGAAGCGTTCAAAGACCATGGTCCCGATCTCCGGACTGACAGAGGTGACGCCAAGGCAGTAGCAGACCACCGAATTCGCCGCCGACCCGCGCCCCTGACACAGGATGCCGCGGTCGCGCGCAAAGGCGACGATGTCCCGGACAGTCAGGAAATAAGGCTCATACTTCAGCTTGGAAATCAGGCTCAGTTCATGGGTCAGCATGGTCTGGACCTTTTGTGGCGCGCCCTGCGGATAGCGCCATGCCAGTCCCTCATGCGCCAGACGGCTGAGGCGCGTCTGCGCGGTTTCGCCCTCCGCGATCTCGGACGGGTATTCGTAGCGCAGGGTTGCAAGGTCGAAAGTGCAACGCCGGGCAAGGGCGGCGGCACGGTCTATGGCCTCCGAATGGGGACCCATCAGGCGGCGCATCTCTGCCCCGGCGCGCAGCCGCTGCTCGCCATTGGCGAGCGCGGCGTGGCCCAGCCTGTCGACCCTCCTGCCAAGACGGATGGCGGTCAGCACATCGGCCAGCTTGCGCCGCCGTCCGTGGTGCATCCGCGGCGCGGCGGTGGCGAGCGTCGGCAGGCCCAGCCGGTCGGCCAGCCGCGCCAGCGCGTCGAAACGCGGCGCATCTTCGCCGTCATACCAGGGCGCCAGCGCCAGATGCATGTGACCGGCATGGCGGTCGGCAAGGGGGCGCTGGCGATCTGCCCAGTCGCGCCCGGGGCGGCGCGGGGCATGCAGGATCAGTTCCAGCCCGTTGGGCCGGTCGGGCAGGTCCGACAGGTGCAGCAGGCAATCGCCCTTGTCCGCGCGTAGCCGTCCGGTGGACAGCAGCCGGCACAATTGCGCCCAGCCGGTGCGCGAGGCGGCCAGCGCCGTCATCTCCACCCCTTCGGCAAAGACCAGCCGCGCCGCGGGAATCAGCCGGGGGACATTGCGCACCGGCGCGCGGGACGGGGCGGGCAGATGCGGGGGCGCGGGCGGGCCGATGAAACCACCCGCCGCCTCCAGCGCCTCCAGTTCGGCCACTTGCCGCGCGATTTCCTTGGCGCGGCTGTGCGCCCGGACGATTCCGGCAACCGAATTCACATCCGCGATGGCAATGGCCGACAGGCCCATGAGCGCGGCGCGCTCCATGTATTCCTCCGGGTGCGAGGCCCCGTTCAGGAAGGTGAAATTCGAGGTGATGCAAAGCTCGGCGAACATGCAGGAAGCATATTCCCCTTTTGTTCTCATTTCGAGTCCCGGAATGCACCTGACAGCGGCCCTTGATGCCACCTTCGGCCGCACCCATCAGCCGATGCCTGCCTGCGGCTGGACCCGCGGCTGCGCCTGCCCCGCAGGCAGGCGCCGCGGACAGTTCAAATCGCCCGGGCCACCACAAGGTGATTGGGCAGCTTCTTGGGGTAACCGCCGGTTTCCACGATCTCGAACCCGGCGGCCTTTATCTCTGCCTCAAGCGTTTTCGTG
The DNA here is from genome assembly GCA_964604565.1 of uncultured Rhodobacterales bacterium. Classification (GTDB taxonomy): domain Bacteria; phylum Pseudomonadota; class Alphaproteobacteria; order Rhodobacterales; family Rhodobacteraceae; genus CAZRZN01. Next base: position 1,513 of record CAZRZN010000162.1, read on the forward strand.
CTTAGAAGCCGCACCGGCCGCGGCGCCTTGCCAACGATCTGCATGACCCAGATCAGGGGCGCGAACCAGGGTTTGCCTGCCAGACACGGTGTCTTGGAGATGAAAAGCCCGGCCTCCGGCAGCAGGCCGCGCACATGGGCAAGCAGCGCGCCACGATCCTCGACAAGATGCAGCAGATTGAACGCCAGCACCGCGTCAAAATGCTGTCCCGCGCCAGCGGTCTCTGCCGGGGCGGGTGCAAAGGACACATTTGGCACGTCGGCGGCCTTTTCGTTGCCGATCCGCGCCATTTCGCCGGACAGATCGGTGCCAAGGTAGGTCCGGACGCAATCGGCCAGCTTCAGCGCGGTGGTCCCGGTGCCGCAACCGATCTCCATCACCGACATATCGGGCCGAAGCCAGTGACGGACCCGGTCCAAAGTGGCCTCATAGGCCTCGATGTTGCCGATGGGTTGCTTTGCGTAGCGGTCGGCGAGGTTGTCCCAGAAGGCAGCGGCATTCATTGATCGGTCTCCATTTTACGATCCATCCCACTTATCCCAAACATCAGCGCAGCGGGATTGCTGAATTACGCAAAAGACCCATGCGTTTCCGCATGGGTCTTTCGGCGCTTTTGGAATGTTCCGTCTTGCCGGTAACTTCCTGCCTACTCGGCCGCGTTCCGTTTGGGCAGCACCCAGTCGGCGCGCGGGAAATGGCAGGTATAGCCGCCGGGAAAGCGTTGCAGGTAATCCTGATGTTCCGGTTCGGCCTCCCAGAAATCGCCGACCGGCTCCACCTCCGTCACCACCTTGCCGGGCCAAAGCCCGGAGGCCTCGACATCCGCGATCGTGTCCAGCGCGCATTGGCGCTGGGCCTCGTCGACGTAGTAGATGGCCGACCGGTAGGACATTCCGCGGTCGTTGCCCTGACGGTTCAGCGTGGTCGGGTCATGAATCTGAAAGAAGACCTCAAGGATCTCACGGTAAGAAATCCGCGCGGGGTCGAACAGGATCTCGATCCCTTCGGCATGGGTTCCGTGATTGCGGTAGGTCGCATTCGGCACATCGCCGCCGGTGTAGCCGACGCGGGTCTTTTCGACACCGGGCAGTTTGCGGATCAGTTCTTCCATGCCCCAGAAACAGCCACCGGCCAATACAGCACGTTCGGTCATTCGATTTCCTCCACCTGTTCGATATAGGATCCATAGCCCTCGGCCTCCATGTCGTCGCGGTGGATGAACCGCAGCGAGGCCGAGTTGATGCAGTAGCGCAAGCCACCCCTGTCCGTGGGGCCATCCGGAAAGACATGACCCAAATGGCTGTCCCCGTGACGGGAGCGGACTTCGACGCGGACCATCCCCAGCGTCGTATCGCGCAATTCCACGATATTGTCCGGCTCTATGGGTTTGACAAAGCTCGGCCAGCCGCACCCCGATTCGTATTTCGCCGCCGAGGCGAACAGCGGTTCTCCCGAGACGACGTCGACATAGATGCCCGGTTCCTTGTTGCGCAGATATTCGCCTGTGCCCGGCCGCTCTGTCCCGCTTTGCTGGGTCACGTGGAACTGTTCGGGCGTCAGGCTGTCGATAACCTCCGGTCTTCGTTCATATTTCGTCAATTCTTCCTCCTGATGCGGCGGGCCTTACCCAATAGATGGGGCGTAAAAGCGATCTGCAAAGTGGTGTGCCCCTATCCTTAAGGTGATCTCTGCTGCTCTTGCACCATGAAAAGGCGACTGCCATTTATCCATCGAGTGACAATCGCTTTCTCCCAAGAAAACCGGGTGTCGCTCCGGGCGCTGAGATGGCAGCTCAGCGCCCGTCATCATTCCGCAGCTTCGCCACCGCCCAGCGCGCCGCATCACGCACCGCCGAATCGGCGTCCTCGCACAACGCCTGCACCGCCGGCAGCAGCGTGGGCGCCCCGGAATTTCCGATCGCATAGCAGACATTCCGCACAAAGCGCTCCCGCCCGATCCGCTTTATGGGAGAGCCGGAAAACCGTTCCCGGAACCCGGCGTCATCCAGCCGCGCCAGTTCCGCCAAGGGGGGCGCCAGCAGATCGTCGCGTGCATGATATCTTGCTTCGCTGGCGCGGTGGGCAAACTTGTTCCATGGGCAGATTGCAAGACAATCGTCACAACCATAGATGCGATTGCCCAGACCGGGGCGCAGGGCCTCATCCACGGGACCCTTGTGCTCGATCGTCAGGTAGGAAATGCAGCGCCGCGCGTCCAACTGGTAAGGGGCGGGAAAGGCATCGGTCGGGCAGACATCCAGACAGGCGCGGCAGGACCCGCAATGATCCTGTTCCGCCGCATCGGTGGACAGGTCCAGCGTGGTAAAGACGCATCCGAGGAAAAACCATGATCCCAGATCCCGGCTGACAAGATTCGTGTGCTTCCCCTGCCAGCCCAGCCCGGCAGCCTGTGCCAGTGCCTTTTCGGGCACAGGTGCGGTGTCGACAAAGACTTTGACTTCGGGGGCCGGGTGGCTGTCCTTTTGCGCCTCTGCGATCAGCCAGCGGGCCAGCCGCTTGAGCCGTTTCTTGACCACGTCGTGATAGTCGCGGTTCTGTGCATAGACCGTGATCGCGCCGGCGTCAGGCATGTCGAGGACGGCCATCGGGTCATGCTCCGGGCCATAGTTCTCTGCCAGCATGATGACGGAGCGCGCTTCCGGCCACAGCACCTGCGGGGCACCGCGCCAATGCACGCGCTCTGCCATCCAGCCCATTTGACCGTGGTAGCCGCGGTCCAGAAAGCTGCGCAGCCGTTCCATGACCTCCGGCACATCCCACGGACGCGCGATGCGGCACCCCGAAAACCCAACCTCGGTGGCTTCCTGTTTCAGACGTTCCGTCAGAGGTTTCAGGCGCGCCTCCCTGTCATTGCCGGTTGCCCATGGTCCTTGACCCGAAGGCCGCAGGGGTCTTGGCCCAATCAGAAATCCAGGTCGGTATAGTGCGGCGGCGGCGGAAAGCCCGGCACCTGATCGGCCAGAATGGCGCGGAATGCCGGACGCGACTTTATCTTGGCATACCAGTCCTTGACCGCCTCCGACCGGTTCCAATCCACGTCAGAGATGTAGTCCAGAGACGACAGATGCGCCGCCGCCGCAAAGTCCGCCAGTGTCATGTTGTCCCCCGCCAGCCAGCGGCGATGATCCAGCAGCCATGCCATGTAATCCAGATGATACTTGATCGCCCGGGCGCCCGATTTGACGTTGCCGCTGTCGGGAAAGCCGGCCTTCATCACCTTCTTGTTGACCCGTTCATACAGCAGTTTCGATGTGACCTCGTTGTGGAACTTGTCATCGAACCAACCCACGAGCCGCCGCATCTCATAACGCGCATCGGCCCCGCGCGGAAGCAGCGAGGGTTCGGGGTACTTTTCCTCGATCCATTCACAGATGGCCGCGCTCTCGGCCATGGTCTTGCCGTCGATCTTGAGGACGGGCACCTTGGCCGCCGGGTTCCGGCGCAGGAAATCCGGATCCTTTTCCCAATAGCGTTCCTCGACCAGCTCGCATTCGATCTTCTTCTCAGCGAGACTCAGCCGGACTTTCCGGCAAAAGGGGGAAAGAGGGACGTGGTAAAGCTTGGCCATGACCATTCCGGGTGTGTCTGGGGTGCGTCCCTCTGTGTGCCGCGAAACTGCGCCGGGTTCAATGGCAGAGGTTATCCTCGGTGGCAGACCGCAACCGTCTCGACAGCGGGGGCGCGCCCTGACATCCTGATCGGACCCAACGATCGGAGTGCCCCATGCCGCAACTCGGACTGCATCACGTTTCCATCCCCGTGCGCGACCTGGCCGTTTCCGCCGAATTCTACGGTCAGGCGCTGGGCCTTGCGCGTCTGCCACGGCCGGGCATCGGCCCCGACGGCCTCTGGTATGCTTGCGGCGCGGGTCAACTGCATCTGATCGTCAATTCCGAAGGCAGTTATCGCAGCGCCCCCGTGTCAGGCAGGGATTCGCATTTCGCACTGGCGACAGATGACTTTGACGGCGTCCTGAAACAACTGGTCGTCTTCGGTTACGACGAGAGCGCGGCCCCAGATGACCCGAAACATCTTCGCGTGAACCGCGACAGCGGTGTCGGCTTCGCGCAGGCCTTCTTGATGGATCCGGACGGGCATGTGGTCGAGATCAACCGCGCCACGTTGTGATCATGACGGGCGTCACGGGGCTGCTCTGCGGATGTGATAGTCCGCGTCTGCCGCGAATGCACCCTCGATGACCGTTTCACTGCCGTCGGCCCAGCGGACATTGATAAGCCGCGCCTCTGCCGTGTCTCCCAGACCGAAATGCACCACCGGCGCGTCGAAGGACATGAAACCACCGCCGAGCTGGATTTCGCGGCGCCGGGTCACCCCCGCGCTGTCGGTCAGGGCGATCTCGGCGCCGATCCCGTCGCGATTGCCAGCCATATCCTCAAGCGAAATGGTCAGGGCGTTTCCCGATTGGGTGTTGTTTCGAAACACCGCCAACGGCGCGTTTACCGGGTAGGTCACCAGGTCCAGATCACCGTCGCCATCCATGTCGAATTGCGTGGCAGCGGCCGTCATCAGGTAATCCTCAAGTCCGAATGTGCCGGAGACTTCTACGAATCCCGTGCCGTTGTTGCGAAAAAACAGGTTCGATGGGCTGACCTCGTTCGGGACCCATGTGCCGTTCACGATGTAAACATCCTGCCAGCCGTCCTGATCGAAATCGGCAATCTTCGTGTCCCAGCTCCATCCGCCCACCGCCAGACCCCAGTCGGCGGCGACATCCCGGTAGCCGTCCTCCGCCGGTGTCAAAAGCACGTTTGACCGTCTGACCTGTGGCAGGGCGGCGTCCGCTTCGGCTGCGGCTATTGGCCGGGACGGGCGGAAATGCACATCGCAATAGGCCTTGGCCTTGAATTGCGCATCGGGGATCAGGGTGCAAATTCCTGGATCCTTGCGCTGGATTGCCAGATCCTTGATCAGCATCGCCTTGCATTCGGCCTGCGCACGGCCTGTCAGGTCCTGACAGCGCCCTGCAAAGCTGGGGTCGAAGTTGTTGCCGGACCTGTACCATGTCTTTATGGCCATGTTCGCCTCACAGGTGGCGCGGTCCTCATCCCGTTTTATGGCGTCGCAATAGCGTTCCAGCGGCTGCATCTTGAGGATATCCGACACGCCGGAGGACCGCCCGGCGATCTGCGCCAGATACAACTGCCGCGTGCCGTCGTTCATCAGATCGGCGGTCTTGACCGCCATGGTGGTCGTGGTCGTGTGCGGCACCGTCCCGTCCTGATGGGTGATCGCGCGGAGCCCGCCCGCCCCGTCGCCCATGTAGTAATAATCCGGCACCTCGAAGTCATTGCCGACCAGCAGGTCCGCGTTTCCATCCCGATCCAGATCGCTGAACAGAATGGACAGCGTTTCACCGGGGATGCCGGGCAGATCTGTAAAATTGTCGCCGGTCAACGTCCCGTCTTCGTTCCAGATGATACGGTTGCGCGACTCCTCTCCCGGGATCCGCCGATACCAGCCCGAGGCCCAGTTGCCCAAGGCCACATCCAGATCGCCGTCCCGGTCCGGATCGCCAAAGGTCAGCGCCATGGACAGCATGGCGTCGGCGCGGTTGGCGACGGGCTGCGGCGCGCCGAACCCCTCCGCGCTGCCGGGCATCAGGAAATTGCCCCTCTGGTAGGTGGCAACAAACAGATCCCGCCAGCCGTCGTTGTCAATGTCCACGATCACCGCGTTGAATACCGGCGCTGCCGCCAGTGGGCCAAGGTCCACCGCGACCGGCGTGAAGTGGCCCTGACCGTCGTTGGCGAACAGCCGCAGCCCGACCTCGGTCGAGGCAATGGCCAGATCCATGTCGCCATCGTTATCGATATCCCCGGAGGACAGGCTGCGGCCCTCCCAGAAGGGCGGCCACATATCGGCCATGCCGAACTCGATGGGTTGGTCCAAACCGATCTCCCAGCCCTCCAGCCGGGTAAATGCGGTCTCTCCGGCGGGGGAGGGTGCGCCAAACGGGCGGGCCTGCACGGTGACTTGTGGTGCATCCTCGCTGACCACAGTCCAGGGGTCGCCCTCTGCTGCCTGCGCCGCCCAGAAAAGCGGTGGCGCCTGCTCTGCCTGTCCTGTCAGCATCCGAAGCGCGCGGTCGGTCTGCCATTCGTGGTAGTAATGCGCCCCGGCCCCGGCAAGGATGCCCGAAACCGTCACGCTGGCCGCCAACAGCAGCCCTGCGCGCAGCCCGACCGACTGCGTCACGATGAAAAACGAATAGATGCTGAAACTGCCAAGGGTGAACAGCAGCGCCATGACATAGCCATGGCTCAGTCCCAGACCCAGCAGCGCCCCCGTCACCACCACGTCAAAGGCGATGGGCACCGGCAGAAAGACCCCGACCAACGCAATGAGCACCAGCACGATGAGGCTGAAACTGAGCCCGGTGATCAACTCTTGCGGCAGGAGCGTTGCAACGATGGCCCCGAGCATCCCGGCAAGCAGCATCAGCGGGACCGTCATCTTGAGGATGTACCAAAGGTTCGCGACGTAGCTTTTGGCCACATCCCAGACAGCGAAATGCATCCCGTTCCGGTCTTGGGGCGTCACTGGCAGGATGCAGGCATCCTCCGATACCTCGACCTCCGGCAGCGTCCGGCAGATCAGCGGAACAATGACGAGGATGATCAGCAGGCTCAACGCGATCTTGGTCACGGCCATGTAGAAGGGCAGCAGACTGAACAGCATGGTCAGCACCACGACGTTTAGCGTGGGCGAGGCGATCATCGCCGAAAGCGTCGTCTCTGCCCGAAGTCCGCCGCTATACATCCCGCGCGCGATCGGGGCCGCGCAGTTCACGCACACCCCGAGGGGCGTGCCGATCGCGAGGCCCAGCGCGGAATTGGCAAAGCCGCCCTTGAAGCTCTTTCGCCGGACATAGGGGGCGGCTGTCAGAAAGGCGGCGGCGAACAGCACACCGAAGGTCATGCCCTTCTTGTTGGTGTTGATCCAGTTCAGCGTGGAATAGAACATGCGCTCCAGCAGGGTCATGCCTTCGGTCAGCGGAAATTTCGCCTCGAATCCGAGCGGGTCTTCCAGCTGGATCGCGCCGGACATCATCGCCTTTTCATCCAGTGCCGGATAGCGCGATCCTGTCCAGAACAGGTAGGCCAGCACGATCACGATGGCGGAGGCGATGGCAAGGCGAAGCCAATCTGTTCTGATGGTGCTGTCCACGGTGAAGCCCTTTCCGAATTGTCCCGACAGTGGCCTGTCCATATGGGGCACTATTGGCAAGGCAAAGTGCGATGGCAAGCCGTCCACCAAGTTTTGGGCCTGACGGCTGGCGTCCTTGCAGGGCGGAGGATCCGCGTTTCCTTGACCTTGGGGCATGTTTCGATTTGCAGGCCTGTCCGGTCGATCCCGGCCGGGATCCCTTCCGCGCCAGCAGGATCGCCCAATGACAACAGTTTGCGTGATTTGCCGGGTTGATCCGGCAAGACGATTGTCAGCCTCGGGTTGCTTGCGCCCTCGCGCGGCGCCTCAGACCGGGACGCCGTTGCGGCGTTTTCAACGTGTCGGGTAGCGCGGGTGACGGCGCGACAACGATATCCGGATCATCCCGGCACAGCGGCCGTGTAACAGGTTAAGCATCATCGGGTCCGGCGCAATCCGGGCGCAGGCCTAGTCCCCTGTGCCGGTCAGTTGCGGCCAAAGGTCTTCTGCCCGGGCCTGAGCCTCGTTGATCTGTTCGGCCGTCATGCGGGAGGTCCAACGTGCGCTGAGGGGCGCGGATCCCTCGAAACCGCCGGAGCCTGCCAGCACAAGCCACATCTGCCCGAGGACGTAATCCTGCGGAACGCCGGTTCCGCGAAAATAAAGCAGGGCAAGATTGGCCATCGCCGGGGCATGTCCCGCTTCGGCCGCGCGGCGCAGCAATGTCGCGGCGCGGATCGCATTGCGCGGATCGGTCGTGTCGGATGTCA
>CAZRZN010000163.1:0-9351 GCA_964604565.1 uncultured Rhodobacterales bacterium
CGGGCGGCTGAAATGCTCGGCGCGCCCTTGGTCCTGCCACGCTAATTGGATCAATTGCGCGGGTGACAGGGAGGGATCGGTCCCCGACAAGGTTGTCGTTTCGACCCAGATGGGACTTTCCCGAACGTCGGTGATGTGGCTGCTTGCGCGGAAACTGTCGGCGAAGAGATCGCTGACCACGGCCGTTTCGGGCGCTTGTGCCTCCGCCGGGATCAGAACCGCCACCGAACCCGCCCGGCGCCACATGCTGGCCACGCCAGCGGAGGCACTCGTGGCATAGGTAAAACTTTCCGGGGAGAACAGGATAAGCGCATCAAGCTGCGCCTCCGACATCAGCTTTTCTGCGCGTCGACGGTCTAAGTGGGCCATTTCTAAGGTCTTCCAACGAGGTTTCGTTCAGTTCCGCGGCGAGATACGCCTTGCGCTTGTGTCAGGGCAGCGCGGGCAACCGGCAAGGCATTTGCAACGGAAACGTCCTATTGCCGGAGCGGGCAGTCAATCGGTCATCTTCAACGAATGCGACGAAGGGTGCTGTCAGATCCGCGATCATTGCGCGGCCGATACGGGGCCGCGGGTCTCCGCGTGCCATATCGGTCCGCAATGTCACGACGCGGATCCAAGGGAATGCCGCATCCGGATGTCTGTCGGCAGTTGCAGGCTCTCGCCTGCGTCGCCGTGTTTCGTCATCTGGATCAGCATGCAGGCGGCGCGACGGCCCATTTCGCGATGCGGGACATGCACTGTCGTCAGGGCGGGGTCGGCCAGCAGCGCGATCTCGATGTCATCGAAACCCGTTACCGAAACATCCTCGGGCACCCGCAGTTTCATTTCCTTGGCCGCGCGCAGCGCGCCGATGGCAAGCACGTCATTCACACACATGACGGCGGTTGTATCGGGGGCTGCGGCCATGATCTCGCGAAAGGCCGTCTCGCCGTTCTCGATTCCGTAGGGGGTTTGCGTCAGGATCAAAATCTCCGGGTCCAAACCAGCCTCTGACATGGCCAACCGAATGCCATTGACGCGTCCGCGGGCCCTGTCGTTCGATGCAACGGGCGCCGAGATGCAGGCAATCCTTTGATGGCCCTGCCGGATGACCAGTCGGGCCAGTTCCGCCATCGCATTCATGTTGTCGAACCCGATTGCGGGTTGTTGTTGTGTCGGATCGTAGGACCATGCCACCAGCACCGGAATTGAGCGTTTTTTCAGAAAGTCATACACTTCCGGGCTGCGATGATAGCCGATCAGCAGCAAGGCATCTGCGCCGCGCGCGACAAGTGCCTGAATTTGTTCCTTTTCAAGGGCTTCATTATAGGCGGATGAGGCGATCAGGAGCGTGCGGCCATGTCGGCCCAACTCTTCCTGAAAAGCCTGGATGCCACGGGCGAAGACGGCATTTTCCATCGTCGGAATGATCGCGCCGATTGTGTGGGTCTGCTTGCCCGCCAAGGTCCTGGCCCCGAAATTGGGCGCATAGCCAAGGTCGGAAACGGCCTTGAGGACACGTTCACGGGTTTGGCTTCCGACCTGATCGGGTGAATTGAGGCACCGCGAAACGGTTGCCGTGGACACGCTCGCATGGCGGGCAACATCTGCCAGAGTTGGCACGGGCTTGTCTCGGGGCGGCTCTTCCATGCGCAAGTCAGCCTCTCGTTTTCGGTTAGATGCATGCAAAGACGAACAGATTGCCCGCCGATTCTTCTGGCCGAGACTAAATTGCCCGAAATGCAACGCCGTGGCCATGAAAATGTAAACGCTTGCATGGTGACCTGTAAGCGCTTACATTTATCTCGAATCGCCGAATATTTTGGCATCGGGAGGGGATCGAATGGCTTTCATAGTGGCGCTTGTCCTGCTTTTGGCTTTCGTTTCGAACGTGGCAATCGGCGCCATCGGGGATGCGCCCCTGGTGGGCAATGTCGCGGAAATGCTTGTACTGCTTGGTGCGTCGACGGCCTTTGTCGTCGGCATCTTGCAACGTGAGGCAAGAGACAAGAACGCCCGCAAGACCGAAGAATAATCACGTTTCAATGGGAGGAAACCACATGAAAAAACGCGACAATGATCTGGCCTCGGCCGAGCGCCGGAACTTTCTGAAGCTGGCAGGGTCCGGCAGTTTTACAGCGGCGATGGTCGCCGGTGCCGGTGGAATGCTCTGGTCGTCCGAGGCCGCAGCCCAGACCGCCGCGGAAGAGCGTGAGCGTCAGGCAGCCGCCGAATACACCATGACGCTGGCCACCGCCTATGTTCTTGGCGCGTCGCGCAGCTATCCGATCATGCAGCTGGACCTGAAGGAAAACATCCAGAACATGACCAACGGAAAGGTCTATGTGCGGCTGGCCCCCGGCGGTCAGTTGGGCGCGGGCGGTGCATTGGCGCAGGCCGTGCAGTCCGGCACCATCCAGTGCGCGCAGCACTCACTGGCGAACTTTGCCCCGTTTGCATCCGTGGTCGACCTGATCAACCTGCCGTATTTCTGCGGGTCCAACCAGCGGTTCACCAACCTGACTTCGTCCGATGCATGGAAAGCCGAAGTCGATCCAAAGATCGCGGCCTCCGGCTTCAAGTCATTGTTCTACATTGTCATCGACCCCCGCGTGGTGGCGGTGCGTCAGGGTGGCGACGCGATCATCACGCCAAGCGACATGGCCGGTGTGAAATTCCGCGTGCCAGGCTCCGCGATGCTTCAGCAGTATTACCGCATGGTCGGCGCCAACCCGACGCCGGTGGCTTGGGGCGAGACGCCCTCCGCCATCCGTCAGGGCGTGGCCGATGCGCTTGATCCGTCTGTCGGCGCGCTGCATGTCTTCGGCTTCGGGGAAATCCTGAGCCACGTGACCTTCACGCAGGCCGTGCCGGACAGCCAAGTTTACTCGGTCAACCTCGAATGGTTCAACAGCCTGCCGATGGACGTGCAGGAAGGCATCGAATTCGCCGGTGAAATCACTCAGGCGCAGAACCTTGCCAAGGTGCCCGCAGCGCGCGGCTATGCCATGTCGCAGCTGACCGCCAACGGGGTGGAGTTCCACACGCTCAACGACGACCAATTGGCCGAATGGAAAGACGCCGGTGGCTACCAGAACAGCGACTGGGATCAGTTCAAGGTCGATCTGGCCGGTGACATGGACACCTTTGCCCGCCTCGAAGAAGCGGCAGGCACCATGGGCCGTTACTACGTCCACGACGCCTGATCGTCACGGACCGGCGCCACGGGAGGTGGCGCCGGTCCATGCCGGATTTTCGGACAGCGTGCATTTCAGCAAGCGGGCGGAGCCATTGGCACGCCCGGGCGGGGGGACTCCATGTCAAGGATTTACAAAGCTTTGGACAGGAACGGGGAGCGTTGGCTCCTGCTTGTCTTTTACGTGATGCTCGTGGGCACGATGTTCATCGAAGTCATTCGGCGCGAGGTTTTTGCCTATTCTTCGATCTGGGGCGAAGAGATGGTGCGGTATTCCTTCATCTATCTTGCCTGGATCGGCGCGGCCGCGGCGGTCAGGGAACGTGGGCACATCCGGATCGACGTGATCATGAATTACGTGCCGCAGACGGTCAAAGCGGTGCTCTACATTTTTGGCGATATCGTGATGTTCATCGTCGCGCTGATCGCGCTCTACTGGTCTTGGGAGGCGGTCCATATCTCCTGGAAATTCGGGTCCGTGACGCATGGTTTGCGGATCTCGCAGGTATGGTTCCTCTTTGCCGTTCCCTTTGGCTTCGCCCTGGTCATGCTGCGGCTGATCCAGTCCTTCCTCCGGGATATCTCCGATCTTCGTAACGGGCGCCCCGTCTACGAAGGCGACAAGCTGTTCGACTGAGGGGACTGACACATGCTTTACAACGCGCTCCAGGACCAATCGGTCATCCTTGGCTGGGATTTCTATCTGCCGATCATGGTCTTTGTCGTCCTCGTAGCCCTGGCCGTGCCGGTCTGGGCGGCGATCGGATCCGCCGCGATCCTCATGCTGATGATTTCCGGCGTCCTCCCCCTGAGTCTTGTCGGCGAAAGCCTGTTTCACGGGATCGACCATTTCGCCCTGACCGCCGTCCCGCTTTTCATCCTGACGGGCGATGTGCTCGTCCGGACGGGCCTTTCCAAGAAATTCCTCGACGTGGCAGAGGCGATCACCTGCTGGGCCAAGGGCGGCTTCGGATCGGCGACCGTGCTGGTCTGCGGCATGTTCGCGGCCATCTCCGGCTCCGACGCGGCAGGCGCTGCCGCCGTGGGTCGCATGACCATCGACCGCCTCGTCGAAAGCGGCTATCCGCGTCCCTATGCCTGCGCGCTGGTCGCGGCCGGTGCCTGCACCGGTATCCTGATCCCGCCGTCGATCGCCTATATCATCATCGGCCTCGTGCTGGGTGTGAACGTGTCGATCCTCTTCCTTGCGGCCGTGATCCCGGGACTTCTGGTGCTGCTTGCGATCCTGATTACCAACACGCTGGTGAACCGCCGTCACGCCTATGAGGGCGGTGGACTGATGACCTTTTCCGAATGGGGCGTGAACCTTTGGAAGGCGATCCGGTCCGGTTGGTATGCCTTTCTCGTGCCCGGTATCATCTTTTACGGCATCTTTTCGGGCCGACTGACCCCGACAGAGGCCGGTGCCATCGCGGTTGTCGTGACCATCGCCATTGGCTTTATCATCGGCACGCTGCGGTTTTCGGACTTTCCTGCGATGCTGGTCAGTTCCGCCAAGGTGAACGGTGTGATCCTGCCCATCATCGCCTTCTCCCTGCCGTTGGCGCAGGCGCTGGCCATCCTTGGCGTTCCGCAGGGGTTTGTCGCCGCAGCCACCAGCGTCAGCGAAGAGCCGTGGGTCCTGATCCTGATGATGATCCTGATCCTGATCGCGGCGGGTTGCGTGATGGAAACCACGCCCAATATCGTGATCCTGGGGCCGATCCTGTTCCCTCTCGCTCAGAGCATCGAGATGAACGAGATCCAGTTCTGCATCATGATGATCACGGCGCTGGGCGTAGGGTTCATCACCCCGCCGCTCGGGCTGAACCTCTTCGTGGTTTCCGGGATCACCGGGGAATCGATATTGAAGATCGCGGCGCGGGCCATCCCCTTCGTGGGCTTCATGCTGATCGTCACCTTGATGATCGCCTATATCCCCGCGATCTCGACCATCCTTCTTCCAGACGTTTATCGATAGGACGCGCCTCAAATGACCGAGTATCTCAAGAAAGCCACCCTTACAGCAAGCAGCGGCGCCTCTGACGTGCATGAGCTTGTGCAGGGGATCCTCAATGACATCGAGGCCGGCGGTGACGACAAGGCCATGGAATATGCGGCCAAGTTCGACAAATACGAAGGCAGCATCCTGCTGTCCCAAGAGGAGATCGAGGCGGCCATCGCTCTCGTTCCCGAGAAGATCAAGGCGGACATCCGTTTCAGCCACGACAATGTCCGCCGCTTTGCCGAAGCCCAGAAGGCAACCCTGACCAATATCGAGGTCGAGGTGGTGCCGGGCATGATCGCGGGTCAAAAGACCATCCCGGTGGATGCGGCGGGCTGCTATGTCCCCGGCGGGCGGTATTCGCATATCGCCTCCGCCATCATGACGGTGACAACCGCCAAGGTCGCCGGCTGCAAGCATATCGTGGCCTGCTCGCCGCCGCGCCCCGATGTTGGGATCGCGCCGGCCATCGTTTACGCGGCGCATATCTGCGGCGCGGACAAGATCATGGCCATGGGTGGCGTGCAGGGTGTCGCGGCGATGACCTTTGGCCTGTTCGGACTGCCCAAGGCCAATATCCTTGTCGGTCCCGGCAATCAGTTCGTGGCAGAGGCCAAGCGCATCCTGTTCGGTCGGGTCGGCATCGACATGATTGCCGGTCCCACAGACAGCCTGATCCTAGCGGACAAGACCGCCGATCCGATGGTGGTGGCAACCGATCTGGTCGGGCAGGCGGAGCACGGCTACAACTCTCCTGTGTGGTTGGTCACCGATGACCGGGATCTTGCCGAGGAGGTCATGCGCCTTGTGCCCACGCTGATCGACACATTGCCGGAGGTGAACCGCGACAATGCGACCGCCGCGTGGCGTGACTATGCCGAAGTGATCCTGTGTTCCGACCGCGAAGAGATGGCCGCCACCTCTGACCAATATGCCCCCGAACACCTGACCGTGCAGGCCGAAGATCTGGATTGGTGGCTTGACCGTCTCACCTGCTACGGTTCGCTTTTCCTTGGAGAAGAGACCACCGTGGCCTTTGGCGACAAGGCATCCGGCACCAATCACGTTCTGCCGACCGGTCGCGCGGCCACCTACACGGGCGGCCTGTCGGTCCACAAATACATGAAGATCGTGACCTGGCAGCGGTCCACCCGTGACGGTGCCAAGCCGATTGCCGAAGCGACAGCGCGGATTGCCCGGCTGGAAGGCATGGAGGGCCATGCGCGCACCGCGGACATCCGGCTGGCCAAGTTCTTTCCGGATGAAACCTTTGACCTTACGGCAGAAAGCTGAGCCATGCGCGAAAGCGATCATCCCGATCTGTCCGGCCACGTCGCCTGCGTGACCGGCGCAAGTTCCGGTCTTGGACGACGCGCGGCCCTCGTGCTGTCTCGGGCCGGTGCCAAGGTGATCGCTATTGCGCGGCGCGCCGATGCTTTGGCTTCGCTGCATGACGAGGCACCCGGCGCGGTCTTTGCCCTACCGTATGACCTGAGCGACCGCGCGGGATTGGCTGATCTGGCCACCCGCGCGTCCGAGCCATTTGGCGCGCCGGATATCCTTGTGCATGCGGCGGGCATCAACACCCGGCAGGCCGCCGATGATGTCACGCCCGAGGGATGGGACACCACTTTGAACCTGAACCTCGCGGCGCCATTTTTCCTTTCGCAGCATCTTGTTCCGGGGATGCGCGCAAAACGCTGGGGACGGATCGTCAATTTCGCCTCGCTGCAATCGCATCGGGCCTTTCCCGGCGGGCTCAGTTATGGTGCCTCCAAAGGCGGGATCGCGCAGTTGACACGCGCCATGGCCGAGGCTTGGTCGAAGGACGGTATCACCGCGAATGCGATCGGCCCGGGATTTTTCCGGACCGAATTGACTGCGGCCGTGTTCAATGATCCGGAGCGGGCGGCGCGCAATGCGGCGCAGACGTGCATCGGGCGCAACGGCGAACCGGAGGATCTGGACGGGCCGCTGCTGTTCTTCTGTTCGGATGCCTGCGCCTATGTCACCGGGCAGGTTCTCATGGTCGATGGGGGGTTCACCGCCAAATGAAAGCATTGGTTTACACCGGGCAGGAGGCGCTTGAGTTTCGCGATGTGCCGGATCCGGCGCCTTCGGACGACCACCATCTGATCCGGATCGACAGTGTGGGGATCTGCGGATCCGACATGCATGCGTATCTCGGTCACGACGACCGTCGGCCAGCGCCGCTGATCCTTGGCCATGAAGGCGCCGGCACGGTTGTCGGTGGTTCGCTGGATGGCACCCGTGTGACGATCAACCCACTTGTGACATGCGGGGCCTGTCGTGCCTGCGAGGCCGGGCGGGACAACCTGTGCAGCACGCGGCAGATCATCTCCATGCCGCCAAGGGAAGGTGCCTTCGCGGAATATGTCACGATGCCGGAGCGCAATCTTGTGCCGGTTCCCGACAACATCACGCTTGAAAAGGCCGCCCTTGCAGAACCTGTGGCGGTCGGCTGGCACGCGGTCCGGCTGGGGCTGGAGGCGTTGACCGCGGACAAGGCCGAAACCGCCCTTGTCATCGGGGGCGGTGCGATCGGCGTAGCCTCTGCGATCAGCCTGATCGCGCAGGGCGTTCCCTCCGTGACCCTGATAGAGCCCAACGGGCTGCGGCGCGATTATCTGGCGCTTGGCGCAAATGTCAGAGTGCTGGCGCCCGACGATATTGCCGGTCTCGAATTCGATGTCACCGTTGATTGCGTCGGCTATGACGCGACACGGACCACCGCCTGCGCGGCCACGCGCCCGGGCGGGGTGATCCTGCATGTGGGTCTTGGTGGCGGAACCGCCGGTCTTGATATCCGCCGTATGACCCTGCAAGAGATCACATTTATCGGAACGTATACCTATACCGCGCAGGATTTCCGTGACACCTGTGCCGCAATGTTCGACGGGCGCCTTGGCCCGCTGGACTGGACAGAAACCCGCCCCCTCAGCGACGGCGCCAAGGCGTTCAGCGATATTCGCGAAGGCCGGATCGCCGCGCCGAAGATCATTCTCAAACCCGCGTGAAATGGAGAGGCCCATGCCCGATACCAAACCCATCCCGAACGAGATCCCGCAGCTTCTGGTGCATGAACAGGCCGACAATGTCGGTGTGGTCGTGGTCGAAGGTCTTACCGCAGGGACCGACATGCTGTGCTGCGTCACGCATGACAATTCGACCTTTCGACTGACGGCCAAACATGACGTGCCGATCGGCCACAAGATTGCGTTGAAAGATCTCAAGGCTGGCGACACCGCCATGAAATATGGCGAAGACATCGGCAAGATCATCGCCGATATCGGCGAAGGCGAGCACGTTCACACTCATAATTGCAAAACCAAGCGCTGGTAAGGAACCCGTCAGATGGCATCCAAATACTCCAACATCACCGTCCACGGCTACCGTCGCGAAAATGGTCGCGTGGGCGTTCGCAACCACGTGATCATCCTGCCCGTGGACGATATTTCCAACGCGGCGTGCGAAGCTGTCGCGAATAACGTCAAGGGCACGATGGCGATCCCGCACGCCTACGGGCGCCTCCAGTTCGGCGAAGATCTTGACGTGCATTTCAGAACCATCATCGGCACGGGCGCCAATGCCAATGTCGCCGCTGTCGTGGTGATCGGGATCGAACCGGGCTGGACCAAGAAGATCGCCGATGGCATTCGCCTGACGGGCAAGCCGGTCGCCGAATTTTCGATCGAACAGAAGGGCGACTTCGAGACCATCCGCGCCGCGTCCTGGGCCGCCAAGGAATTCGTCCACCACGCGACAGAGATGCAGCGCGAAGAATGTTCCATAAATGAACTCTGGGTCTCGACCAAATGCGGTGAAAGCGACACGACCACCGGTCTGGGATCCTGCCCGACGGTTGGCAACATGTATGACAAGCTGCTGCCCGAAGGCATCACCGGATTTTTCGGCGAAACCTCCGAGATCACTGGGGCAGAGCATATCTGCAAGGAGCGCGCCGCATCCCCCGAAGTCGGCGAGCGCTGGTACAAGATGTGGAAGGCCTATCAGGACGACGTGATCTTCGCGCATCAGACCGATGACCTGTCCGACAGCCAGCCCACCAAGGGCAACATCGAGGGCGGCCTGACCACCATCGAGGAAAAGGCCCTTGGCAACCTCGAAAAGATCGGCCGCACGTCGC
>CAZRZN010000164.1:0-9349 GCA_964604565.1 uncultured Rhodobacterales bacterium
CGACTCGTCCAGCAACGCGGCGCGGTCGCCGATGATCTCGATGGTTTCGACGCTGAAGGTCCGGATGCCCAGCGCGGCGAGCAGGCCGGCATCGTTGCCGGAGAAGGCGTCGATCAACTCCTCCGGCGCTGCGATGTAGAGCGTGTCGTTGCCGCGGCCGCCGCGAAAGACATCGCCGTCGGGCTGCTCGTCGCCGCCGATCAGTTGCTCCTGCACGAAGACGAAGCGATCATTGCCGCGCGCCCCGCGCTGGACATCGGCGGGCCCTGGATCGAAGGCACGCAGCTTTACAACGCCTATTTCGTCTGTAGCGGCGGTCGTGTCGTCACGCATGTGCTCAAGCACGAATTGCCGAACGAGACCGTGTTCGACGAGGTGCGCATCTTTGACAGCGGCCCCATCGGCGGGCCCTACGCGGTGGGCGGCACCCGCATCGGATCGCCGATCTGCGAGGATGCCTGGCATCCGGACGTGGCGGAGACGCTGGCAGAGACCGGGGCCGAGTTCCTGCTGGTGCCCAATGGATCGCCTTATTACCGGGCGAAATACGAAACCCGCCTGAACCACATGGTCGCGCGGGTCATCGAAACCGGCCTGCCGCTGATCTACCTCAACATGGTGGGAGGTCAGGATGACCAGGTGTTCGATGGCGGATCCTTTGTGCTGAACCCGGGGGGGCGCATTGCGGTGCAATTGCCGGTGTTCGACGCCTGCGTGGTGTCGGTGGACATGCTGCGCGGGCCGGATGGCTGGCATTGTGACGAGGGAATGTTCGTCCAGCATCCCGACGAATGGGAACAGGACTACCGCGTGATGGTCGAGAGCCTGCGCGATTACCTGCGCAAGACCGGATTTTCCAAGGTGCTTCTGGGAATGTCGGGCGGGATCGATTCGGCCCTGGTGGCGACGATCGCGGTCGACGCCTTGGGCGCGGAAAACGTGCGCTGCGTGATGCTGCCTTCCGAATATACGTCGTCGGACAGCCTGGAGGACGCCGAATCCTGTGCGAGGGCACTGGGATGCCGTTACGACTATGTGCCGATCTCCGGGCCGCGCGCGGCGGTGACCGACGCCTTGTCGCCGTTGTTCGAAGGCTTGCCGGCCGACCTGACCGAGGAGAACATCCAGTCGCGGCTGCGTGGGCTGCTCCTTATGGCGCTGTCCAACAAGTTCGGCGAAATGCTTTTGACGACCGGCAACAAGTCCGAAGTGTCGGTGGGCTATGCCACGATCTATGGCGACATGGCGGGCGGCTACAATCCGATCAAGGATCTCTACAAAACGCGGGTTTTCGAAACCTGCCGCTGGCGCAACGCGCAGCATCGGGACTGGATGGCGGGGCCCGAGGGCACCGTGATCCCCGAACGCATCATCTCCAAACCGCCGACCGCCGAATTGCGCGAGGATCAGAGAGACAGCGACTCGCTGCCCGATTATCCGGTGCTGGACGGCATTCTGGAGATTCTGGTGGATCGGGACGGGTCCATCGCGGACTGTGTGGCGGCGGGTTACGCGCGCGCAGATGCGAAGAAGGTTGAAAACCTTTTGTACATCAGCGAATACAAGCGGTTCCAGTCCGCGCCGGGAGCCCGCCTGACAAAGCGCGCCTTCTGGTTGGACCGCCGTTATCCCATCGTGAACCGCTGGCGCGATCCATCCTGAGCGCGGAGCCGGCGATGGCGGCGCCATTGTTTGCGGCCGTCTCGGACCTTTGCCTCCTGCGGTGTCGGAACGAGGTGTTCTGACATCCGCTCGGGCCTTGGGGCTTTGCGATCTGACGGGTGTGGTTCGGCAGGTCAGGACATCGGCCTGAAACCGCAAGCTCCACTATTCCCACCAGGGGTCGATCACGGCGATGTCCTCGTCCGACCAGCCAAAATGATGCGCGAACTCATGCACTGTCACATGCGCGATGAGATCATCCAGAGTGACGTCCCCGCGTGAGCGCCATTCCTCCAGGATGGGTTGGCGGAACAGCCAGACCGTGTCCGGAAAGGACGCGGGGTCGGAAAAGCTTTTCTCGGTCATGGGCACGCCCTCGTAGAGTCCGGTCAATTCAAGCGGATCCTCGATGCCCAGCTCTTGCAGGAGATCCTGTCTTGGCCAGTCTGTCACCTGTAGAACGACATCCTGAGCCGCAGTGCGGAAAGGGTCGGGAAAACTGGCGACCGTGCGCGTTGCCATGGCGTAGAAGTGATCTGTCCCGGTCATTTCGGCCCAGCCTCCGGCAAAGCGGCAAGTGGATAGCGCGCCAGTTCCTCATGAATGGCGCCCTGCGGATGCAGAGTCGATGCGAAAAGGCCGAAGGACGTGCAGGCGAAGGGGCCGATCGAGGTTGTGGACAATCGTGCCAGATGCGGCGTGGCATCGGCATGGCCTTTCAGCCGGGCCAGCGTCACATGGGGACGAAAGCGGCGCCGTTCCGGAGTCAGGCCAGACCCGCGCAGCCTCGCCTGCACACGATCGTGCAGATCACGCAGGGCTGCCCCGCCGTCGGCATTCAGTCCTAACGCTTGCCCGTGCCGGCCGCCTAGGATGGCGCCGCCCGCAAGCGTCACGCACGGCGCAGGCGCGCGCAGTGTCTCAAGGCCCTCATGGACCGCCTGCGTGATCTCGTCCGACTGCTCGCCGAGAAATGCAAGCGTCAGATGAAGGTTTTCGGCGGGCACGGGACGACCTGTCGGGAACCCGTCCTGAAGTGTTTCCAGCGGCGCGATGACCTCGTCCGGGAGGAGGAGAGCGATGAACAGGCGCATGTTGGGCTCAGATCGGCGTCAGGACGGTCAGGGGCAGAAGGCGCGCGTAATCCTCTGGCAGGCAAAGTTGAGTGCCGGGGCTGAGCACCGCTGCCGCCGCTGCCGCCGCGCCCCGGCGCAGGGCCTCCGGTGGTGGTGCCCCCTGCGCGAGGGCCATCACGAAGCCCCCGACAAAACTGTCGCCGGCGCCGATCGCGCTGATGACGGTCTCATTGGCTGCCGATACGTGCCAAAGGCCATCCGCCCCCGCCATCACCGACCCGTCCTTGCCGCGTGCGATGATGACCAGTTCCGCCGCGCCGCGCTTTCGCAGCTCTTGGGCGAATGCGGCGCTTTCCTGTCGGGTGGCCAAGGTGCTGCCGGACAGGTCCTGTGCTTCGGCACTGTCCATGCGCAGCACGAAAGGGCAGGGCTGCGGGCCTGTGGCCTGATGGGCCAGATGATGGCCGGAGGTATCCACCACGACCCGGCGCCCGACCAGATGCCCGCAGGCATGAGATATCCAGTCCGTCGGGCACCCGGGCGGCATGCTGCCCGAAAACACGATCAGCGTGCCCTTCGACGCCTCGGCGGTGAGGGTATCCAGCACCTTGTCCAGTTGCGATGTCGTCCATGACGGGCCGGATAGGACAAAACGATATTGGTCGCCGGACGACTCATCGGTGACGGCAAAGCTGTGGCGGGTTTCGGCGGGCGCGGTGACCTCCAAAAGGTCGATGTTCCGCGCGCTCAGGAGGCCCGCAAGGGCCTGCCCGGTCGGACCGCCCAGCGCCACGAGGGCGCGGGCCGCGCCACCCAACTGCACGATCGCGCGCGCAACATTGACACCGCCGCCGCCCGGCTCCGCTGTTTCAGGGCCGCAGCGCAATTTCGGGCCCGGTGTGACCTGCGGACAGTGCGTCGACAGGTCGAGGGCCGGGTTCAGGGTGACTGTCAGGATCGGTGTCATGGCGCGCTTTCTTTGCGCCCAGCATGGCGCGGCAAGGGCGCGTGGGAACTGGACAAATCGCCCCGCCTGTGAAAATACCGCCGCCTGACAGGAGGCCACCCGATGACCGTCACCCGTTTTGCTCCTTCGCCCACCGGCTACATCCACGTGGGCAACCTGCGCACCGCGCTGTTCAATTACCTGATCGCCCGCAAGAGCGGCGGCGATTTCATCTTGCGGATTGACGATACGGATCCGGAGCGGTCGAAGGAAGAGTATGTCGACGCGATCAAGCAGGATCTGGAATGGCTGGGCCTGACATGGGACCGGATCGAGCGTCAGTCGGCGCGGCTGGACCGTTACGAATCCGCCGCCGATCAACTGCGCGAGATGGGCCGCTTCTACGAAGCCTTCGAGACGCCGACGGAACTGGATCTCAAGCGCAAGAAGCAGCTGAACATGGGCAGGCCGCCGGTCTACGATCGTGCCGGTCTTGCACTGTCTGAGGCGGAAAGAGATGCGCTGCGCGCGGACCGCGGACCCGGTGTCTGGCGGTTCAAGCTGGATCATGAGCGGATCACGTGGAATGACGGTATCCTTGGCGAGGTGTCGATAGACGCGGCCAGCGTGTCCGATCCGGTTCTGATCCGGGCGGACGGACAATTCCTGTATACGCTGGCCTCGGTCGTCGATGACGTGGAGATGGGCGTGACCCATGTGGTGCGCGGCAACGACCATGTGACCAACACGGCGACGCAGATCCAGATGATCCGGGCGCTGGGCGGGACGCCACCGGAATTCGCGCATCATTCGTTGCTGACCGGCCCGCAGGGCGAATCCTTGTCAAAACGACTGGGCACCCTCAGCCTGCGCGACCTGCGCGCCAGCGGGGTGGAGCCGGAGGCGCTGCTGTCCTTGATGGCTCGGCTCGGGTCGAGCCAGCCGGTCGAACTGCGGATGTCGCTGGAGGAGATCGCCGAGGGCTTTGATCCGGCCACCTTCGGGTCTGCTCCAACCAAATTCGACGTGGAGGACCTGTATCCGCTGACCGCGCGAAAGCTGCACGGCCTCCCGCTGGAGGCGGTCGCCGATGACGTGCGTGCGCTGGGCGTGCCGGATGACAAGGCGGCATTGTTCTGGTCCGTCGTGCGCGACAACATCACGACGCGCAAGGACATGGCCGGGTGGTGGGCCTTGTTCCGGGACGGGGCCGATCCTGTTGTGGACGAGGAAGACAAGGCCTTTGTCGCCGAAGCCTTTGCCCTTTTGGGCGATCCGCCTTACGACCCTGAGACTTGGTCCACCTGGACGGCTGCGGTCAAGGAGGCCACTGGACGCAAGGGCAAGGGGCTGTTCATGCCGCTGCGCAAGGCGGTTACCGGCCTTCAGCGTGGGCCGGAGATGGCCGACGTGATGCCATTGTTGCAGGTGCGTCCACGCCTCGGAGACTGAAACGGCTTTCCGGAGTGCGGGCCAAGACCCTGCTTGACCAGAGATTTGCCGGGTTGGCGGCGCGGCCGCCGTCATTCCGCTGACCTTGGCGGATCATTGTCCGGTCGGACGCCGCGAACGGATCTCCGGGTCACGCGGTGTGGCAGATTGCTTGCCAGTCTAATCCGTCAGGCCGATAATTCGGCTCCCCAGCGCGTCGAGACCGGCGTCGGTCAGGGTGCGGATCTCATCTGTGAGGGGGCGCGCCCGGGCATACCGGGGGGCCGCCCGATCATCGAGAACAGGGGCCTGCCAGCCCGCCGTCGTGTCGAAAAAGCGTGCCGGGCCTTCGGGCCCGTATTCCGCCAGATAGCCCGCGAGCACGACATCCAGGCAGCTGAGCAGGATCGGGCTGTCGGGGCCGGGGTCGCCATGTCGCGCGGGGTCGATGGCGTAGACCGCCACCTGCGCGGCGTCGGAATCGTGGGTCACGCTGTCCGTCGCGCTGTGACGGTCATAGGCGGCCTCGCGCCGGTCAAGTTCGGCCCAGTCGTCGCCGGGAACCGGCGCGATGAGGCCCCTGATGCTGGATCCCGGATCACGTATGGCGGTGAGGTAACACTGGGCGCGGCCGGGGAGGGTCCGCCAGGCCCGGCGCCATCCGTGGAGTGTGGCGCGGTGAACGGGCGTGTGGCTATGTGTGGCACGGTTCACGAGGGACCCGTATCCGAAAAAATATGTATGCTGCATGCCGCAAATATTTCGATCCATTGATGTATGTCAAACACAACATCCCAAGGACATGACAGGAAAGGAACGCAACTTTACCTTGGGAGGTCGGCTATGCGTGTCACCAAGCGAACCAATATCGCCATGCGGGTTCTGATGTATTGCGCCGCCAATCCTGGGCGACTGGTCACCAAGCATGAGATCGCCGAACGCTGCAACGCATCGGAAAATCATCTGGCGCAGGTCATCAATCAGCTGGGGCAGCTGGGCTTTCTGCACACCCAGCGCGGCCGCAATGGCGGGCTGGAACTGGGGCGACCTGCCAAGGACATCGTCATCGGCGATATCTTTCGTGCGATCGAGCAGCCCGTGCCCCTGGCCGAATGCTTTGCCGATGTGGACAACACCTGCCCGCTCATCGATGCGTGCCGGTTGCGCGCGGCGCTCACCGACGCGGCCAATGCCTTTTACGCGACGCTCGATCCGATCACGCTGGACGCCTTGGTCTGTGACAACCCGGCATTGATGAATATTCTGGCGCCGGAGCGTTGCGGCAGCGCGGAACGTTCCACACCGCTTGTCAATTCCGAAGCCATCCACTAGCGTCAAGGGATCTTTGACGGGAGAACTGGCTGGGGCCGATGTGCCCAAGGCCGGTGCCGAAGGCGCAACCGCCCCGGAAACGCTCAGGCCCCATGGACCGCAAAGACAGAAGACTCTGGAGAGAGGCGCGAAGCAGGCGCCCGCCGAAGGGATAACGATCTCAGGCGAAAGGACAGAGGGGGCAGGCGAGGCGCGGAACAGGTCCGCGCCGTCACTGCCCGATGCCATGCGCTTCGGGGAAAGGAAGCATATGGCGGATGAATTGCAGACAACCGTCCTGAATGACCTGCATCACGCACTGGGTGCGAGGATGGTGGGGTTTGCCGGTTATGAAATGCCCGTGCAATACAAGGCGGGCGTGCTGAAGGAACATTTGCACACACGGGCCGCTGCGGGACTGTTCGATGTCAGCCACATGGGGCAGGTCGTGCTGCGCGGCCCCGATGTTGCCGAGGCGCTTGAGACGCTGGTGCCGGTGGATGTCGCGGGCCTTGGTGAGGGACGGCAGAGATATGCGCTGTTCACCAACGGCGAGGGCGGTATCGAGGACGATCTGATGATCGCCAATCGCGGCGACCACCTGTTTCTGGTGGTCAATGCAGCCTGCAAGGAGGCGGACGTCGCGCGGATGCGCGCTGCGCTGGAACCCTTGGGCATCACCGTCAAATTGCTGGAGACGCGCGCGCTGATCGCCCTTCAGGGACCATTGGCCGTGGACGTGCTGGCAGAGCACACGCCCGCGATCCGCGAGATGAAATTCATGGACGTCGAAACGCTGCCGATCGCCGGGGCGGAATGCTGGGTGTCGCGGTCGGGCTACACGGGTGAGGACGGGTTCGAGATTTCGGTGCCCGATGCGGCTGCCGTAGATCTTGTCCGGTCGCTGCTTGCGGACCAGCGTGTCGAGCCAATCGGCCTTGGCGCGCGGGACAGCTTGCGTCTTGAGGCGGGTCTGTGCCTTTACGGCCAGGACCTCGACAGTGCGACGACCCCGGTGGAGGCCGGATTGACCTGGGCCATTTCCAAGGCGCGTCGCGCAGATGGGGCGCGGGCCGGTGGATTTCCCGGCGCCGATGTTGTTCTGGACCAGATCCAGCAGGGGCCACCGCGCAAACGGGTCGGCCTGTTGCCGGAGGGGCGCGCACCGCTGCGCGCGGGTGTCACGCTGTTTGCCGCGGATGAGGGCGGCGAGGCGATCGGCACGGTGACGTCAGGCGGCTTTGGTCCGTCGGTGAACGGCCCGGTGTCCATGGGCTATGTCGGCGTGGAATACGCCGCAAAGGAACAAATGCTCTGGGCGGAGTTGCGGGGCAAACGGGTTCCGGTACGGGTGGCCGCGCTGCCTTTCGTGCCGGCAGGATTCAAACGGTGAGGCGACAGGAGAGAACCATGAAATTCACCGAAGAGCATGAATGGCTGGAGATCGAGGACGATCTGGTTGTCGTCGGCATCACGGAACATGCGGCGGAACAGCTAGGCGACATCGTTTTTGTCGAACTGCCCGAAGAGGGGCGCGAGGTGACCAAGGACGAAGAAGTGGTCGTGATCGAATCGGTCAAGGCAGCGTCGGATATCCTTGCGCCGCTGGATGGGGAGATCGTCGAGGTGAACACGGCCATCGTGGAGGAGCCGGGCAAGATCAACGAAGATCCCGAAAGTGACGGGTGGTTCTTCAAGATGAAGGTCGAGGATATGTCCGCGATGGACGACATGATGGATGAGGCGGCCTACAAGAAATTCATTTCATGATTTGGCGGCGGGCTGCCACCCGTGCGCCAGTGTGCCCTGTCGGGGCACGACGTGGTGAAGGCCGGGAAGGGGGCGCTGCCCCCGTCCGCCCAAGAGCGGACTCCCCCGGAGTATTTTCAGAGAGAAGAAGACGCGGGAGCGCAGCATGACCTACGAGCCCATTGACTATCTGCCTTATGATTTTGCCAATCGCCGGCATATCGGACCTTCGCCACAGGAGATGGCCGAGATGTTCCGTGTTCTTGGCGTTTCGGGTCTGGACCAATTGGTGGATGAAACCGTGCCTGAGAGTATCCGGCAGGCGACGCCGCTGGAGTTCGGAAAACCCTTGTCCGAACGGGAACTGACGCACCGGATGCATGAGGTCGCGTCGCAGAACAAGGTGCTGACCTCCCTGATTGGCCAAGGCTATCACGGCACGGTGACGCCGCCTGCGATCCAGCGGAATATCCTCGAGAACCCGGCGTGGTATACCGCCTACACGCCCTATCAGCCGGAGATTTCCCAAGGGCGGCTGGAGGCGCTGCTGAATTATCAGACCATGGTCAGCGATCTGACGGGGCTGGAGATCGCGAATGCCTCCTTGTTGGATGAGGCGACTGCCTGCGCCGAGGCGATGACCATGGCACAGCGCGTGGCCAAGTCGAAGGCACGGGCCTTTTTTGTCGATGAGAACTGTCATCCACAGAACATCAGCCTGATGAAAACCCGGGCGGAACCCTTGGGCATCGAGGTGATCGTCGGGCCACCGGAGGATCTGGTGGCGGAGCGCGTATTCGGCGCGATCTTTCAGTATCCGGGCACCCATGGGCATGTCCGCGATGTCACACCGCAAATGGAGGCTTTGCACGGCGCCAAGGCCATCGGCATCGTCAGCGCCGACCCGATGGCGCTGTGTCTTTTGAAGGAACCGGGGGCGATGGGGGCGGATATCGCCGTCGGGTCAACCCAGCGGTTCGGTGTGCCGATCGGCTACGGTGGACCGCACGCGGCCTACATGGCCTGCCGGGACGCTTACAAGCGCGCGATGCCCGGACGGATCGTCGGGATTTCCATCGACAGCCACGGCAACAAGGCCTACCGGCTGGCGCTCCAGACCCGGGAGCAGCATATCCGCCGCGAAAAGGCGACGTCGAATGTCTGCACCGCGCAG
>CAZRZN010000165.1:0-9311 GCA_964604565.1 uncultured Rhodobacterales bacterium
TAGTCTCCATTGAGAAACTCACCTCCTGACATCCAGCAGGGGTTAAGTCTCAGATAACAAAGATCTCAAGAAGGCGCGGCCCAGACACCGCATACGGTCCATCCATGCGAAGCCTGTTTCCAGGACTGGCCCTGTCAGCCGGAACCTTGGTCCGTCCGGAAAGGGCGGGCCAAGGGTACCTGATATTGGTTGCAGGTGCGAAACCAGAGCCGTGGAACGGGTTGGCAATCGTCCTCAGACTGCTGCGGAAACAGATCGTGCGGCGTCCCTGCGTGCGTCGGGAAGTGCAAAAGCATGCACCTCGTGCGCGGTGGGCTGGGTCGACGCTGGCGCGTCTGTTTGGAGCGCCAGTCTGAAACGTTGCATCGATGTCCGCAGTCCGGCGGCATGAGCACCAAAGGAATGCGCCGCGGCGGTGCATTGCTCCACCATCGCCGCGTTCTGTTGGGTGACGTGGTCAAGGCTTACGACGCTGGTGTTGATCTCGTTCAGTCCCTGCGCCTGTTCTGCGGCGCTTCGGGCGAGGTCCGCGACGAAGTTCGAGATCTCCTCCACGCGATCAATGATCTCCATGAGGGCTGTCCCAACCTGGTTCACCATGTCGACGCCTTCATCAACCTGTTGTGCGGATCCCGATATCAGTGTCTTGATGTCGTGGGCCGCGTTGGAAGACCTTTGTGCCAAGGCACGCACCTCGGTGGCGACAACGGCAAAACCCTTTCCGGCTTCACCGGCCCGGGCCGCCTCCACCCCGGCATTGAGCGACAGGAGGCTTGTCTGGAAAGCAATGTCATCTATCACACCGATGATTTGCGTGATCTGCGCCGACTGCTTTTCAATTTCGGACATCGCCGATACGGCCGAATCGACCAGGTCGCTGGAGGCCCGCGCCTTGCCCTTCGTTTCAGAGACGTATTGTTCTACCTTCGCCGCCCCGTCCGCGGAGGATTTCATCGCGCGCGTGATTTCATCGAGCGCTGCCGCCGTTTCTTCCACGGTTGCTGCCTGCGATTCAGTGCGCTTTGACAGGTCATCCGTTGCCACCGTGATCTCCTGCGCACCGTTGGACAGGTCGATGGCGCGCTCCGCGACAGAGGCAAGCGTCTCTGATAGCTCAGTGATCGCCGTGTTGAAATCCGTACGCAACCGATCGTATTCCCCCGGAAATTCTTTTTCTATCAGACCTGACAGATCGCGGTCGGCCAGCTTGGTCAGGGATCCGCGCAGCATGGTGACGACGTCTTCCTGTTCGGCCTGCGCTTGCGCCGCGATTGCCTGTGCTTGTTGCGCCTCATTCAGTGCATGGGCGACGCGCGCCTGATCGGCTTGTGCCTGACGCACGTGCTTTTGCCTCAGGCTGACCGTGTAGACGAGGGCAAGGGCTTCGGCGATCAGGACGACGCCGTGTATCGCCGCCCGTTCCAGATTGACGATCAGATCGGCAGAGGGATAGATCAGGTTCGGCAACGCGACACTGAGGGACAGATGCTGGATGGCAACAAGTCCGGTGCCGAGGATGAGCGCGCGGACATCGACGAGGACGACAATCCCCGCCAAGGCTGCAAAGTAAAGCATGTGGCTGTCGAGCTGCCATGGATGCCCATTCAAAGATGCCGTGATCAGCATCACCACTGCCATGAGCGCAGTTGTGACGCCAAGCCGTGCAACGGGTCCATTTCCGCGCGCCGCGATCAAGGCGAGCACGATCAAGCCGCTGCTTGACGCAACGTAGGGCACATAGGACATGCCGCGCAGCAGCGCGATCAGGGGCGGAATCGTTGCGAGAAACGCCGCGCACCACAGGATGATCTTCTGACCATTGGCCCGTGCCATGGCAAGCACATCCACCTTCATGTTTCTGTTCCTTTCGTAGACGTGGTCGTAGAGACGCCGCACAGGCGCGCAATGGATGTGCCGTCGATCACGGCCCATGCGCCCGCATCCCGAAGGCGCCGGTTGAAATCGCTGCCATCCGCGGCGAACGCCAGCAGCCCCATGGGCGCCTGAACCGGCCCGACCAGATCTCCGCCAGCCTTTTGAACCAGTTCCAGGCCGTCCCTCCATGGTGGAAAAAGGACGAGGCGTGGTCCGGCCTCGGGCGTTGGCGTGCCAACAATTGCCAGGGCTGGCGGAACGAAAAGGCTCGACAAGAGCAAGATGATGAACGCTGCTTTCGACATGAAGAACGTTGTTGCTGGCTGTCCGTTAAGGGCGCGTATCTATTTCCGGCACAGCGACATGAAATCGAGAAGATTTGACTGTTTGCTTTTCGGCGGGAGGGTGACCGACCAATCGCCTGCCAGGACGCCCTGAACACCGATCAAGCCTGTTGCATGGCTTTGACTTCCGGGTTCCGTGCGGATTCACGCTCCGGTCCGCACCAGTGCCAATGGACTGGCCCGACCCGCTTTGTCTGTCTTGCTTCAACGCCGCGCAATAACGGCTGTCTTGCGCGCCCGAGAGGCTACGTCGCCAATTCCGAAACTGCCGTGAAATGCGCGATAAAGGCTATGGAATAACCCGCGGCACGCATGAATGGCACCGCTTGGCGGCGGTCAAATCACGATCTCAACTGTCGGCTTCATGCTCCTCGACGCCTCGCCTGTCAGACAGCGACGGAATGGCGCGCGGTTCCGGCTTGCAGATAGACGTCGAACGCAGCGGCCGCAATGCGGACAAGAGGCCGGCCTTTTGGTGTCATGCGCACCGTCCCGCCTGAAAGCGTCAGAAGACCGTCGGTCTGCATCTCTTCCAGAGCGCAAAAGGACTCGACCCACCAGCCCTCGGCAGCACCATGGGCACGCCCGATCGCGGCGGCATCGACATGGCCGTCGCACATCAGCCGCTCTATCACGGCAGCGCGAAGACGGTCGTCCTGTATAAAAGGCAAACCCTTGGCGACGGGCAACCGCCCGTCCGACACCGCCCGCGACCACGCGCCGGTTTCGGTGATGTTCTGAACATAGCCCGACGGCGTGCGCCCGATGGAGGTGGCCCCCATTCCGATCAGCGTTTCTGCCCGGTCGGTCGTGTAACCCTGAAAATTGCGGCGGAGGGTTCCCGCCCCGGCAGCGATCGCCAATTCATCCTCCGGCAGGGCAAAATGATCCAGACCGATCGCCACGTAGCCTTCGGCAAGCAAGGCCTCTGCCGCAGCTTTGGCCTGCGCGGCGCGGGCCTGCGCGTCTGGAAGGGACGCATCGTCGATCATGCGCTGGTTCTTTGCCATCCACGGAACATGTGCATACCCGAAGAGAGCCACCCGGTCTGGCCGCATTTGGGCGCTCAGCCTGACGGTTTCGACAAGGCTTTCGACGGTCTGGAAAGGCAGGCCATAGATGAGGTCGAAATTGATGCCGGACACACCCGCTGCGCGCAATTGGTCGACAGAGGTGCGGACCATCGCCGGGGATTGCACGCGGTTGATCGCCTTTTGCACGCGGAGATCAAATTCCTGCACGCCAAAGCTTGCGCGGGTGAAGCCAAGCTGGCCGATGCGCGCCGCCATCTCGGCGGTCAGCGTGCGCGGGTCGCTTTCAATGGCAACCTCGGCATCCTCCGCGAAGTTCCAGCGTGCACGGACATCGGTCATGAGGCTTTGCAGATCGTCGGGGCTCAGCGCCGTGGGCGTGCCGCCACCCCAATGCAGATGGGATATGGTCATGCGACCGGGAAGCGCATCGGCGGTCAGCGCCACCTCCTTGCGCAGGGTCTGCGCATAGGCACCAACGGGGCCGTAACGCGAGGCAAGTTTCATGTTGCAGCCGCAATACCAGCACATCTGACGACAGAATGGCACGTGCAGGTAGAGCGAAACAGGTGTATTCACATCCAGTCCGGACAGCCAGTCGCGGTAACGCGCCTCGCCAAAATCCTTCTGGAAATGGGGGGCTGTGGGATAGCTGGTGTAGCGCGGCGTGGCGCGGCGTGCGTAACGCTCAAGGACGGGATCCATCAGACAGGCTTTCGGGAAAGAGTGATTTCAAAACGGCAGGCAGTGGCGCCATGGGCGCAGCACGTGGGGTGGGAAACATGCGCATGTTTCGTCACAAGCGCACGGAACAGCCGCTCGAACACCGCTAAATGCCAAGGGCAGTGCGGCTGGGCGAGCGGATTATCGATGATCTCAAGCACGGCGGGATGGCCAGCAAAGGTCCGCACGCGCCCCGTCCCGGCATAGGTCCACGCATTCGATGCCATGGCCCGCAAGAGGATAGGTGCAGAAAGGCGTGGTGGCAGGCACTGCATGACCCATTGGGCCGGACGTGGAATTCGGTTGGCCAAGAGGTAGTCGGCCGTCCTGCGCCCCGCGTCGGCGGCAATCCGCGTCGCGTCGTCAGGGGCAAGCGTCACGCGCAGGCTGTCATGCAGCCGCGCGGCAATGGTCTGGTCCACCATTCGTTGCGGCGGGGTGTCGAGCACGCGGTCAAGATCCGCAGCCCCGAACACCCGAGCGGCGAGAGGGTCGCCACCCAAGGCGCGCAAGGCGGCAGCCACCTGAGTGACCGCGTTGGGACCAACCTTCGCCTCTGGATTCGCAGCCGTTCCTGTCGGGGCGGCCGTGACAGCACCCATCACGCGGTTTCCCTGCTATCGTTGGACGCGCCTTGCGGCATGACAAAACCCTTTTCCTCCGGCATCTGCTCCGATCCGCCGCCGCAGGCCATCACCTTGGCCGCATTGCGGTCCTCGGCACGGGCCTTTCCTTGGGCGCGCAATGCCTCCCGGCGTTCCTTTGCCTTGGCGGCGCGGTCCGCTGCAGCCTCCCAGTCGGCCATTTGCGCGGGGGCGATCTTGCGGCTGTCGTCAAAATGGAAATCCACCTTCTTCTTCGACTGCGGACCGGTGTATCCGACCTTGCCCAGATCGTAGAAGGTGCGGGCAAACCCGGCCTTGGCAAAGGCCTTGAGACAGCCCAGCAGATAGCGCCGGCGGAATCCCGTGCCGCGCCAAGGGTAATGGAACAGCGCCTTGATCATGTAAAACCGGCGATAATTGTTCATCACCCGGTCGAGCAGTTCGGCGCGATCCATCGCTTCGGGGCGCATGATCGGCGTGACAAAATTGTATTTGTCGAAATCGAACACTTCTACCTTGTCGCCCAGTTCCTGATAAAGCGGCGTGAAGGGCCAGGGCGTATACATCGACCAGTTCGCCAGATCCGGGTTCCACTCGCGCGCGTAACGATATGTCTCCTCCAGCGTTTCGGGCGTTTCGTTGTCCAGTCCGACAATGAATTGTGCCTCGGTAAAGATGTCGGCCTCACGCAGCAGCTGGATCGCGCGGCGGTTGTCCTCGACCTTTGTTTCCTTGTTGAACAGATCAAGTTTCAGTTGCGCCGCAGCCTCCGTTCCCAGCGAGACATGGACCAATCCCGCCTTTCGGAAAAAGGGCAGAAGCTCTTCGTCCCGCAGAATATCGGTGACCCGGGTGTTGATGCCCCATTTGACCTTTTCCGGCAGGCCGCGCGCGATCAGTTCCTCGCAGAACTGGACGAATTTCTTGCGGTTGATGCTGGGCTCTTCGTCCGCAAGAATGAAGAAGCCCACGTCATGTTCGTTCACCAGCTTTTCGATTTCGTCGACGACCTTCTTGGGGTCGCGCACGCGATAGTCGCGCCAGAACTTCCACTGGGAACAGAACGAGCAGGTGAAAGGGCACCCGCGCGCCATGCTCGGGATCGCCACCCTGACGCCAAGAGGCACGTAGATGTAGCTGCCCCAGTCCAGCAGCGACCAGTCGGCCTCGATCGCGTCGAGATCCTTCACCGTGGACGCAGCCTGTGTGGCGATGATCTCCGACCCGTCAATATAGGCGATGCCCTTGATCTGCTTGCGCGCTGTCTGCCAGCGACCATCCCCATAGGCGCGCAGCAGGTCGACGATGATCTCCTCGCCCTCGCCACGCACGATGACATCGATCCACGGGGCCTCGGACAGCACCTGTTTGTACATGAACGTCGCATGGACACCGCCCAGCACACCCAAGGCGTCCGGGCAGACCTCCTTGGCGATCTCCAGCACGCGTTCGGCCTTGTAGATCGACGGGGTGATGGCGGTCACGCCGACGACGTCGGGCTGCAGGTCACGCAGCCTGTCTGCCAAGGCATCGTCTTCGATGTTGTGGGTCATCGCGTCGATGAAGGTGATGTCGCTGAAGCCAGCGGATTTCAGCGCGCCCCCGATATAGGCGACCCACGCGGCGGGCCAACTGCCTGCGATCTCCGCGCCGC
Source organism: uncultured Rhodobacterales bacterium (assembly GCA_964604565.1). Taxonomy (GTDB): domain Bacteria; phylum Pseudomonadota; class Alphaproteobacteria; order Rhodobacterales; family Rhodobacteraceae; genus CAZRZN01. The sequence continues at coordinate 6,233 of CAZRZN010000165.1, forward strand.
CAGAATGATAGTTTGGATGAACGAGAACAATTTTCATGGCCGGCCTCCCTATGGGTCTGGGGGTAAATTACAGGGCATGTGTCAACCTACCTTGACGCAGATCAAATAAAGTTGACACGTCGCCAGCCTTCGGAATGCGGCGCCGCCGATGCCAATGTTGGCGCAGACCAAAGATTATCGGCGAACCAAGCGCATCGATGGCTTTCTTGGTTTGTCAGGTCGCGGGCGCCCCGCTCTCCTGTGCTGGCAGATCTTTCCGGATTTGACGCACTGACCTGCTGATTGCGGATGAGTGCGTCGGATAAAGCACGGTCGCCCTGCCGTTGACCGGAACCAGATCGGCCCGATCCCGCCCGGGCGTCCTGTTCGACCGGCTCGGTATCCAGCCCAATGCAGACAGCCCCTTTGGGCAGGCACCACTTGCGGCGGAGCCGGAAAAGGATAAGACCTGTGCCATGATCGATGCAGAGACCATTCGCCTGTATGACGCCCGCGCCGGGGATTATGCGCAGGCCAATCCCTCCGACACGCCGGACGCCACGCTGAGCGCCTTCATCGCGGCCCTGCCAGACGGTGCGCGCGTGCTTGACCTTGGTTGCGGACCGGGACGCGCGGCTGGCCACATGGCCGACGCGGGACTGACGGTAGAGGCATGGGATGCCTCCGAAGGGATGATTGCGCTGGCCGACCGCCACCCGGACGTCGTTACCCGTTTGGCGGATTTCGAGGCGCTGGATGCAGAGGCGGCCTACGCCGGCATCTGGGCCAACTTCAGCCTGCTTCATGCGCCCCGCGCGGCCATGCCGGGCCACCTTGCCGCGATTCGGCGCGCATTGACCCCGGGCGGGATCGCTCATCTGGGCCTCAAAGAGGGAACGGGGAGCAAACGAGACAGTCTCGGCCGCCTCTACACCTACTACACGGAACAGGAGTTGAGCGCCCTGATGCTGGAGGCCGGTCTTAGCCCGGGGCGGTTCGAACGCGGCACGGGCAAGGGACTCGACGGGGTGATCGCGCCGTGGTTCACGGTGACCGCACATGCCTGACCTCTTCGCCTATACCGACGGCGCCTGTTCGGGCAATCCCGGTCCCGGCGGTTGGGGTGCCCTCCTGCGCGCCATGGACGGAGACAACATCGTCAAGGAACGCGAGCTTCAGGGCGGCGAAGCGCGGACGACGAACAATCGTATGGAACTGCTGGCCGCGATCCACGCGCTGGAATCTCTGGCCCGGCCATCTCGCATCACCATCGTGACGGACAGCGCCTATGTGAAAAACGGCGTGACCGGCTGGATCCACGGGTGGAAGCGCAACGGCTGGAAGACCGCCGCAAAGAAGCCTGTCAAGAACGTGGAGCTCTGGCAAAGACTGGACGCGGCGCAGGCCCGCCACGAGGTGATCTGGGAATGGGTCAAGGGCCACGCCGGCCACCCGGAAAATGAGCGCGCCGATGAACTGGCGCGCGCGGGCATGGCCCCGTTCAAGACCTGAGCCGCCGGATCGCGCCGCCATGACACCCTTCATCCTGCTAGATCATGCGGCCGTGCTGGTCTTTGCCCTGACAGGCGCACTGGTGGCCAGCCGGGCGCAACTCGACATCGTCGGATTCGCCTTCCTGGCAGGGCTCACCGGTCTCGGCGGCGGCACGCTGCGCGATCTGCTGTTGGACCGCACGCCGGTCTGGATCGCGGATCCGACCTATCTCGCGGTGGTCGGCATCGCGGCCATCACGGTTTTCTTCACCGCCCATCTGATCGAAAGCCGCCTGCGCGCGATCCTGTGGCTGGATGCGCTGGCGCTCGGCGTGGCCGTCGCCGCGGGCGCCGGGCTGGCCCAGGGTCTGGGCCAGCCGCCCGAAATCGTCGTGGTCATGGGCATCGCCACCGGTTGCGCGGGTGGTCTGGCCCGCGATGTGGTCGCCAACGAAGTTCCGCTCGTTCTCAAGCAGGGCGAACTCTACGTCACCTGTGCGCTTGCCGGCGGTCTCACCATGGTTCTTGCCGCCATGTTCGCCCTGCCGGCGCCTCTCCCGGCGATCCTGACGGCCGGGGTAACGATTGGTCTGCGAGCGGGTTCGATCGCCTTCGGCTGGCGCCTGCCGGTCTACCGTCCGCGTCCGCCGCGCCGCTGACTCGCGCATCCCGGCTTCTTCTCTCCCAAAATACTCCGGGGAGCGCGAGGGGCTGGCCCCTCGCCCTTGCATCCTGCGCCTATTGGAGGTCGCCAAAGGCACGCTTCAGTCGCGTGACCGCCTCGTCGACGCGGGCACGCGGCGTGGCAAAATTGAACCGCAGGAATGTCTCTCCGCCCGTGCCGAAGGTTGGTCCATGGTTCACGGCGATCTGCGCGTCCTGCTCGACCCGCCGGGTAAATTCGGCGGCCGTCATCCCGGTGCCCGCAAAATCGACCCAAGCCAGATAGGTCGCTTCCATCGGCATCGAAGTCACTCCGGGAATCGCCCCCACGCCCTCGTCAAACAGCCGCCGATTGCCGTCCAGATAGGTTGTCAGCGCATCGACCCATGCCGCACCTTCGGGCGAATAGGCGGCTGTTGCCATGACCAGCCCGAAAGAATTGGGGGATATTCCCAGACCGACCATGGCGCCTGCGAAACGATTGCGCAGCGCCGCATCCGGTATGATGACATTGCCGATATGCACGCCGGCAAGGTTGAAGGTCTTGGTGCTCGCCGTCATCATCACCAGCCGGTCCGCGATCTCGGGCGCCGCAGTCGCCATCGGCAGGTGTCTCTGTCCCGGCATTACCAGATCGTGGTGAATCTCGTCCGACACCAGTGTCATGTCGTGCCGCTCTGCGAAGGCCGCCACCGCCCTGAGCTCCGCCTGCGACCAGACCCTGCCGCCCGGATTATGCGGCGAACACAGCAACACCATGGTTTCCCTGCCGGTCATCTGCGCATCATAGGCGTCGAAATCCATCTCGTAGCGCCCGTCCCGCATCACCATCGGACATTCCACAACCTCGCGTCCAGCGGCGGAGATCACCCGCGCAAAGGCGTGATAGACCGGCGTGAACAGCACCACCCCTTCTCCGGGCTGCGTGAAGGCTTGCAGACACA
>CAZRZN010000166.1:0-9233 GCA_964604565.1 uncultured Rhodobacterales bacterium
CGCCCAGTTGGACCGAGGAACTGGCGATCATCCTTTCTGCTCTACGCCACGGTCGGACTGAGCGAGGGATTTCACGTCGCAATCGAGACCATTCCTGCGGGCTGGCCGCGCGTTCAGGCCTGGGCGGACCGCTGGGTGGCGGCCCTGGCCTGCCTGTTCGGAGTCGTCACCTTCACGGCCGGTATCGCCTATGTGGACCGCACCTCCGGCCAGAAGACGGCGGCGCTGCAATTTCCGATAGAGGTTCTTTACCTCTCGGTCCCGGTCTGCGGGGCGCTTTTTATTCTGCATGCCGTGGCGCGGATGATCGCCCCGGATGACGCCCCGCAAGAGGTCGACGCAAAATGAACCTGACGTTTCTCGCCCTTGCTGCCGGTCTGCCCGCCATGCTTCTGATGCGGGTGCCACTGGCGCTGGCCATCGGCATCGCCACCATTGCGGCGCTGTGGACGGCGGACATCAACATGATGATCTTTGCGCAGCGGATGGTGTCCGGCACGAAATCCTTCAGCCTTCTGGCTACCCCGTTCTTCATTCTCGCGGGCGACCTGATGACCGCTGGCGGCATCTCACGGCGGCTGGTCCAGTGGTGTTTTCCTTTGATCTCTGCTGGGATCTGCGAACGGAGCGAGAACCCGGGCAGAAATGGCTTCGGGGCGTGATATCGGAAATTTTCGAGGATGTGGAGGCCTTACAGCCGCCACGCTGACGCTGCGCGCGCCCTCCCGTCCCGGTCTGCGACCTGTTTGCATGGAGCTCAGACGAAGCCGTATCTGCCCGTCCCCGATCTCATGAAGGGGCCTGTCCCGGTTTTCGGTCGCGTCGACGTGACGACCCGAGCGCGATCCAGACCTGCCCGACAACCAACGGAAAAAAACTTGCGCAGGCCGCCAGAACAAGGCCGTCACGCCCTGGGTCCGGAAGGCCGAGAAGATGCGCCAGCGGCGGAAACCAGAGCGCAAGTCCGATCAGACCGAGGCAAAGCGCGATGGCCCCCCAGACATAGGGATTGCGCGTCACCTCGTTGCGCAGGACATGCGAACCCCGGTCCCGGACGTTGAACACGTTCCAGAGTTGCCCAAGCGCAAGCGTCAGGAAGGCCACCGTGACGGCGGGTCCGGCCTCCAGACCCAAGCCGTGGAGGGCGGCGGCAAAGGCACCCAGCGTCGCAAGGGTGATCGCCCCGCCAAGACCGCCGATGATGATCCAGCGCCGGCGGTCCACGATGGACTCCTTCGGATCGCGCGGCGGCTTGGTCATCACGGTCTCATCGCCCTGCCCCAACCCGAGGGCAAAGGCCGGAAAGACATCCGTGACAAGGTTCAGGAAAAGGATCTGTAGCGGCAGGAGCGGCGTCGGCAGACCGGCCCCCACCGCAAGGCCAACGACCAGCACCTCGCTGACGTTACACGACATCAGATAAACGACGAATTTGCGTATATTGTCAAAGATCACCCGGCCTTGCCGCATCGCCACGATGATGGTGCCGAAGGCGTCATCGCGCAGCACCATATGCGCGGCCTCCTGCGCCACCTGCGTGCCGCGCAGGCCCATGGCGATGCCGATATCCGCCTTTTTGAGGGCGGGGGCATCGTTCACCCCGTCGCCGGTCATTGCGACCACGTTTCCGGCCTGCTGATAAAGGCTGACCAGCGTCAGCTTCGTATCGGGCGCCACGCGGGCGAAAACATCCGCGGACAGGATGCGCGCGCGCTCTTCGGCACTGGCGCTGTCCGCATCCAGACCGGCGATTTCACCGCTTTCGATCACGGTCATCGCGCCCTGCGCAAGGTTGGCCTGACGGGCAATCGCCTCTGCCGTGACCGCGTGATCGCCGGTGAGCATGACCACGCGCACACCGGCGGCCCGGCAGGCGCGGATCGCTTCCGGGACGTCCGCCCGCAGCGGATCGCGCAGACCGACGAGGCCGACAAGGGTCAATCCCTCATAGGGATCCGCACCCGGCGACGCATCGCGCTTCATCGCAAGCGCCAGAAGGCGCAGTCCATTGCGCGCCGCCTCCGCGATGCGTGCCGCCCAGTCCTCGCATAGGGCGGGATCAAGATCGGTTTCCCCGTCCGGACCAAGATAGCCGGTGCAGACCTCCAGCACGGACTCAGGCGCGCCCTTGACGGCGACAAGGTGACCATTTCCGGTCTTGTGCACGGTCGCCATCATCTTGCGCTTCGGGTCGAAGGCGTGTTCCTGAACCTCCGGGGCGTCCCGCAAAAGACCGTGGCGCCCAAGACCCAGATCCCTCGCGACCTGAAGCAGGGCAATCTCCATCGGGTCGCCGCTGCGGCCGTCCTGTGATCCGTCGCCAAGGTCCGCATTGTTGCACAGCGCCCCGATCCGCAACGCCCAGCCAAGCATCCTGTCCCCTGCTGCGTCATGCGTCGCAGGGGCCGCGCGGTCGATCGTCACATCCCGGCCCGGCAGCAGATAGCGCACCACGGTCATCCGGTTTTCGGTCAGGGTGCCTGTCTTGTCCGTCAGGATCACCGTCGTGGCGCCCAGAGTCTCGACCGAGGAAAGCCGCGTGATCAGCGCGTTGCGTTTGCTCATCCGCCACATTCCCCGCGCGAGGCTGAGCGTGGCAACCACCGGCAGCCCTTCGGGCACTGCAGCGACGGCAAGCGCAACACCGGTCTGGAACATGATCGCCACGTCATGCCCGCGCAAGACACCCGCCCCGATCGTCAGAACCGCCAGCACAAGGGTCAGCCACACCAGACGGTGGCCCAACTGGTCAAGACGCCGTTCCAGCGGCGCGACCTCCCCTTTTGCACTCTGGGCGAGATCGCTGATCCGGCCTAACTGGGTTGCCATCCCCGTCGCCGTGACGATCCCCTCACCCGCACCTTGCGTGATCGCCGTCCCCTTGAACGCCATGCTGGTGCGGTCGCCCAGCACCGCCCCCGCTGGTGCGGCCTCGGTCGATTTGAAGACCGGCGCGGATTCGCCCGTCAGCACGGATTCATCGGCCCGAAGGTTCGACGCCTGCGCGAGCCGGAGGTCGGCCGTCACGACATCGCCGGCTTCGAGGATCACCACATCCCCCGGAACGAGGTCATGCGCGTTCACCACCCTCACCTTGCCCGCCCTGCGGATGCGGGTCTTGACCTCGGCAATGCTCATCAAGGCTTCCATCGAGCGGGCGGCCTTGTATTCGGTGAAGAACCCGATGGCGGAATTGAGAACAAGCACGAAGAAGATTGCCAGACCTTCGGCGATGTCGCCCAGAAAGAACGACAGCGCCGCCGCGCCGAACAGCAGCCAGACAATGATGCTCCGGACCTGATGCAGGAGGATCGACAGGGCGGATTTCCGTTCCTGCCGCCGCAGCCTGTTCGGGCCGAACCGGTCGATCCGCCGTCTTGCGTCGGCTTCGGTCAGGCCGGAGTGCGGATCGGCGTTGAGCTGTTGCGAAACAGCCTGCACAGAGGCGGAAAAGGCGCTGTGTTGCAAGTCATCGGTCACGGGATCTTCTGCCTGTCATGGAAACGGGTCGGGTCTGGCGTCGTGACGATCCTTGTCGCAAGACGGGACTGCGGACGTTAAGACAGATCAATTCCATCGAAATTTTTGGCGCCGTCGCCATGAATCGCGGCCTGCGCGGACCGATCCGGCCGGGCAAAGGCCGCATTGCACCGTCTTGGCGGAACATTCCGTGCCTGCGCGGCTTGCCCGGACCGCGTCCAGCCCGCGAGGGGTCAGGGCGGATAGCGACAGGCCGCGTGGCGCGCCGATTGGAAACGGAGTCCTCCGTTCAGGCGCCAAAGAGGGCAGACCGCGCGACGGCGGCCTTCAGATGGGTGTAGATCTGGGGGTCGATCTCTTCGACGGCCATCTTGTCCATGATTTCATAGGTTTTTTTCAAGGTCAGCGCTTCGCGATAGGGCCGTTCCGCTGTCAGCGCGTCGAACACATCCGCAACGGCCAGGATGCGCATGTCCTGCGTCAGTTCCGACGCGCCAAGCCCGTATGGATACCCCCTGCCGTTGAGCTTTTCATGGTGCGCGGCCGCGATATGCGCCATCGTATGGAAGGCGGACACACGCGACAGGATGTCGAACCCCAGAACCGGATGCTGCTTCATCTGGGCAAATTCGTCCTCCGTCAGCTTTCCGGGCTTGTCGAGGATTGTATTGGACACGCCCAGTTTGCCGATATCATGCAGAAGGGCCGCGCGCCGCATCCACTGGCGGTGCGGGTCCGCGTAACGCAATTCCGCACAGATCATATCCGTGTAAAAGGCCACCCGTTCGGAATGGCCATGCGTGAACGGGCTTTTGGCGTCGATGACCCGCGCAAAGCCCAAGGCGATCTCATCGAGATAGGTTGGGTCGACATCCATTGTCGCATTCGCGGCCGGATGGGCATAGATTTCCGCCTCAAGGCTGTCACTGTTCAGGACCTCCCAGAAATCGGGATCCTTCGCGCAGTCTTCGAAGGCGCGGACGACCTCCGGATCGAACCAGCTGCCCGCGCGCGCCCTGACTTCACGCAGGGCCGCCTCCGATCCCTCCTCGATGTTGAACACATCCACCACCTGCGCCATGAGCGCGATCCGCGCGTAGATGGGAATCTCCTGACCATTGCGCCTGTTCGGGCGTCCCTTGCCGTTCCAATGCTCATCGAGAGAGGCAATCGCCGCGCAGACATCCGGCGGAAACCGCATGATCGCGGCGATTTCGGCGCCCTGATTGCACCGGGTTTCGAAAACTTCGGTGATGATTTCGTCGCTGTTCTTCAGCACGCTGAAGATCGTGCTGACCCGGTCCTTCAGCCTTGCATCCGATCCGGCGTGGCGGAGAACGAAATTCAGGGCCTGCCCGATGGAGCCATTGACCGTCTTGAATCCCTTCTTGAAACTGAGATCGTCGGTCATGTAAAGTTGGCAAATTCTGGCAGCGTTGGAGCTGCACCCAAGATCCTTCAGCAGCAGCGTGTAATAAAGCGCCCTCGTCCGGGCCTCGCCCAGACCGAGTTTCTGCCCAACCTTCAGCCCGATCCAGCAGCAGCGGACGCAATGCCCTTCGGGTTGTCCTTCGGTGATGTCGAGCGCGTGACTGAGCGCGCCCAATAGCTGACCAAGGCTGAGCGTCGATTTCCGCGGCAAGCCCGCTTCGATGAAACCGTCGAGAGAAATGGGAAAATGCATTGTTCATCGCCCTCGCCTGCCCGTCAGACCTTATTCCGCTGTGCAGGCCCATGCGCAAATCGTGCAGGCCCGTTTCAGCCAAAGTTCCGCATTGCGCGCAAAAGCTGCTGCGGATCGACGGATTTTCACCCATCACGCGCAGAGTGCCTTAAATTCCGGTTCGCTGGCACAATTCGTTGTCTCAAAATGTCTTGAGAAGCGGGATGTATCGGTTTCGGAAAACAGATCCGTTCGGCATGTTTGCAACCCAAAAAATGCCGGGAACATGACCCGAACCGCCGGATCCAGTCCTTTCCGGTTTCGGCTCTACGCCTGGGTGGGTCAGACCGAAACCGGCCCTCGCCTCCGGGCGCGAGGGGCGACGTTCATCGCTGAACGATCCTTGGCCGCAGCGAGGCGGTCGCCTGACCTGTTGCAGGTCGATCGGGAGGCCAAGGACCTCGACGGACAGATACCACCTTTGGCGCGTCGGTTTCAGAAGGGAGTGGACGCAGGCTTTGGGCCGAAGGGCCGCATCGCGCCACGACCCATCCGAAGAATGTCCCAACAGGCCCCTTCCCATGGCTTCTTTCATGGCGACCCGGAGGAGGGGGCCGCGGACCGTTTACCCCTGCTGTTGCGGCATCGGTCGGAACAATAGCGCACATTTTCCCAGACCTTCGCCCATTTCTTGCGCCATGTGAACGGGCGCCCGCAGGCAGGGCAGATCTTCGCGGGCAGGTTTGTCTTGGCCACACCACGGGGCATCACAGATCAAAGCTCAGCTGGCGGTCATCGGGTTTGCGTTTGGCAGATGCTGTGCGATCGTTCACGAAGTGACGCTGCGGATCCTTTCGGGAGGCGTGTTTTCTGACAACCTGCCGTGCCTCATCCGCGAAACCGGCCTTGCGGCGCACCGCCCAGACAGCGTCCCGGGCGGTCCGGGCCGCGGCAGCGACATCCACGACGGGGGCCGGGTAATCGAGGCGCCCGTCCCAGCGCCACGGCTCTTGCAAGAGGCTGTCCGGCACCTCGGCCAGTTCCGGGCACCACAGCCGGGTAAATGTGCCGTAGGGGTCCTGATCCCTGCCCTGCTTCACGGGATTGTAGATGCGCAGCGTGTTGATGCCAGTCGTGCCGGATTGCATCTGGCACTGGCTCCAATGGATGCCCGGCTCATAGTCGGTGAACATGCGTGCAAGATGCCGGCCGGTTGTCTGCCACGGCAACCACAGGTGATAGGAGGCAACGCTCATCAGCATGGACCGCATCCGAAAGTTGAGCCAGCCTGTCGCAATTAGGGACCGCATGCAGGCATCCACGAAGGGCAGGCCCGTCTCGCCTTTTTGCCATGCCTCAAGACGGGCAGCGTCGGGCCGGTCAGGGCGCAGCCCTTCGAAGGCGCGATGCAGGCAGCGGGTTTCCAGCGTGGGCTCGTCCTCCAGTTTCTGGATGAAATGATCCCGCCATGCGAGGCGGGATTGAAAGCTCTTGAGACTGCCGGTCCAACCGTCGCGGACCGGCTTTTCCGCATTGCCCAGACGCAGCCTGCGCTGACGCGCGGCACCGGCCTGCGCCGCCTCCCGCGGGCTGAGACTGCCAAAGGCCAGATGCGCCGACAGACGGGAACAGGCATCGGCCCCCGTCAAGGGGGAGGACATGTCACGGCGATATGTTCGGCCACGCCGGGTCAGGAAACTGTCAAGAAGACCCTCAGCCGCGACGCGCCCGCCGGTTTGACGGCCCGGACAAGGATCCGGGGCAAGCCCCAATCGCCCGGCATCGGGCAGCGGATCGGAGGCCGGGTGAACCGGCGGCAGACTGTCCGGCGGCAAGAGCGGCGCCGCCGCCATCACGGCATTGCGATGCCGCGCCCAGCCATCGCGGTCATGTCGGCCGCGCCGGATGGCGGAATGGGGCAGTTCCTGCCAGATCACGCCCTGCGCCCTTGCCCAGGCCGCAACGGCACGGTCCCGGGAATAGGTCCAGGCATTGCCGGTTTCCTCGTGGCTGACAAGATGGGTGGCCCCCAGTTCGGTCCGCAACGCCTCCAACACATCGACGGCCTCGCCAACCCGGATCACCAGATCGCTCCCCAGCGCCCGAAGATCGGCGCGCAGTCCGGTCAGCGTTTCGACAAGAAACGCGTATTGCCGGGCAGAGGCATCGGGCTGTGCCCAGAGGGCGGGCTCGACGATATACAAGGGGATGACGCCGCCAAGATCCCGCGCCCGAAGCAGTGCCGCGTTGTCCTGCACCCGCAGATCACGTTTGAACCATAGGATCGTGGCCACCTGCCCCCCTTTCTCCGCTGAGCGCGTCCCAGGGCTGTTGCAGCCCTGTCCGTTGCCGCCTAACACTTTAGCCCACACTGCCTGTGCTTCCAGCCGCGAGGATCCCGATGAAAGACGCCGCCCCCATGACCGTTCATCTCAGCGACTATACACCTTTCGGATGGCAGGTGGCGGATGTGCATCTGACCTTTCGCCTGGCACCCCGGTCCACGCGCGTCCTGTCTAGGATCCATTTCACCCCGAACCCCGATGCCCCCGAACAAGACTTCTTTTTGCATGGCGAAGAGGTCAGGCTGATCCGCGCCGCCATCGACGGTGTCGAGGTCACGCCCGACGTGACCGCCGAGGGCCTGAGGTGCAAGGTGCCGGACGGGCCATTCCTGTGGGAAGCGGAGGTCGAGATCGCGCCCGAGGCGAACACCGCGCTGGAGGGGCTGTATATGTCCAGCGGCATGTATTGCACCCAATGCGAGGCCGAAGGGTTCCGCAAGATCACCTTTTACCCGGACCGCCCGGATGTGATGAGCGTCTTTAACGTGCGGATCGAGGGCGATCTGCCGGTCATGCTGTCGAACGGCAATGCGTCCGGCCGCGGAGACGGCTGGGCCGAATGGCACGATCCATGGCCAAAGCCTGCCTATCTTTTCGCTCTGGTCGCCGGGGATCTGGTGAACCATCCCGACCATTTTGTCACCCGCAGCGGGCGCGACGTCGAATTGAACATCTGGGTGCGCCCGGGCGACGAGGAAAAATGCGCCTTTGGCATGGAAGCCTTGAAGAAATCCATGCGCTGGGACGAAGAGGTCTACGGCCGCGAATATGATCTGGACGTGTTCAACATCGTTGCGGTGGATGATTTCAACATGGGCGCGATGGAGAACAAGGGGCTGAACATCTTCAACTCCTCCTGCGTTCTGGCCTCTCCCGAAACCTCCACCGACGGCAATTTCGAACGGATCGAGGCGATCATCGCGCATGAATATTTCCACAACTGGACCGGCAACCGGATCACCTGCCGCGACTGGTTCCAGCTCTGCCTGAAAGAGGGTCTGACGGTGTTCCGCGACCAGCAGTTCACCGCCGACATGCGGTCTGCCCCGGTCAGCCGGATCGACAACGTGGCGATGCTGCGCGCCCGCCAGTTCCCGGAGGACCAAGGCCCGCTGGCGCATCCGGTCAGGCCCGAAAGCTTTCAGGAGATCAACAACTTCTACACCGCAACGGTCTATGAAAAGGGCGCCGAGGTAATCGGGATGCTCAAGACCCTTGTGGGGGATGAGGCCTATGCCAAGGCGCTGGATCTCTATTTCGACCGCCATGACGGCGACGCAGCGACGATCGAGGACTGGCTGGCCGTCTTCGAGGATGCGACCGGACGCGACCTGACGCAGTTCAAGCGGTGGTATTCTCAGGCAGGGACACCCCGCCTGAAGGTGCAGGAGGATTGGGCCGACGGCACCTATACACTGACTTTCCGTCAACACACGCCGCCCACCCCGGACCAGCCGCAAAAGGCGCCGCAGGTGATCCCGATGGCCGTGGGGCTGCTGAACCCGAACGGAGACGAGGTTCAGGCCACACGCGTTCTGGAAATCACTGAAGCCGAACAAAGTTTCACCTTTTCGGATTTGGCCTCGCGGCCCGTGCCGTCTATGCTGCGCGGGTTTTCCGCCCCAGTGGTTCTGGAGCGTGACACAAGCCGCGAAGAACGCGCCTTTTTGCTGGCGCATGACACCGACCCCTTCAACCGCTGGGAGGCGTCGCGCAATCTGGCGCGTGACAGCCTGATCGCCATG
>CAZRZN010000167.1:0-9212 GCA_964604565.1 uncultured Rhodobacterales bacterium
GTCCATCAGGAATGGCGATCTGGCCAGGACTCTCGGGGCCGATGCGGACCTGTCGGCAAAGGGCATGGGCATCAGTTTTCTGGCGCAGAACGCCGGCAAAACGTCCCTGACACTGAACCTGAAGGATCCGCGCGGCAAGGATGCGCTGAAGCGACTGGTGAGCCGCGCCGATGTGCTGGTCGAAAACTTCCGGCCCGGCGTCATGGGCCGATTGGAACTGGGCTACGATATCCTCAGACAGGTCAACCCGCGCCTGATCTATTGCGCGATCTCCGGTTTCGGCCAGACAGGTCCATGGGCAGACCGCCCGGCCTATGACCAGATCGTGCAAGGCGTGTCCGGCGTCATGTCGATCACGGGCGATGCCGACAGTGCGCCTTTGCGCGTGGGCTATCCATTGGCCGACACGATTGGCGGGCTGACAGCGGCCATGGCGATCAGCGCGTCCTTGAACGCCAAGGAGCGTGGCGCCTTCATCGACGTGTCGATGCTGGACTCCGTTCTGGCCACAATGGGCTGGGTCGTCTCGAACTATCTTGTGGGCGGTGTGGAACCGCAGGCCAACGGCAACGAAAACCCGACTTCTGCGCCATCCGGCACGTTCCAATGCGCCGATGGTCTGATCAACATCGCGGCCAACAAGGACGAACAGTGGATCGCGCTGGCCGGACATCTTGGCCGGACGGATCTGTTGGCATCCCCCGAGTATGCGACGCGGGAAGACCGCAAGGCCAACCGTCTGCGCCTGAAGGCGGAGTTGGAAACCGTGCTCACGACCGGCGCCGCCCGCGACTGGGCGCGCGATCTCAACGCCATCGGCGTGCCCTCCGGCGCGGTGATGACGGTTCCCGAAATTCTTGCGCATCCGCAGATTGTCGGGCGCGATCTTGTCACGCGGTTCGACAGCGTGCCGGGCGTCGACCGGGCCGTGGACCTTCTGTCCATCGGGGCAATGATCGACCGGCAGCGGCCAAGGGCGGCAGCGCCGCCGCCGGAGCTTGGGCAGGACACGGCCGATATTCTGGGTGAACTGGGATATGGCCCCGAAGAGATCGAAACCTTGCACCGGGAGGGTGTCATTTGACAAATTCAACCGATGTCGCCGACTGGTGGCGCACCGAGATTATCGACATGGAACCGGGACGCATTCATTTGCGCGGGCGTCCGGTTCAGGATCTGATCGGGCACACGGGCTTTGCCCAGATGATCTGGCTGATGGTGATGGGAACGGAAATCACCGGAGATCGCGCGGCCTTGTTCGAGGCTGCACTGGTTTCCGCGGTGGATCACGGCCCGCAAGCACCCTCGATTGCCGCCGCGCGCATGGCCGCCACCTGCGGCGTCGGGTTGCAATCGGCGATGGCAACCGGGCTCAACATGCTGGGCGACGTGCATGGCGGCGCCGGGGAGCAGGCCATTGCCCTGTATCACCTCGCCCATGACGCCGGACCTGACGGGCTGCAAGCCACGCTGGACGCCTGGCGCGCGCAGCACGGGCGGTTCATTCCGGGGTTCGGCCATCGGTTTCACAAACCTGTCGACCCGCGCGCGCCCCGGCTTCTTGGGCTGGTCGATGATGCGGCCCGGGCAGGTGCCGTATCCGGCGCATTCGCCCAGATCGGGCGCGCCATCGAAACGCAACTGACGGCCGAGCGCAAGAAACCTGTCCCCATGAACATCGACGGGGCGACGGCGGTGATCTATGCGGAACTGGGATGTCCGGCGCCGCTGGCGCGCGGGTTTTTCGGGTTGTCCCGGTCTGTTGGCCTGTTGGCGCACGCATGGGAACAGATGGAGCAAGGCGGTCGCAACAAGGGCCCTACCCCGCCGCAGTACCGATGGACCTATGATGGCCCCTGACCGGGCATCGGACCGGACCTGACATGATGCATGGGTTGTCTCAGGGAGCGGCCCGCCTTTGCGCACATGGCCACCGTCCGGGGCCGATGCGACAGACGCTTCCTGTCCGCTGGCGGGATCGGCCTTTCCTGCATCTTTCGGCGCGACACCGGATATCCTCGTGATGCCCTAGGCCGGGACGCTCCACCAAACCGGCACCTGAAGGCTGGCCTTGTTGTTCAACGTGATCAGCCGTCCATCCTGCGCACAACAATAGGGCTCCTGAACGCTGTGACCCACAGCGATGCCATCGCGGATCAGTTCGGACCGAAACGGCAGCGCCGCCCCCTGTTGCGGGCCCGGTGCCGCAAGCTGTTTCTGGCAAAGCTCAATGCGGTTGACCCGCGCATTTTCGTCGATGTGGATACGGTTCGCAGGCCCTGCAACGAGTTCGACCCCGGCCGCCACGGTTATCCAACCGTTGGCCGCCACCAGCGGGGCGACCGCATGGATCGCCGTTTCAATCGCCAGCGGTGCCACCGCCCCGACCGGAAAGATGGCGTTATGGATGACTGCAACGGTCAACCCGCTTGTCGCGTCGGTCCTGACCGCCTCACCGCGGTCCACCCTTGCATTGACGAAATCGCTATTGCCAATCGCCATGGCCCCGGTCCGGTCGATCAGGATCAGGCCGGCATCCGCCTCCGGATAGGCGGCGAGCGTCGCCAAAAGCGCCGCCTCCGCGCTCTGCCCCTCGCCCAAATGGGACAGGGCAATGGCATTGAGCGCCTTTGTGCCATCCGGCACGATGGCATTGGGCAGGCGATGCCCACTGACGAGACCCGCGGAGGGATCGGCGGGCGTGAATTGCGCCAATGGGATCGGCCTGTCCGGACCGCTGGACATCAGGACCGCGCGGGGCGCGTTCGCAATCTCCGGCGGCGGGTCGGTTCCCGTGCGCTCCGCCTCGGTGAAGAGGGTGGAAGTGCCCCCGCGCTGCGTTTCGGCACGACGCAATTCGCCGGATTCCGTAATGGCCGCAAAACTCACGAAACCACCGATGGCGCCGGACGTCACACGCTCCACCGCGGCAAGCGCCCGAAAGATGGCCAATCCTGCACCGGGGCCAGAGGCTGCCAATCCTATGGTCATGCGCTTGCCACCATGTGACCGGGCGAAATCTCTGTCAGGGGGCCTGTCGGGTAATCATCGGGGGTCAGATCGGCAATCACCCCGCGCACGCGGGTCGGATCGGGCACCGGCACAGCATTGAGCAAAGCCTTGGTGTAGGGATGCCGGGGATCACCCAGCACATTTGCACGCGTTCCGATTTCAACGATGCGCCCCCGGTGCATGACCGCAACCCGATGGCACATTTCCTCGATCACCGCCATGTCATGGCTCACGAACAGATAGGCCAGACCCATCTCGCGCTGCATTTCACGCATCAGATCGAGAACCTGCGCCTGCACAGAGACATCCAGCGCGGAGGTCGGCTCATCCGCGACGATCATCTTGGGGCCGACCCCAAGCGCCCGGGCGATGGACAGGCGCTGCCGCTGGCCACCGGACAGTTCATGCGGGTAGCGAGACAGATGTTCCCGGGCAAGACCGACGCGCGCAAACAGGGTTTCGACACGATCCGTCAGTTCGCTGCCCGAAGACAGACCGTGGATGCGCATGGGCTCTGCCACGATGCGATCGGCGCGCATGGTCGGGTTCAGGGAGGCAAGCGGGTCCTGGAAAATCATTTGCATGTGGCGCCGGACCGACCGCATCTGCCGGCGGGTCGCAGACGAAATGTTCTGGCCGTCAAACATGAGATCGCCGGCATCCGGATCCATAAGCCGCAGCACGGCACGCCCGGTCGTAGACTTTCCCGACCCGCTCTCACCCACCAGGCCAAGGGTTTCATGCGCGGCCAGATCAAAGGAAATGTCGTCCATCGCGGTTACCCGTTCCCCCTTGCGGGACACGAATGTCTTTTGCAGACCGGAGGCCACGACCAGCGGCTTACCTTTCCGCGCCCCCTGCCCCTGTGGTCCGTCGACGCCCGCATAGGCCCCGAGACGCGGAACCGCCTCCAGCAGCGTCCGGGTATAGCGGTGTCGCGGTGCGGCAAACAGTTGGCGCACCGGCGCATCCTCGACCATCTCCCCCTGCTGCATGACCAGCACGCGGTCTGCGGTTTCCGCCACCACCCCCATGTCATGCGTGATCAGCAAAAGGGCAGTGCCGTTCGTTTCGCACAACTCGGTCATCAGCCGCAGCGTCTGGGCCTGAACCGTCACATCCAGCGCCGTCGTCGGCTCATCCGCGATCAGGATCTTTGGCCGGTTCGCAAGCGCGATGGCGATCATCACCCGCTGCCGCATTCCACCGGACAACTGGTGGGGATATTGCGCCAGCCGGTCCTGCGGATCGCTTAGCCGCACCTGACCGAGCAATTCTATCGCCCGCGACCGCGCATCGGCCCGCGAGACGTCGTTGTGTTCGAGAATGATCTCGGTCAGTTGACGGCCGATGGTCAGGACCGGCGTCAGCGATGTCATCGGCTCCTGAAAAATCATCGAGATATCGTTGCCGCGGATCCGGCGCAGGCTTTCGTCATCCATTTTCAGCAGATCACGACCGCCGAAACGCGCCCTGCCGGTGACATGCGCCTCTGGCGGCAACAAACCCATCAAGGCCATGGAGGAGACCGACTTGCCGGAGCCGCTTTCCCCGACAATCGCCAGCTTTTCTCCCTGCAGGAGATCATAGCTGATGCCCTTCACCGCGGCGAACCGTTGGCGGCCGAACGCGACGCGCAGGTCTTTTACGGACAGAACTGTATCGGTCATTTCTTGCCTGACTGGCGCGGGTCAAAGACCTCTCGCGCGCCATCGCCCAAAAGATTGAAGCCCAGCACCGTGATGGCGATCGCCAGTCCCGGTGCGATCATCGTCCATGGTGCGCGGGTGATATAATCGCGCGACAGCGCAAGCATCAGACCCCATTCCGTTGCCGGCGGCTGCGCCCCAAGCCCCAGAAAGCTGAGCCCGGCCGCCGCCAGAACCGCCGTCGAGACACCAAGCGTCGCAACCACGATCATCGTCGGGATCACATTCGGCAGCAGGTGCCGCAGGATCAGCCGTGCGGTGCTGGCACCTGCGGCAATCGCGGCCTCGAAATATGGTTTATTCTTTTCGACCAAGACCATGGAATAGGCCGTTCGCGCGTAATAGGGCATCGTGGCGATCCCCACGGCGATCATCGCATTCTTGAGCGACGGGCCAAGCACGGCAACCGCCGCCAGCGCAATCAGCGTTTCGGTAAAGGAAAAGACCACGTCGACCCCGCGCATCAGCACCTTTTCCAGCAGCCCGCCTGCGTAGCCCGCGATGACCCCCAGCGCCATCCCGACCGTCAGGGCAAGCCCGACGGCGATCGCCCCGATCTGAAGCGTCAGCCGCGAGCCGTGGATGACGCGCGACAGGATATCGCGCCCGAACTCATCCGTGCCAAAGGGATGCGCAAGCGACGGCGGTTTCAGCCTGCCGCCCACACCCATGGCATCGGGATCGAAGGGCGCCACGATATCCGCAAAGAGCGCCGTCAGAACCAATGTCCCGACGATCACCAGGCCCACCATCCCGGTCGGATTGCGCAGGAAACGTCCCCAACGGCCGTGCGCGCGGCGCGGCGCGGCAATTGGATCGGGCGTGTCAATTTGGGTCACGGCTCACTCCGTCCGAATGCGGGGATCAAGGAAGGCATAGACCACATCCATCAGCAACGAGACGGTCACGACGACCACCGCAAAAACAAGGATGAAGCCCTGGATCAGGGGATAGTCACGTTGAAAGATCGCCTGGATCGCAAGCTGGCCGATGCCGTTCCAGGCAAAGACATTCTCCACAACGATGGCGCCCCCCATCATGAAGGTGAATTGCAGGCCCAGCATGGTGACGATGGGCACAAGGCCCGACCGAAGCGCGTGGCGCGACAGGACCACCGATTTGCGCAGCCCCTTGGCGCGCGCGGTGCGGATGAAATCCTGCGAAAACACGTCGATCATCGAAGACCGGGTCAGACGCGCGACGATGGCCGCGTTGCTGACACCAAGGGTCACGGCGGGAAGGATCAGGGATCGCCAGTCATCTCCCGCCACGGGCAGCCAGGCCAGGTTCAGCGCAAAGATCGACAGCAGGATCAGGCCCAGCCAGAAATGCGGGATGGAGATGCCGATCATGGCCACGATCATCAGCGACGTGTCGACTGCGGTGCCGCGCCGGTAGGCAGCGACAAAACCCAGACCGACACCGATCACGGTTGCGATGGCAAGGCTGGTGGCCGCCAGAAGCAAGGTGTTGGGCAGCCGCGCCATGATCAGGTCGAACACCGGCTGTTCGCCCCTGATTGTGCGTCCGAAATCCCCCTGAAGGATCCCGCCAAGATACCGGACATATTGCTGCCACAGCGGATCGTCGAGGCCAAGTCGGGCGCGGATCGCAGCAAGCTGTTCGGGCGTCGTTCCCTGACTCTGGGCATACATGATCTGCACCGGGTCGCCCGGCACGACATGGATCAGCATCGCAACCGCCACGGTCGTGACCCAGATCGTCAGGACCGCAGCCCCAAGCCGACGGATCAGAAAGCGGAACATGTGGTGTCCTTCCTGCGCGAAAAACGCCGCGCGACAAAAGCGGGCCCTGATCGGGCCCGCCAATCAGGGCCGGGCCCTAGCCGTCGATGGACACATCCATCAGCAGCGGCTGGTTGAACGCCCCGATCATGAAGCCGTCAACTTCCGGGCGAACCGCATAGAGCCACATCCAACCGGGTGTGTAGACCGGCACATGGATCGCCTTGCTCAGCAGGTAGGCGTTGACCTGCTTGACGATTTCAAGCCGCGCATCGGTATCCACCGTGCTCCGCATGTCCTCCAGCATCGCGTCCAGTTCGGGGCTGTTGTAGCCGTTGTAGGCCCCCGGCGAATGCCAAAGCTGATACAGGATGTCCGGATCATACCAGGACCAGCCCATCAGGTCGAAGGTAGGCCTGCCGCTGTCGTTGTTGTTTTCCTGTTTGACCCGCGCGTTCAGCGTTCCGATGTCCATGACTTCGATCGTGGTCTCGATCCCGACCTGCGACAACTGGTTCTGGAAGACCTGCACAAGCCGTTCGCGACCACCGCCGGTCCAGGTCATCATCGTCGCCTCAAGGGGGTTGTCCATGCTGTAACCCAGTTCGGCCAGCAGCGCCTTGGACTTTTCCGGATCGAACTGCGGGTTGTACTGCGCACAGAACTCCTGATCGTTGCCAAAGACACCCGCTGCGACGGGGCATTGCTCTCTCTGGACCAGCCCTTCGAACGCCAGATCGAGCGCGAATTCCGCGTTGATGGCATGTGCCACCGCCAAACGCGCGCGTTCGTCATTGAAAGGCGCGCGTGAAACGGTGAATTCGAAAAAGACATCCTGCCCGGTGTTCTCGGCGATGAACAGTTGCAGGTCGTCATCCTCGCGGATTTCCCCGACCGCTTCCAACGGCGGCTCCGCGATATGGAATTCGCCCGTCTTCAGCCCCGCAAGCCGCGTCTGACCTTCGGGGATCTGGCGTATCACGAGCCCCTCGGCCAACGGCGCGCCCTTGTTTTCGACCGGGTGACCCCAGCTTTGGTATGCTTCAAAGCGGGACAGCGTGATGCGATCCCCCTTGACCCAGCTGTCCAGTGCCCATGGCCCTGTGCCGATGGCCGCCGTCACGCCGAATTCATCCCCCAGCGCCATGTTGCTGTCGCATAGCATCGACGAAAACGGATCGGCGAGAAACGGGAGAAATGCGCCGAACGGTTCCGAAAAGCCGATGACGACGGTCAGCGGATCGGTTGCCTCGACCGAAGAGATCGGACCCCATGCCGAGGCGGTCAGGCTTGGGTCGTCGGCATCCAGTGCGCGATCAATCGTGTATTTCACATCCGTCGAGTCAAACACCGAGCCGTCATGGCAGGTCAGACCTTCGCGCAAGGTGATGGTCACGGTCTTGCCGTCTTCAGACGTTTCAGTGCCCGATGCCATGTTCGGAACAGGGGCGCTGTTTTCATCGAAGGCCAGCAGCGTATCGTAGATCTGGCGCCAGGACTGCATCGAAAGGGTGGTGGTCGAACCATGCGGATCAAGGGTATCGCTATCCCCGTAACGCGCCCAAATGATTGGATCCGCATAACTTATTGCGGGCGTTGCAATCGCCGCTGCCGTCGCCAGCATCAGCATTGCTGATGTTCTGTTCTTCATCTTGTCGCTCTCCTGCTGCGTCAGCCGGGACAAAGGCACCCCAACCAAATCGCGATCAGCTTGGGAAAAGCGTGCAAAGGCCGAAACTCTGCAATGCCGAAAGGCGCAGAAAACGATCATATTATTTCATAATTGACGCTTAAAAATGAACTTTGCTGATTTTTACCGCAACTCTGAAACAACTCGAGCCAACTCAACGATCAACGATGTAGCTGTCCCAATCATTTTGGAACGACTCGATTCGCTGCAGACGGTCGAGCGCCGACACGCCAAGCCGGTCGGTCAGGCAGGTGCACAGATAGGTCAGAAGGCTCGCAGGCGCTGCAAGACTGTCAAATACGCCCCCAGCGCTTTTCGTGCGGCACCGCAACACGATTTCAGCCAGATCCTCGCCGCTTCGCGCAAACTGATCCGCGACCAGAACGGCAGGCGTTCCGATACTCCGCGCAACCCGCAAAACCGCACGTGCCCGCGGTGTGAGCCCATGGACCCCCAGGGCGAGGATGGCATCGTCACTTGACAGCGAGGCCAGCTCTTCCGGAACGGAAAATCCGGGCAACGGGATCATGCGAATATCCGGCAGGATTCGGATCATCATCGTGCGCGCCATGTGCGCAAGGGGATAGTCGTGATCGAACCCCACGATCCAAAGCTTGCGGCACGCGGTCATCATGTCCAGCGCCCGCAACAAATCCGATCGGTCGAGATTTGCAAAACTCAACCGAAGGTTTTCCGTGTCTATGTCGGAAAAGCGGTCCAGCATGCCGTCGCTTGGACCGGTAGTGCGGGTGTCTCCGCGCGCCAAAGCCGATGATTTGGCGTCTCGCACGCTGTCATAGCCAAGCCGCTTGAACAGTCGGCTGGCCGTGGCCTTCGAAACGCCCGCCTCTTCGGCGAGCGATGCCACAGGGTGGCTTTCAAGACGTGCCGGCCTCTCTCTCAGAAAATCGGCGAGGCGGCGCTCTCCCCTCGATAAGCTGTCGTAATGAGAGGCAATACGGGCCTGCAGGTCATTGGTCATCGTAAGGCTCCCATAAGTTTCATAAATGAAACACCAGAATGACTGTTGATTTCAAGTCGATTTTCAGAGGGCCA
>CAZRZN010000168.1:0-9149 GCA_964604565.1 uncultured Rhodobacterales bacterium
CTCTACGGCCTTCTTGTAGGCGAAGAGCAACCCATAGCTATCGGCACCATAAAGGTCGGGTTCGGCTCCGTTGCGCGCGTTGAACGCCTCGACAAAGGCCTTGTTCTCAGGCGTATCGATCTGGGTGGAATATCCCACACCGGTGATGAACCCCTCGGCCGCAGCGCCGATGGCACCGATGTTCTGACTGGTAACCGTGCCTGAGGCCCCAAGAACGGTCAGCCCCTCCAGCAGACCGAAATCCTTGAGCTGCGTGAACAGGCGCACCGTGTCGTTGCCCGCCACCGATGTGTAGAGAACATCGGGCCGCGCGGCGCGGATGCCGCCGAAATACTGGCTGTAGTCCTTGGCATCTAGCGGCGCGAATACCTCGTCAGTGCTTTCGGCCCCCACCTCTTCGGCGTTCTTGCGGAAAGCGGCGACGGTCGAGCGACCCATCTCGTAGTCCGGCCCGAGATAGAAGACCTTGGCGCCCGGGCGCTCGCGCTTCAGCCAGACGGCCAGGGCCGCAGATTGCTGCCCGGCCCGGGCGTTGACCCGGAAGACGTTGGGCGAACATCCCGAACCCGTAATGGCATCCGAAAACGAGACGGTGGTCGCAATCAGCTTGCCCGCTCGCTCGGCAACCTGTCCGACGGCCAGAGTGGCACCGGAATTGACCGTGCCGGTCAGGAAATCCACATCCGAAGCGGTCATGAGCTTCTCGGCCTTCTGGACGGCGACCGCCGGGTTGGCCTCGCTGTCCTCGTAGAGCAACTCGATCTGCCGCCCATTTATGCCGCCGGCGGCATTGATCTCCTCCGCCGCCATGTCGAGGCCCCAGCTGACCTGCTGGCCGATACCCGCGTAGGTGCCCGAGATCGGCGTAACAACACCTATCCGAACCGGTCCATCCTGTGCGAGTGCCGCAGTTCCGGCCAGCGCCGCGACAGCGACCCCGGCAAACAATTTTTTAATAGACATCATGTTTTCCTCCCTTTTCAAGATATCAATCAGCGCCCGGAGAATTCCGGCTTACGCTTTTCGTGGAAGGCATTGACGCCTTCTGCGAAATCGTCCGACTGGCGAAGTCGGCTATAGGCGTGGCCTTCTAGCTCGATACCGATGGCCACCGTTGCATTCTCGCTGTCATTGATCAGTTTCTTGGCAGTTCGCTGCGCCAGCGGCGAGAAGCCGCGCAACTCGTCCGCCAAGCGTGCGGTGGCCTCGGAAAGTTCGCTGTCCTCGACGACCTCGGTGGCAATGCCCCAGTCATGAGCCTGCTGCCCCGTGATCCGGCGCGAGCGCATGACCACATCCTTGGTGCGCGCGATGCCGATTATCGCCTGCAGGCGCGCCGACCCGCCCGAGCCAGGGATTTGTCCCAGCTTTTGTTCAGGAAGCGCATAGCGGCATGACTTTGTTGCGATGCGGAAATCGCAGGCAAGCGAAATCTCGAACCCAACCCCAAAGGTATAGCCTTGGTTCGCGGCGATCACCGGCTTCGACGCCCGCCAAGGGGCCGCAACGTTATCAGCCAGGTGACTGACGCGCTCCGGCGACGCCTGGAGAAACCCCTTGATATACCCTCCCGAGGAAAAATGCTCGCCCTCGGCGCGCAGCACGATCACCCGCACTCGATCATCGCGGTCGAGCGCCTCAAAGGCGTCACGAAGCTGGTCGCGCTGTCCCATGTGAATGACGTTCATGGGCGGGCGATCGAGGATAATGTCGCCGCGCTCCGACGCAGGGTCTATCTCGACGCGGAAACCGTCAAGGTTGTCGAACAGTGGGTCGGGAGTGGGGTGGCTCATTGCGTCTCCTTTTCGCCCGTTAACGGGCGGTCTGCTTTGAAATGGATTGCTCTGGCGCATAATTGCCAGAGACGAGATGCCGCCTGAGCAGCTTGCCTACCGGGGATTTCGGCAGTTCGGCGACGAAAACGAACCGCCGCGGGCGTTTGAAACTCGCGAGGTCCGAGGCGCGGCAAAAGCGGTCTAGCGCCTCAACCGTGACGCCGCCACGACGCTTGACGAAGGCCGTGACAATCTTGCCCCACCGCTCATCCGGCAGGCCGACCACGGCACATTCGACCACGCCCTCGTGCATCGACAGACAGCTTTCAACCTCGACCGGCGAGACATTCTCGCCGCCGGTGATGATCATGTCATCGACGCGCCCGGTGACGAACAAATCGCCATCGGCGTCGAAACGCCCGCTGTCGCCGGTGAAATACCAGCCGGCGATCAGTGACTTGGCATCCGCCTCGGGGCGTCGCCAATAGCCCTCGAACGCCTCGTCGCCCGCGAGCGTGGCGATAATTTCGCCTTCTTCTCCCACAGCAACGACGCACTTGGGGTCACCTCTTCCCATCTCGACGATGCGCAGGTCCTGATTCAGGCCCGCCTTGCCTGCCGAGCCGGGCTTGGCCGCCGCATTCTGGTCGATCGAGAATGTGTAGACCTCCGACGAGCCGTAGTGATTGACCAACAGGTCCGGCTGGAACGCCGCTCCGACCCGCTTCAGCAGGCCGTCGGTCATCGACGCGCCTGCGAACCCCAGCCGCCTGACATGGCTCAGATCGGTGCTAGCAAAATCCGGGTGGTCCAGCAGGTCATGATAGAGCGTCGGCACAAGGTAGAGTGAGTCGATCCGCTCCTCTTCGATCAGGCGCAGCGCCCTTGCGGCATCGAAACGCGGCAGGCAGATAAAGGCACCATCCAGCAGGTGCATCGCGAGAAGCGAGCGCACACCCATCGTATGATAGAGCGGCATGACCCCAAGTGTGGTGTCACCGCGCGGCATCAGGTTCTGGGCCACATGGGCGATAGCCGCCGCGCGCTCTGCCCGGTGGCGGCGGGGCACTCCCTTGGGTTTGGCTGTAGTCCCCGAGGTGTAAAGCATGATGGACCATTCCTCCGGGCCCGCGATCGCAGGCGTATCCGGAGCACTTGCCGCTGCCAGCTCTTCGACGGATACAGCACCGTCGAGATCACAGCCGTAGACCATGCGCGGCAAATTCATCGCTCGTGCGGAATTGGCAATGGCGTCGCGGCTTGCGGCATCACAGACCACGAGGCTCGCCTCGCTGTTCTCCAGGAAAAAGTCGATCTCGTCCGAACTGGCGCGCCAGTTCACCGGGACGACCGTTACACCCGCAAGCTGACACGCCCAGTGGAGCCAGACCGCCGCACGGTTGTTCTGAAGCGCGGTAAGAATCCGATCGCCGTGGCGGACATCGGCATCATCCAGACCGGCTACCAGCGCCGATGCGCGCCGATAGAGCTGCGCGTAGCTCAACCGTGTGTCGCCATCCACCAGTGACAGCGCATCGGGCGCTCGTGACACGGTGGCAAGCAATGAACGTCCCAGATCAAGCATGCAGTGTCTCCTTCCTGAGCTCTCGTGCCGCCTCGACAGCAGCGTCGAGAATCTGGCGATACCCGGTGCACCGGCACAGATGCCCCGAAAGCACATCTCGGATGCGCCCCTCGTCAGCCTCCGGCTCGGCCTGCAACAGCGTGTCGAGCGACATCAGAATTCCCGCTGTGCAGAACCCGCATTGCAACGCATGGTGTTTGCGAAACGCAGCTTGTAGGACCGAGAGCCGCCCCGGCTCGGGTGCCAGCCCTTCGATCGTGGTGATCTCTGCGCCCTCCACTTGCACGGCGAGCGTCATGCAGGCCCTCGCCATCGTGCCGTCAATCCGGATCGTGCAGGCCCCGCAGACGCCATGTTCACAGCCAACGTGCGTGCCGGTCCGGGCCAGCACATGCCGAAGGAAATCGCTCAACAGCGTGCGTGGCTCGGCCGCCCCCTCTACCGGCTCATTGTTGAGACGGAAGCGAACCATATGGGTTTCATCGGCACTCAGTCGGCGCATGAGCGGGCCTCCCTGATGGTGGTCTCTCCAAGGCGGCGCACCAGGTCGCGGCGGTAGCGCGCTGAGGCGTGCATGTCGTCTCTGGCATCGAGTGACCATGCGAGAGCATTCAGCGCCTCGGCCACATCCGCCGGGGCGAGGTTTTCCCAGTCGGCCACGGCAGGCGTGTCGTTCACCCCGCCGACGGCGAGGCGCGTCGTGGTTCCCTGCACCACGGCACCGCATGACACGATGGCGAAATCGCCCTTACGCCGCCCGACCTCGCGAAAGGCGGTGCCAGTTCCGGCGGGCGTCAGGGGCACGTCCACCGCCTCGATCAGTTCGTCATCGGCTTTTTCGGTCATCATCATGCCCAGAAAGAACTCTTGCGCGGGCACGGTGCGGCGCTTGCGACGGCTCTTCAGATGGACCTGCCCGTCCAGCGCGACCAGAACCAGTGGCAGTTCAGCCGAGGGATCGGCATGGGCGACCGACCCGCAAACCGTGCCACGCATCCTTGTCTGGATATGGCCTATCCAGGGCGCGGCCTGCGCCAGCAGCGGCACCTCTTGCTCTAGGCCGACATGGGTGGAAAGCGCCTCCTGCCGCACCAGTGCAGAGATGCGGAGGCGGCCCTTGGCAATCTCCGGCCTCCGTG
The DNA here is from genome assembly GCA_964604565.1 of uncultured Rhodobacterales bacterium. Lineage (GTDB taxonomy): Bacteria > Pseudomonadota > Alphaproteobacteria > Rhodobacterales > Rhodobacteraceae > CAZRZN01. The sequence continues at coordinate 4,500 of CAZRZN010000168.1, forward strand.
ATCCCGCCGCGTGCAAGATGTCGATAATGATGGCGGGCTGCGCGAGGCGCATGTTCATCATTGCCATCAGCGATTGCCCTCCCGCCAGAACGCGCGCGTCATCGGCGCTCTGCGCCAGAACATCTGCCGCCTCGTCCAGCGTATCGACGCGGATGTAGTCGAACGGGGCCGGTTTCATCGCGCACCTCCGAACAACGCCTTCAGCCGCGCCCTGATCCCACCCGCTGCGGGCGCGCCTTCTGCGTTGTGCCCGAGCGCCGTGAAGAATTGCCCGATGACAATACGGGCCGCGCCATCTAGAAGCCTCCCGCCGACCGAGGCGACCTTTCCGCCAAGCGACGCCTCATACGAGTAGCCGATCACCGTCGCGCTCTCACCCTCGGGCTTCAGTGTGACATACCCCGTGCCCTCACCGGAGCCGAGCGCGCCATTGGCCTTGCCCGACAGGGTCGCGCCATGCGGCGGGTCGAGATCGGAGAGCGCGACCTCGACGCGGTAGCGCCCCTTGACCGGCCCGACGCCCAGCGTGACGTCGGCCAAGAACCGTGTCGGCGACAGCTTGCGCACACCATGCGCGCCAGGGATGATCGCGGCCAGTTGGTCCGCATCCATCAGGATATCCCAAATCGCCTGCGGCGGTGCCTCCACCCTTGCCTCGCCCTCGCCAGTAAGGCCGCGTCCCACCGCTTTGGGTCTGGTTGCAACCTCTACGGGTGGGGGGGGCTCATCCCCGAGAAGCGCGGCGAGGCGCCCAGGTGTCAGCGGAAGCGTCAGGTCGGTCCAGCCGCAGAGCGGTGTCAGTGCATCTGCTACGGCATTTGCGATGCACACCGGTGTGGACATGCAATTGCCCTCGCCCACGCCCTTGGCTCCTAGCGGGGTCAGCGGCGAGGGCGTGCAGATGTGCAGGATATCGAGTTCGGGAATTTCATGAACCGTGGGCACCGGGTAATCGGCGAAAGTCCCGGCCAGGAACGCCCCCGCGTCGTCATAGGCGTATTCTTCGTAGAGCGCGGCCCCGACCGCATGGGCGAATGCCCCCCGGATCTGGCCCTCGACCATGCCGGGATGCAGAATCGTGCCGCAGTCGTGCGTCGTCACATAACGGTCGATGCGCACCTCGGTCGTCAGCGGGTCGATCTCAACCCCACAGAAGTCAAAAATGAAGGCATGGCAGAGCGAGGAATTTATTCCGTCCGCCTCGGTCGGCGCAGTCAGTTCCGGCGCGGTCCATACGGCGGTTTCCCGCACCGGGTTTCCGATCCCATCGGGCAGCGTGGCAGGTGCCCAATGCGCGGCAGAGGCGACCCGCGAAAACGCCAGCCCGGCCTCAGGGTTGCCATCGATGAAAACCCGGCCACCGGCAAAGCGGATATCCTCGGGCCGCGCGTTGCTCTGCGCGGCGGCGATACGTGCAAGCCGGTCGCGCAGCCGGTCCGCCGCGATCTTGACCGCGCCCGCGGAGGCGGCGGCAAAGCGACTGGCATAGTTCCCGGCAGCGATCGACCAAGCGTCGCGCGCGGTGTCCATCGATGCGAACACGCGCACCTGCGCGGGCACCAGCCCGAAGACATCCGCCACCACCTTGGCCGCAACAGTCCGGTGGCCTTGCCCCTGTGGCACGGAATCGAGCTGAACCGTGACGCTCCCCACTGGGTCGATGGCAATGGTCGCCGCACTTTGAGCGCCGTTCTTTGGCCCGGCCTTGGCCCGTTCCTGCGGCGTGAGGGCGGTGGAAAGATAGCCCATGTTCGACACCGAAGGCTCCACCGCTGCGGCCAGTCCAATGCCGTAGAGGCGACCTTCGGCGCGGGCGGCGGCGCGGGCTTCAAGCAGTGCATGATATCCGCCCCGCGCGAGCGCGGTCTCCAACGCAAACTGGTAATTGCCGGAATCATAGGTGGCGCCGCTGGCAGTCCGGTGTGGAAAGGCATCGGCTGAAATCAGATTGCACCGGATCACCTCGACCGGATCGAGCGACAACTCATGCGCGATTCGCGCCATCAGGCGCTCCAACGCGAAATAAACCTGTGGACCGCCAAATCCGCGGTTTAACCCGGTCGGCGTCTTGTTGGTCATCACGATGCGGTTGCGCACCGCGACGTTGGCGATGTCATAGGCCCCGCACAGGTTGCCATGCATTCGGTAGAGCGTCGCCGGTTCGGGCGCACGCAGATAGGCCCCCACATCCTCGACCTGGTCCCAGTCGAGGGCGGTGACGCGCCCTTCGCCCTTCACCGCCGCGCGCAAGGTGGTCACCCGGTTGGTGGCCGAGACGCTGGCCGACAGATGCTCCAGCCGGTCCTCGACCCATTTCACAGGGCGGCCTGCGAGCCGCGCACAGGCGGCCATCAGGACGATATAGGGAAACACCCCCTGTTTGACCCCGAAGCTGCCGCCGGAATCCTCGGGCGTGCGCAGGCGCAGTCGATTGCCCGGCACATTCAGCGCGCGCGCAATCACCGGGTGGATAGAGAACGGTCCCTGGAAGTTCGCAAGCACGTCAAAAGCCTCATCATAGGGGTCCCATTCGGCCACCACCGCATAGGTCTCAATGGGCGTGCAAGAATTGCGCGGATATCGGATCGTGATTTCCACCGTCCGCTCCGCCGCATCAAAGGCGCTTTCCGGATCGCCATAGCGAAAGGACCGGTCTGCCCCGAGATTCCCCGAAAGCCCGGCGTGGAGCTGTGGCGTATGGGCGTTCAGAGCGGCCATGGGATCAAGCACCGGCTCCAGTGTGTCGTATTCTACGACGACACGGTCCAGCGCATCCTCGGCAAGATAGCGGGTGTCGGCCAGCACCACCGCTACGGGCTCTCCGGCATAGCGCACCTTGTCGCGTGCTATCGGCCAGCAGTCTATCGGGATTTTCACCCCAACCAAGAGCGGCGCGGCGATGCGGGCGTAATCGTCGCCGGTAATAACAGCACGCACACCGGGCAGCGCGCGCGCAACGGATGTGTCGATCGACCGGAGGCTGGCATGGGCATGTGGGCTTCTCAGGATAGCCGCGTGCACACACAAAGCCGGCACCGGGAGGTCATCAATGAACCGCCCGCGACCGGTCAGGAGTGCTGCATCCTCGACCCGTTCGAATCCGGCTGCCGCGATTTCTGCGCTCTCCTTGGCCATAATGGCCTCTCCTCCCTTGGCAGTTCATGCCTCTGGGAGACGAGATTACGCAGACCCCGCGTCGAAAACGATTTCCTGAGGTCGCATCATTTACCGTCGAGTCTCAAATTCGCAGAATATCCGAAACGTCCCCAAGCCTGGAGATTGTGCGAAAGCTCGACGGGGTCACGCCAGAATGATCTCGGAAGAAGCGAGTAAAATGCGCCTGTGTGCTGAAACCTAGCCGTTCGGACAGTGCACCGAAGCTCATATCGCTGTCCACGGTTGCGCTGACCGCCTGTTCCAATCGTAAAACATTGAGAAACACTCTTGGGGAAACCCCGGTGGACTTCTCGAATACACGAAAGAAATTGGCCCGGCTCATCCCCGTTTCGGCCGCAAGCTTGTTAATGTTGTCCACACCGCCGGGGTCTTTTCGAATCGTCGAAATGGCCTTGCCGACACGCCAGTCGATCCCGTTCGTTCGCGCGGCACTGCGCAGACCCGCGCCGACGTTTCGCCAATCCGTAAACCGCTCGATCACATTGATCATGAGGTCTTCGAGCATGTTCTCGTGCTCTTTGACAGCCGTAGGCGTATGCACCATGCTAGCCGCTAACTCCATCGTCATGCGGCTGATCTGGGGCGTGTTATCTCCGACGATACGACCAAAGAAACCGCCTCCCCCGCTCGCCGCCCAATTCGAACGCATCTCCGCTAGCCAGATCGGTTCGATATAAAGCGCGAGGATGATGGTCCGTGGCCGCCGTGGATCGTGAACGTAGGCATGCGGCGTCCAGGCGTTGATCAAAACGGCTGTCTCATCGGTCAAAGGCGCAACGCGGTCACCCACCAGAAATGACGTGTCCGCGCCATCGACCTTAAGGAGCACATGACAATGAGGATGCGCATGCCGCACGAGCGACTTATCCATGTCGAGAAGGGCGACCCGCCCGAACTTTCCGTTTCTGATCCTTAGAGCGTCTGACATGGGACGATCCTAACCGGCATTGACCGGAGTTTCATGTAAATTTGAACCGGCACGGTTGGCAGCGGCGTTTAAGCAGAATGTTTACAAAACATGACGCCTGCGATGATCTTTGACAACGGTTATCGCCTATGGCCTCTTCACCTACCTTCCTCAGGATCACTGGCTCTTTATTGAGGCAAGCAGCGAATTGCGGAGTATTCCTTTGCCCTGAAGCCTATGCCGTGTCGAGTTATACCGCGAAACAGCGGCGGCCCTTTTGAACTTCGGTGACAATGTTGAAATTTCGGTTCGTCAGGACCGCGAATGGATGACAAGTAAGCTTGAACTGCCTCAACTAGCTTTTCAAGGGTTCGGGATTTTAAGGCATGTCAGCGCCAGCCCACCAAAAACAACTTGACAGAATCACGCGCTTACAAACAGTCTGGTCGGTATGTCAAATCTTGTAAAACAGCCTCGTAAAACCCAGACAGAGCGTAGCGATCGCACGCGTAGGCTTTTGCACGAGGCGACGATTGCCCTTCTGATGGAGGTCGGCTACTCCAATA
>CAZRZN010000169.1:0-9127 GCA_964604565.1 uncultured Rhodobacterales bacterium
CCGACCCGTGGCACTGGGCGCAGGCGGCCATTGTCGCCGCCTGCCGAACCCATGGCCTGCTGCCCGTCGACGGTCCCTTCGGCGATTTCTCCGACGAGGACGGATTTCGCGCGCAGGCGCTGCGGTCGGCCACACTCGGCATGGTGGGCAAATGGGCCATCCATCCCAAACAGGTGGCCCTGTCCAACGAGGTTTTCACACCCACCGAAACCGCCGTCCAGGAAGCGCGCGAAATCCTCGCTGCCATGGACGAGGCCAAAGCCAGGGGCGAAGGCGCCGCCGTCTACAAGGGCCGCCTCGTGGACATCGCGTCGATAAAGCAGGCAGAGGTCATCGTGCGTCAATCCGAAATGATCTCGGCCCGCTGATCCGCTCGACCGGCCGCGCTTTACTCGGAAATCCCTTGGCGGACAGGGTCTGGCGCAACGAAATTGCGCCGGGCCGCCGCCGGGGACCGGCGGTGGCCCACCCAATTGTGCCAGGCAAGGACATCGATACAGGCCCGACTTTGTCCGCAGGATATCTTCCGGCATGACAATGGCCCCATCCGATCGATAACCGCGCATCCCCGCTTCTTCTCTCTGAAAATACTCCGGGGGGAGGGGCGCGCCAGCGCACCGGGGGGCAGAGCCCCCTGCCCGGTCAGATCACGGCGCGTTTCGCATGGTCCCGAGAGGCGACGTCACCCCGCCAGACCCCGAAGCCTCAGCCCCTTGCATCCTTGGGCGAACCCATCACGACATAGGAGGTCAGGGTGCGGACCTGCGGCAGCGCGCCCAGAATATCGGTGTGAAAATGCTTGTAGGCCGAAAGATCCGCCACTTCGACGCGCAAGAGATATTCCACCGGCCCGGTGATATTGTGGCACTCGCGCACCTGCGGTGCGGCGCTCATGGCCCGCTCAAAGGCTTGCTGGGCAGGCTTTGTATGCTGGTTCAGCCCGACCGTGATATAGGCTGTAAAGCCGACACCCGTCTTTTCCGGGCTGAGCACGGCGCGATACCCTTGAATGACACCGGATTTCTCCAGCGCCGCGGTGCGCCGCAGGCAGGCAGACGGCGAAAGCCCAACCCGGTCGGCAAGCGCAAGATTGCTCAAGCGCCCGTCGTCGGAAAGCTCCTGCAATATCCTGCGGTCAATGGCGTCCAGATCTGACATTTATTGCTTTCAAAGCATACCTACGCTGCAATTTGCAATTTAATTCCGCCCAAATGCGACAAGAGTTGCGCCATGACGATGGATCTCTTTCTTGCGCTTGCCGCTTTTGCCGCCGCCACGGTGTTCTCACCGGGACCGAACAACCTGATGCTGATGACCTCCGGCGCCAATTTCGGCCTGCGGCCCTCCCTTCCCCATCTGGCGGGCGTGGCCTATGGCTTTCCCTTGATGATCCTGCCCGTCGGCCTTGGCGCGATGCGGGTGTTCGACGCCTTTCCCGCCGCCCATACCGCGCTGAAGGCGGTCTCGGTGATCTATCTGCTCTGGCTGGCATGGAAGATCGCGAACCAGGCCGCCCCGGGGGAGGCACGGCCGGGCGCGCGTCCGCTCAGTTTCGTTCAGGCGGCGGCCTTTCAATGGGTCAATCCAAAGGCATGGTCGATGGCGTTGGGCGCGATCACGCTTTACGCCGCCAGCCGCGATTTCGTGGCCGTGGCTTGGGTGGCTGGCACCTATGCGGTGATCGGCACGGCCTCCGCAATCACATGGCTGGCCCTCGGCACGAGCCTGCGCCGCTGGCTCTCGCGCCCCGCGCGCCTGCGGGCGTTCAACTGGACCATGGCCGCGCTTCTTCTGGCCGCCATGGCACCGGTCCTGCTGGGCTGAGCGCGATCAATGGCAGTGCACGCGACCCGCGGCAGTTTCCATGTGGCAGCACTGACCGGGAGGGGAGCTTTTTCGGCAGCCCCTCCACCGTGTGCCAACGCCGTGCTTGACCGTCCGCAGGACCGGGTGGCGACAGGAAACACCGTGTTTCCCAACAATCGAACTATTCGGCGGCCTCATCCATGTGACAGAGAAATCCGGGAGCACATCCCGACCCGATCGCCAAACCGGGATGGCAGGTCGCCAAGTCTGCGATGAACATGGCCATACGCTTGATTTATTGCATCCGACGCGCGGCGACGTCATACAGCGCCGTGCAAGGAGATTCCGATGACCCACTACCTCGACTTCGAACGCCCCCTCGCCGAGATCGAAGGCAAGGCCGAAGAACTGCGCGCCATGGCCCGCGACACCGAGGAAATGGATATCGAGGACGAGGCCCGCGCCCTTGACCGCAAGGCGGAGAGCCTGCTCAAGGATCTCTACGGGAAGCTGACGCCCTGGCGCAAATGCCAGGTCGCCCGCCACCCGGAGCGACCGCATTGCACGGATTACATCGAGGCGCTGTTCTCCGAATACACGCCGCTGGCCGGGGACCGCAATTTCGCCGACGACCACGCGGTGATGGGCGGGCTTGCCCGGCTCGACGACCGGCCGGTCATGGTGATCGGCCATGAAAAGGGTCACGACACAAGCACCCGCATCACGCGCAATTTCGGCATGGCCCGGCCCGAGGGCTATCGCAAGGCCGTCCGCCTGATGGAGATGGCCGACCGGTTCGGCCTGCCTGTCGTCACGCTGATCGACACGCCCGGCGCCTACCCCGGCAAGGGCGCGGAGGAGCGCGGCCAATCCGAAGCCATTGCCCGCTCGACCGAGAAATGCCTGCAAATCGGCGTGCCGCTGGTCTCTGTGGTGATCGGCGAGGGCGGCTCTGGCGGCGCGGTGGCCTTTGCCACGGCCAACCGCGTGGCGATGCTGGAACATGCGGTCTACTCGGTCATTTCGCCCGAGGGATGCGCCTCCATCCTGTGGAAGGATTCCGAAAAGATGCGCGAGGCCGCAGAGGCGCTGCGACTGACCGCGCAGGACCTGTATCAACTGGGCGTCTGTGACAGGGTGATCTCCGAACCGCTGGGGGGCGCGCACCGAGACCCTGCCGCCGTCATGACGTCGGTGAAATCGACCATCGTCGGGATGTTGGCGGACCTCGGCGAGATATCCAGAGAGGATATCGTGCGCACAAGACGTCAGAAATACCTGAACATGGGGTCGAAGGGGCTGGCCGCCTGACCGCACCGTTGCGGATTTGAGCCGCGACAGCAGAGGACAACGGCAAAAGAGTCTTGTGGTCGGCTGAACAGGTTCAAAACACGGGTCCGTTGCAAATCCTGCGCTCAAGACAACTGGCCTTTGAGAGTATCAAGTCCCTGCAAGGTATCGCATGACCGCGCCGGTCCGATCCCAGCCTTCCTCTGAAGACCAGGCCAGTGCGAAATTCGCTGCGGCCCCCGCGTGAAAGACGCCGCAGCGGGATATCAGCGATACAGCAGAACAGGAATCTTGACCGTCTGGATCATCTCGGTCGTCGTCGATCCGATGATCAGCCTGCGGATCCGGCTGTGACCGTAGGCCCCCATGACCAAAAGGTTGAAACCTTCCTCAGACACCATCTTGCCCAGAATCTCACCGGGTTCCCCGACGGCGCTGCGCGGGGTCGCGGCGATATCTGCACCCTGCAACATCTTGACCGCGTCCTCGGCAGTCGCCTGCGCGCGTGCCTCGTCCGCGCCGACGCAGAGCACGCAGATTTCGAGATCCGTGAAAACGGGGCTCGTGGACATTCTCTCGATCGCGGTCTTTGCGCTTGCGCTGCCGTCATAGGCTACAAGCACCTTGGAGATCGGTTTGAACTCCCTCGACGCCACGAAGACAGGCACCTTTGACGTCCGCACGATCCGTTCGAGGTTTGATCCAAGGTGTCCGGCGGCAAAATCGGATCCTTCGCCGCGTTTGCCGATGATGATCGCGCGAATGTCGTTTTCGATCTCGCGCACCGCGTCCAGCAGGTCCCCCTTGCGCAAGCGCAGGTTCACGGTGGGCACACCATCCTGATCGAGGATCGCCTTTGCATCGTCCAGAATGGCGTGGCCTTTCGCCTGCGCCAGCTTCGCGCGCTCCTCATCCAGCGATGCGAGCTGTTCCAGAAGGGCGGATCGGGCGCCGAGCCGCAAGGCCCCCGACAGGTCGGTGGAAGCCGCGCCCTCGCGGCGGCCAAGCACATGCATGGCCTCCACGCCGGCGTTCAGTTTCTGTGCGATCCATGCCGTGTAGTGGCAGACGCTTTCGGAATACGCGGAGCCGTCCAGCAGCGTGAGTATCTTGTCCATCTTGTTCCTCCCTCAGTGGTCCATCAGCTTGTCCATTGCGCCGGGCTTGTCATGAATGGCAAGCTTGTCGACGAGGGTTTCGGACGCCTTGTTCATACCGACGACCTGAACATCCGCCCCTTCGCGGCGCAACTTCAGGATGGCCATGTCCAGCGCCTGAACGGAACTGATGTCCCAGATATGCGCCCGGCTGACATCGATGACGACCCGGTCAAGGGCTTCCCTGAAGTCGAACGCATCGGCGAAATCCTCTGCCGATCCGTAGAACAGCTGACCTTCGATGACATAGGTCCGCTCACGCCCGTCCGCGGACAGGGTCGAGGTGATACGGAACAGCTGCGCGATCTTTCCGGCAAAGAAGATGCCGGACAGCAGCACGCCGACCAACACGCCGATGGCCAGGTTGTGGGTATAGACCACCGTCACCACCGTCGCGATCATCACGATGGAGGAGGACCGCGGATGCACCCGGAGATCCTTGATCGAGGACCAGGAAAACGTCCCGATGGACACCATGATCATGATGGCGACCAGCGCCGGCATCGGGATGCGGGCGACCAGATCGCCCAGCCCCACGACAAGGATCAACAGCACGGTGCCCGCGGTAAAGGCCGACAGGCGCCCCCGCCCGCCGGATTTCACGTTGATGATCGATTGTCCGATCATGGCACAGCCCGCCATGCCGCCGATAAACCCGGTGGCGGTGTTGGCGATGCCCTGACCGATGCATTCCTGATTGCGGCTGGACTTTGTGTCCGTCAGGTCATCCACGATGTTCTGGGTCATCAGGCTTTCCAGCAGACCGACGACCGCAACGGCCGCGGCGTAGGGAAAGATGATGGTCAGCGTCTCGAAATTCAGCGGCACCTGCGGGATCAGGAACACCGGCAGGGTATCGGGCAATTCGCCCATATCGCCGACGGTCCGAACGTCCCAGCCCATCACGAGGACAAGTGCCGTGAGAACGATGATCGTGACCAGAGGGGACGGAACCGCCGTCGTGATGCGCGGAAACAGGTAGATGATGGCAAGGCCCGCCGCGACCAGAACAAAGGTCAGCCACGTGACACCGGGATTGCTCAGGTTCAGTTCCGGCAGCTGTGCCATGAAGATGAGGATCGCCAGCGCGTTCACGAAACCGGTCATCACGGATTTCGAAACGTAGCGCATGTACTGTCCGAGTTTGAGCAGGCCCGCCCCGATCTGGAGCAATCCTGCAAGAACGGTGGTCGCAAGCAGATACTCCAGCCCGTAATCCCGGACGAGCGTGACCATCAGGACCGCTGTTGCCGCCGTCGCGGCGGAAATCATGCCCGGCCGCCCACCGGTAAAGGCGATCAGGACCGCGATCGAGAAAGAGGCATAGAGCCCGATCTTCGGGTCCACGCCGGCGATGATGGAAAAGGCGATCGCCTCGGGAATCAGGGCCAGGGCGACGACAAGTCCCGCGAGCATGTCACCGCGGATGTTGCCGAACCACTGCTGCTGGTATTCGGTAATTGAGATCATGAACAGTCCAATACCCCTTGTCGGAATGCCTTTCGCAAGACGGTCCGGCAATATCGTCTGGGTTTATCCTAATGGTTGTCCGGCGGATCAGCGGCCGGAAGAGCCACCCGGGCTTTCACCGGGTCCTGACGTTGTCGGCCCTGCGTAGACGTGATTATTCCGGAAATCTCAAGGGGCAATGGCCTGTTCATGGCTGTTTGGACCGGTTCACCGGCATCCGTGCCGCGATTTCGACCAGTTGCGCGGGGCGGATGACCGTGTGCGGACACCGATTGCGCAGCCTCCCGCCCGGCCGCCCCGGGCCTGATCGCAATGCGGTCCAGCCTAAAGAGGCCAGACGATCAGCAACAGCGGCAGGCTGACCGCGACCACCAACGCCTCGAGCGGCAGGCCGAGACGCCAGTAATCTCCGAAGCGAAAGCCGCCCGGCCCGAGGATCAGCGTATTGTTCTGATGCCCGATCGGGGTCAGAAAGGCGCAGGACGCCCCGATCGCGACCGCCATCAGAAAGCTGTCCGGACTGACATCAAGCCTTTCTGCGATGCCCAGCGCGATAGGGCACAGGACGGCCGCGGTCGCCGCATTGTTCATCGCGTCGGACATGAACATCGCCGTGACCAGCACGACACCCAGCGCTGCGACGCCATGACCTTGGGCAATCGAATCCACCAGAACCTGCGCGAGGAGCCTCGCGGCCCCGGTGGTTTCCATGGCGCCCGCAACAGGGATCAGGGACGCCAGCAAAACGATCACTGGCCAGTCGATGGCGGTATAGACCTGCCTTGGCGGCACGGTCCGCAAGATCATCGACGCCAAAACCCCGAGTGCAAAGGCAACCGCGGCGGGCAGCACACCAAATGTCGCAAGCCCGATCGCACTCAGCATGACGGCACCCGCAATGATTGCCATGCGTTTGTCAGGGATCCGCAGTTCGCGCTTGCCCAGCGGCACGCAACCCGTGTCCTTGATGAATTCGCTCATCATCTCCGCCGGTCCCTGCATGATCATCAGGTCGCCGGATTTCAGCTTGAGCTTGCGCAGACGCGAGCGGGGCGGATGCCCATGGCGCGAAATGGCGAGCAGGTTCAGTCCGTAGCGCGTGCGCAACCGCATGTCGCTGGCGGAGCGTCCCACAATCGTCGATCCCGGCAGGACAGCCACTTCGCGAAGCACGATGTCCTCATCCACCTCCGGGCTGTCCTCGATGTCTTCGGCAACATCGCCGGTCTTCGACCCGCCATCTGCCCGTTCTTTATCGGGGGTCGCATCTGACCTGTCGTCCGAGGTTTCCGCCTCGTCTTCCTCGTCTTCGTCGGCCGGGTCATGCGCCTCCAGCTTGATGCCGAAAACGGAAAGGGTCTCTGCCAGCGCATCCACATCCGCCTCAAGCGACAGAACGTCCCTCTCGCGGATCCGGCGGGCACCATGAGGCGCCGTCAGCCGCACGTCGTTGCGCATGAGCCCGACGACCTGCGCGCCGCTTTCCTCGATCTCCGTCTCGAAGGCGCGCAGCGTCAATCCCACGGCCTTGCTGTTCTCGGGCACCCGGACCTCTGTCAGATAGGTCCCGGCGTCAAAGCTGTCGTCCGCCGCCGGGACGCGCACCGGAACCAGCCGCCAGCCCACAGAAGCGATCAGGATCACGCCAAGGATGGCGACCACCACGCCGACTGGCGCGAAATCGAACATGCCGAAGTGCCCCAGTCCCGCATCCTGCCTGAAACCGGAAACGATCAGGTTCGGCGGCGTCCCGACCAATGTGGTCATGCCGCCCAGAATGGTGCCGAAGGCCAGCGGCATGAGAAGCTGGCCCTGTGTCAGGCCCAGACGCCCCGAAATCTGCACTGCAATCGGCATCAAGAGCGCCATCGCCCCGACGTTGTTCATGAAGCCGGACATGAGCGCGCCCAGCCCCAACAAGGCGAACATGGCCTTCGGGCGCCCGGCATCGCGCGGAAGAAATGTATGCGCCATCCAGTCGACGCCACCGGTGTTCCGCAACCCCTGACTGAGCACCAGAACACAGGCCACCGTGATCACGGCCGGGTGGTCAAAGCCGGAAAACGCCTCCCCAGTGGGCACCAGTCCCGTCAAGACGCAGGCCATAAGAGCAGCCAGCGCCACCACGTCGTGGCGCAAGCGGCCCCACAGGAAAAGCCCCATCATGGCAATGAGAATGGCAAAGATCAGAAGCTGGGGCTGAGTCATGACATGGCCTATTGCCGGAGAGCGCATTGGATCGGCCGCGGATTTCCGCCGATCCGACAACATGATGGCTGGGTGGCGGTCGAGGACGCAACCCACGGATTCGGGAAGAGGCCCGCACACCGGGCGAAGCGCCCGGGATTACCCCGGAAACGACAGCGCGGTATCCACCGGTCACGGTCCTTTCGCACGCCCCACCCTGTATCCCGCCACTGTTCATGAATGGCACCGACGGGTGCAAGGCCAAATTTGGCCGCGGTCGGACGCAGTCCTGAACGGACCCGCAAGAAACCGGCGCCCCTTGATGACGTGCGCCTTGCGCCGCTACAGTGCGGTTTGGAAACTGCGCGCAGAGAAAGGTCAAATCATGAAAGAGCTTGCTCTTGCACTCGCCTTCACGCTGGCTGCGGGAACCGCGCTGGCTGACGTCGAGGTGGGCATCACCAAGGAAATGCCCTCTGCGACGGTGCAGACCGCGAATGGCCCGGTCGAGATTGCCAGAATTCAGGACACTGACAACCGGATCGAGGGTGAATGGGCAGTAACCTCGCGGCCCTGCCCCAATTTCTGCATCCAGCCGATCACACCGGCAGACGGGGTGACGACCATCGGTGAGCTGGAACTGATCGAGATGCTTCAGGATCCGGACGCGGTGGTGGTCGACAGCCGCACCCGCGACTGGTTCGAGGGCGGAACCATCCCGGGGGCGGTCAGCATCCCCTACACCTATATTCTGGACGAGCTTGGCCAACTGGGCTGCGAGCCGGACTTTGAAGGATGGGATTGCACGGATGCCAGACGCGTGGCCCTGTTCTGCAATGGAATCTGGTGCGGCCAGTCCCCCACGGCAATCCGCCACATGATCGAGGCCGGATATCCTGCGGAGAGGATCTCTTACTACCGTGGCGGCATGCAGGTCTGGCGCATGCTGGGGCTGACCGTGACAGGCAACGACTGACCCGCCGTTTTCCGGCGGCATGATTGCGTAAAGAGGTGGTGTTCCGCGACGAAATGCGCGGCGCCACCCGTTTTTTCGGGGATCGGGGCGCGTCATGGTCCGAAAACCTCCCCCGGATCGATGGCCGAATTTCTACTTTGACGGAATAGGCGCGTTCGGCAACAGACCGCTCTCGAATGGGCGCCTGTGCTGCACATCGCGGACATCAGGCATAAACGCGCCGGAGCGCGAATCCCCCAAT
>CAZRZN010000170.1:0-9113 GCA_964604565.1 uncultured Rhodobacterales bacterium
CGCGCATGCCGACGACGCCGGCAAGGCAGTGGTCGGGTTCCAGCCAGTCGGAATATTTCTGGTGGTGAACCGCGGCAGAGCCGAAATCCCAGACATAGGGGCTGTCGTCACCAGTCAGCAGGCAGAAGCGGCACATCTTGTCGCGCTCCCATTCGCCGATCTTGGTGGCGCTGACGTAGCGGATGTTGTTCACGTCGAACAACAGCAACGAGCCGGCGGGCGACGCCTGCAACGATTGCCGCGTGCGGGCCAGACGGTAACGGCGCAGACGGTCATGGTCGATGCGGCGTTCGAAATCGACGGACATATGGCCGGGGGAGGGCAGCTTGGCCTCCCACTGCCAGTTGGGTTGCAGGTCCTGCGGGGTCAGCAGGTTGGGCATAAGTGCGCGAGACATGATCTGCTCCTCCAAATGCCTCTCGGGGCATCCGTATCGGGTTGGAATGTTGTGAAAAACCGGCGGTTACTGGATGCACCAGCCGCCATCGATGTGGATCATCTGACCAGTCATGTAATCACTGTCGTGACTGGCGAGGAATGCGGCGGTGCCCATGACATCGTCGGGGTAGGACACGCGCTTGATCTGGAGCGCGTCGCGGACGATATCCTCGTAGGCCTGTCCTTCCTTCTCCTTGAAGCCGATGTCGACAAGGTCCTTGTCAAGTTGTTCCCAAAGCGGGGTAACAACCACGCCGGGGGCATAGCCGTTGACGGTGATGTTGTGCTCTGCCAGCCCGATGGCGCCGCAATGGGTCAGGGCAAGGCAGCCGTATTTCGACGTGCAGTAGACGGTCACGTCCACCAGCGGCTTGCGCGAGGCGATGGATCCGACATTGATCAGCTTGTAGGGCTTTTCCTGGGGACCCTGCGCGATCATCTGGCGGGCGGTTTCCTGCATGCCCAGCCACATCGCCTTGGTGTTGACGTTCATGATCATGTCCCAGTTGTCTTCATCGATATCCATGAAGAACCGGGGTTTGTTCAGGCCGGCGTTGAACAGCCCGATATTGATCATGCCGAAGGCTTCGACCGTGGCGGCGACGGCGGCGGCATTGTCCTCGCGCTTCGTCACGTCCATGCGGACCGCGACTGCCTTGCCGTTTCCGGCGGCGTTGATCCGATCGGCCACTTCCTGTGCCGCGTCGAGGTCCAGATCGCCCAGGCAGATGTTCGCGCCCTGCTCTGCGAAATGTTCGGCATTGGCGGCGCCCATGCCGCGGCCTGCGCCGGTGATCAGGATGTTTTTCCCTTTGAGGCGGTTGGGGTCCATGGTGTCTCCTCCTTCACGGTGTATTTCTTGGTTTGTCAAAGAGCGCCTCGGCCCGTTCCTGGGCCCGGCTCAGAGCTTCGCGCGCGGTCAGGAAACCGCGCAGCATGTCGTGGAATTCCTCGCCGCAGATCTGGATGATCCCTCCGATCTCCGGCACCGGCGGCCGCGGCCAGAATTGCAGTTCGTCGCGCCATGACATGCCGTCGACCGCCTCGAAGATGTCCGAGCTGCGGCGCACTTCGGGATCGGCGCTGACGGAGTATCGCGGGTTGGTCCGGCTGCCGTTCTGCACATACAGCTTTTGCGCCTGCGGGCTGGTGAAGACGCACAGCGCCTCGGCTGCGGCATGCAACCGATCCGGCGGCAGATTGGCGGGAATTCCCATGACGTAGCCGCCCACGGGGGCGACGGGCTTGCCACCCGGACCCGGTGGATGTGGCAGATAGTCCGTCTGGCCATAGGCCGGCGAGGATGGATCAAGTTCGAAATACGGGGCCAGTAGCGTATAGCCATAGGCCATGGCGATCTTGCCGGCGGCATAAGGGCGGACGCGTTCATACCATGACATCGACAGGATGTCCGGGGGCGAATATCGCAAGAGTTCCAGCAGGAATTCTGCGGCGCGCAAACCGGCCTCGGTGTTTATGGTCGGGCGGTAGCGCCCGGAGCCAAGCGCGCTCGTGTCGAATCCGCCCGCATTGACCGGCAGGTTCAGAACCGGCTGCCCGAAATCCGCCAGCGCCATCAGGACCGTGTGTCCCAGCGCCGTGCCGCGGGCCGCGTTCCAGGCGATTCCATAGCGGCCCCGCAAGGGGTCGTGCAGATGCCTTGCGGCGGTCAAAAGCGACTCGGTCGTGGCCGGCGGCTCCAGCCCGGCTTCGGCAAAGAGATCCCGGCGGTAGAACAGAAGCTCTGGCGTGGTCTGCGCGGGCACGGCATAGGGGCGCCCGTTCCAATGCGTGGCCTTCCAGCCGGCGGTGTGAAAATCCGCCGGATCGAGGCGGGCGACATCCAACGCCTCTTCAAGTGGCATCAGAACGCCGCGGTCGGCGAATTCCCCGACCCAGGGCAAGTCCAGCGCAATGATATCGTAGCGGCTTGCCTTGCGTTCGGCGTTGCGCAGACCTTCGTCACGCAGCCGGTCGATCGAAAAGGCCCGCTGAATGATCGGACACCCGAGAACCTGCTCGAACTGTCGCTTCAGTTGGTCCATGACCATGAAGGTCGGATCACCGTGCACCAGAACCCGCACTCCCCCGGCGACCTTGAGCGGTTCGGGCAGCACTTGAAGCGGTGAAATGGACTGCGCCTCCATGTAGCTGCCGCCAAAGAAATAATCGCGCGTGTCCTGACCGGCCTCGGAGCCGCCAAAGCGTGCTTCGCCCAGACGCCGCACACGGCCGGCAAGCTGCATCCATGTCTCCAGCATCTTTTCGCTGGGATGCATCGAATAGGTCTTGCCCGAACGGGTGCGTGGCCGCTGTTCGATCAGGCCCGCCTCGACCATTTCCTTGAGCCGACGTGTCGCCGTCGCATAGGGAACGCGGCTTGCACCAATGAGGGAGGTGGGGGTGACCACCTTGGCCTCGAAATGTCCGCGCATGAGGCTGAGCGTCATGCGCAGCGTGGGATTGGGGCCGACGAATTCCAGGGTTTCTTCCAGCTCCTCCTCCAGTTCCTCGAGATAGCTCACGATATCAAGCGTTTCGGTCGCGCCTTGCGGCGCGGCGAAACCTGCCTTGATGTGCGATTCCGCGAGGGACATGCGCTGGACTTTCTGTTGGGTCTTCAAAGCCCTGTCGGGCTGAGCCGATGTCTGGGCCGGTATATTCAGATTGGATATCGACTTTGACATTTCGACCGCTCCCCAAGAAAAATGTCCGGATTGACGGTTACACCATACCCCCAAATTGTCCAAAATGGACATTAAGATAGCCAAAAAGAACATTTTTTGTGCATGATGTTCGCGGAATAATCCGCAACCTTCTTGCAGTCAGCCCACACAGGCGACTCCCCCGCCGAGGAGAGCGGGGAGCCGGAAACGTCATTCCCACATTGGGAGGAGCTAAAAAATGACCATTCGTAAGACTTTTGCCGCCACGACGGCGGCCGCCGCACTCTTCGCATCTGGCGCCGCTTTCGCAGGCGGACACGAAACAATGAAGATCGGCATCACGCAGAACAACGTCGGCGTCGACAGCTATCAGACCACGTATGAGCGGGCCTTCATCGATGCCGCCGAAGCCAACGACTCGGTTGAAACCGTGGTTCTGGATGCAGGTGGCGACGTTGCGCGCCAGATCGCCCAGATCGAGGACCTGATTCAGCAGGAGGTCGATGCGATCATCATCTGGCCGACCAACGGCGAGGCCGTCATCCCCGCGGTGCGCAAGGCGCACAACGCCGGCATTCCCGTGATCGTGACCAATTCGAACATCGCCGAGGCCGGCTTTGACTTCATCGCGTCCTTCTCCGGTCCGGACAACATCACGCAAGGCGCCCGTTCCGCGGAAATCATGTGCGACAAGTTCAAGGACATGGGCATCGCGGACGAAGCCCGCGTCGTGCAGATTTCCGGCCAGCCCGGCTACACCACCGCCATCGAGCGCGCGCAGGGTTTCGAAGAGCGCCTGCCAGAGGTCTGCCCCGACGTGACGCTGGTCGAAACCCAGCCCGGCGACTGGAACCGCGAGAAATCGCAGCAGGTCATGGAAGCCTTCCTTGTCAAGTATGACGACATTGACGGTGTCTATGCCGGCGACGACAACATGGGTGTCGGCGCATTGAATGCGGCCAAGGCGGCCGGCCGCGAAGGCATCATCTTTGTCGGCGCGACCAACTTCTCGGTCGGCTACGAGGCGATGGAAGCCGGCGAATACTGGGGCTCGATCTACCAGTCCCCGGTCGACGACGCCGAGGCCGCGTTGCAAACCGCCATCGACGTGCTGGGCGGCGAAGACGTTCCATTCCTGAACTACTTCGACACGCCCAAGATCACTCAGGACAACATGGGCGAATACACCAAGCCGGTGTTCTAAGGTCCTCCCGGCGCGCGGGGCGTGGGCATGGCCCGCGTCCCGCGCAGTCAAAACAATACCCAGAAAATACGGGGAGGGGCGATATGGGTCGTGTCTCGGGGCGGGTCTGCATCGTGACAGGCGCCGCACAGGGCATCGGGCGTGCCATCGGCGAAGCGTTGCTCGATGAAGGCGCCGAAGTCTGCTTTGCAGATATAAATGGTGACAAGGTTGCCGAGGTCGCCGAGGAAAACCGCTCACGCCTGAATGGAAGTAGTGGCGCCGTGACGTCCGCCAAGGTGGATGTGACCGATCGCGCCCAGGTTCGTGAAATGATCGCGCATGTGGTCGAGCGGTTCGGTCGGCTGGATGTCAAGTTCAACAATGCCGGCGTGAACAAGCCGATGAATTTCCTCGATGTGACTGAGGAAAACTGGAATTTCATTATGGGCATCAACGGGCTCGGCTGCATGATCGGCATGCAGGAAGCGGCAAACCAGATGATCGCGCAGGGATCGGGCGGCAAGATCGTGAACACCGCCTCCATTGCAAGCCGTCAGGGCTTTGGCAATGTGGCGCCCTATTGCGCGTCCAAATGGGCCGTAGTTTCGTTGACGCAATCCGGCGCGCGCGATCTTGCGCCGCACGGGATCACGGTGACCGGCTTTGCGCCGGGTGTCGTCGCGACCGAGATGTGGGAGCAGGTGGATCGTGACCTGATGGACATCGGTGCCGCGGAACGTCCCGGGCAGGCGATGGAGGAATTCGCATCGGAGATCCTGAAGGGCCGCGTTGCCAAACCGCGTGACATCACCGGAACGACCACGTTTCTGGCCTCACCGGACAGCGATTACATGACCGGTCAGATTGTCATGATCGACGGAGGAATGACGCTGGTCTGACGAGGGCCGGCTACGGTGAGCAAAGCAGGTCCGAGTGGTCGGATTTCGCCAGAAACCTGAGGGAGGGGATGATGGCAGACATAAACAAACAACAAATAGGCCGAATTTTGGCGAAACAGGGTATCCTGATCGCATTCGCCGCCTTCATGATCGCCTTCACTTTGGCGAACCCGAAGTTCCTGACACCGGACAACATTCTCAGCGTGGTGCGGTCGTCGGCCATTCTGGGGGTCATGGCGCTGGGCGTGACCTTTGTGGTCATCAGCGGCAATCTGGATCTTTCGGTCGGCTCCATGATGTCCTTTTCGACGATCGTCGTTCTGGACCTGCACGACAAGCTGGGTCCGGCGCTGGCCATCCCGGCGATGTTTGCCATGACGCTTTGTCTTGGTGCCGTGATCGGGTTTCTGGTCGGCTATCTGAAACTGAACTCCTTGATCGTCACCTTGGGGATGCTGTCGGCGATCCACGGCCTGACACTGACCTATTCCGGCGGCAAGAACATGGATATCGCCGACAAGGAAGGCACGTGGTTCGGGGTTTTCGGGCAGGGCACGGCGCTGGGCATTCCGGTGCCGATCCTGCTCTTTCTCGCGCTCGCCATCTTGCTGGGGCTTGTGCTGGGAAAGACCCCCTTTGGCCGCAAGGTCTACGCGGTGGGGGGCAATGGCACCGCCGCCACCTTTGCCGGGATCCGGCGCGCGCGCACGGTATTCACCTGCTACCTGATCTCTGCCGGCTGCGTTGCCACGGCGGGCGTGATGCAGGCCAGCCGGTCGCTGGGGTCGCAGAACACTGTCGGTCAGGGGCTGGAGCTTGAGGTGCTTGCCGCGGTCATCCTTGGCGGCGCGTCATTGATGGGTGGTGCCGGCACCGTGTTCAAGACTGTGATAGGCGTGCTTATCCTCGGCTTCATCCAGAACGGCCTGCTTTTGATGGGCCTTCAATTCTACGTCCAGTTCGTCGTGACCTGGATCATCATCATCCTTGCTGTCTGGCTCGATATCGCGGCCAAGCGTGGCAGGCTCTGGTCACCGATCGCGTGAGGGAGGGAACCATGCAAGCAGGTGCACTTTCAAATGCTCTCAAGACGGGCGCTATCTGGGGCTTTATCGTCCTTGAACTGATCTTCTTTTCGGTCGCGGGACAATATCTGTCGCTGTCGGATACGGCCTTCATGGATATCGACAACATGCTGCTGCTGTTCAAGCAGTCTGCCCCGATCGGTATCATCGCCATGGGCATGACCATCGTCATGATCAACGGCAACATCGACCTCAGCGTCGGGGCAACCTACGCCATCGCGGCCATCGTGCTGCTGGAAAGCATGACCTGGCCGATCTTTGCCGGCCTTGGGGACTGGGTGATCCCAGTGGCCTGGCTGCTGGCGCTGGGGGCGGGCACGCTGCTGGGCGCGCTCAATGGCTTGATTGTCTGGAAAACCGGGGTCGACGCGTTCATTGTCACGCTGGGCGCGATGCTGGGCTATCGTGGAATTGTCTTCATGTTCAACGGGGAGCAGCCCACCTCGCATCTCAACTGGACATTGGTCGACTTCGCCGAGGCGGAGGTGTTCGGGATCGCCACGGCGACCTGGTTCCTGCTGGCCGTGACAGCGGTCATCTGGTTCATCATGACGCGCACCGTTCATGGCCGCAACGCCTATGCCATCGGCGACAACCGGGAGGCCGCCGTCAATGCGGGCATCCGCGTCGGGCCGCACATGATGATCAATTTCATGATCATCGGCTTTCTCGCGGCCCTGTCGGCGGTTGTCTTCTACTCCGAAAGCGGATCGGTGAACCCGAATGACGGCCAGCTCTACGAGTTGTGGGTGATCACGGCGGTCGTTCTGGGCGGGACCAAGATAACCGGCGGGGCCGGCAGCGTGATTTCGACCTTTGGCGGGGTGCTGGCAATCCAGTTGCTGCGCAAAGGCCTTGGCCACATCGGCGCCGATACGGAGACGGTCAACCTCGTCATCGGCTGCATCCTGATCGCGGTGCTGTTCCTTGACCGGCAACTGAACATCAAGGGCAAAGAGGAGTTGAAGGTATGACCGAGGGAAATCCAGTCCTGCGTGTCGAGAATATCGTCAAGACTTTCCCCGGCGTGCGGGCGCTTGACGGTGTGTCCTTCACAGTGATGCCGGGAGAGGTCCATGCCCTGATGGGTGAGAACGGCGCCGGAAAATCGACCTTGATGAAAGTCTTGGGCGGGATCCATCAACCCAACGGCGGCAGCATTTTCGTGGAGGAGGTCGAGACGGTCATGGCAGGGCCGCTGGAGGCCAAGGCCAAGGGCATCGTCTTCATCCACCAGGAATTGAGCCTTGCAGAGGAGCTTTCGGTTGCCGAGAACATCTATCTTGGTGAACTGCCGCTGAAATCCTTTGGCCGGGTCGACTGGTCCACGCTATATGAGCGGACCGATGCGATCCTGAAAAAGCTGAACGTCGGTTTCACCTCGCGAACAAAGGTGGGCGATCTCTCCATCGCCAACCAGCAGATGGTCGAGATTGCGCGCGCCCTCACCGTCGATGCCAAGGCGGTGATCTTCGACGAGCCGACGGCCTCTCTGACGGATGCGGAGAAATCCGTGCTTTTCGAAGTGATCGCGGATCTTCAGTCCGATGGGGTCGGGATCGTCTACATCTCGCACCGGATGGAGGAGATATTCAAGATCACCGACCGCATCACCGTCCTGCGCGACGGCCAGTATTGCGGCACCGTGGAGACCGCGAACACGAACGAAGAAGCGGTGACGCAATTGATGATCGGGCGCAAGCTGGATCTCAGCCGCAACGCCTCGCATCACGAACTTGGCGATGTCGCGCTCGAAGTGCGCGGCCTGTCCTGCGGGAAACTGTTTCAGGATATCAGTTTCGAGGTACGCAGCGGTGAGGTTCTGGGCTTTTACGGGCTGGTGGGTGCCGGACGGACCGAGATTGCCGAGACCCTGTTCGGATTGCGCGATCCGTCCGGCGGACAAATTCTGCTCGACGGCGAAGAGGTGCGGATTCATTCGCCTGTGGATGCGATTGCCCGGGGGATTTCGCTGGTCCCCGAAGACCGCAAGGGGCAGGGGCTTGTGCTGGGCATGAACTGCCGGGACAACATGACCTTGCCGCAGGTTCAGGATCTGACCTCCGGACCCTTTGTCGCCGAGGGGGCGGAGATCGCGATTTTCGACCAATACCGGGACCGTCTGGATATTCGCACACCGGGCTGGAAACAGACGGTCGGCAACCTGTCGGGGGGCAACCAGCAGAAGATCGTGATCGGGAAATGGCTGTCGATGCGGCCAAAGGTGCTGATCGTCGATGAACCGACCCGCGGCATCGACGTCGGGTCCAAGTCCGAGATCCACAAGCTGATCCGGGAATTGGCGGCGCAGGGCTACGCGGTGATCGTGATCAGTTCGGAAATGCCGGAGGTGCTGCACGTCTCCGACCGGATCGTGGCGATGTATTCCGGCAAGATCATGCGGACCTTCACATCCGAAGAAGTGACTGAGGACAGCCTTGTTCAGGCCATCTCGGGGCTGGGTGGCGAAAAGGTGGCATGATGCGTGTGGGCCTTGCCGGACTGGGGAGGATGGGCGCGCCGATGGCGCGCAACCTCGCCGCGGCTGGGTTCGATCTTGCCCTCTGGAACCGGTCCGGCGAAAAGGCGCAGGTCCTGGCGGCGGAAATCGGCGCGCAGGTCGCCGCGACGCCGAGCGACCTTGCACACCAGTCCGATGTTGTCGTCACGATGCTGGCCGACGATGCGTCCTCCGACGCGGTGCATCTGGGCGATGACGGACTGTTCGCCGCCGCCGGTCCGCGTGTTTTGCTTGAAATGGGCACGATGAGCCCGGATCATATCCGCCGCCTTGTCGAGGCTGCCCCGGCAGGCGTGCAGGTGATCGACGCGCCGGTGT
>CAZRZN010000171.1:0-9047 GCA_964604565.1 uncultured Rhodobacterales bacterium
TGGTGCCGTCGCCGGCCTCGTCATTGGTGCGGCTGGCCACTTCCTTGACCATCTGGGCGCCCATGTTCTCGAACTTGTCTTCCAGTTCGATTTCCTTGGCGACCGTCACACCGTCCTTCGTGATGCGCGGGGCACCGAAGGATTTGTCGATGACCACGTTACGGCCCTTGGGGCCTAGCGTGACCTTGACCGCATCGGCGAGGACGTTGACGCCCCGCAGCATACGATTGCGGGCGTCGGTATCGAATTTCACGTCTTTTGCAGACATCTCATATTCTCCTTAGAGGTTCTTGTTGGCGATCACGACCGGTATTCAGGCAGCCGCGGCTGCCGTGTCGTCGGTGATGACCCCGAGGATGTCGCTTTCCTTCATGATCAGCAGCTCTTCACCATTCACGGTGACTTCGGTGCCGGACCACTTGCCGAAAAGAACTTTATCACCGTCCTTGACAGCCATATCGATCAGCTCTCCGCTGTCCTTGCGTGCACCTTCGCCACACGCGACAACCACGCCTTCCGCCGGCTTTTCCTTGGCACTGTCAGGAATGATCAGCCCACCAGCAGTTTTGTCATCGCTTTCAACACGACGGACCAGCACGCGGTCATGAAGCGGTTTAAATGCCATCTTCGAGTCTCCTAGCTCAAAGTTACTCCCATACCCCCTCGCTCTCCGAGAGGGCGTTATCACTCACCGTAGTCGAGTGCTAACGAGGCGTAGCTAGGGATCGGGTGGCGCGCTGTCAATGACGCATTCCACAAAATTTCACCGGGACTCCCGGACGGCGGCCAACGCCCGGCTTGATTTCAACTGGCGAGCACGGGCAGGATCAACTGTCGCTACCTAGCGGGACACCGACCCATGCTTCATCTAAGGCGCTTTATGACGGCCCTGATGCTCGTCTCCGGGCTCGGCAATGCCGCAATCTCTGTTTCCGCTGCGGAACTGACGCTGGTCTCCTACCGCTTCAGCGACGAATCAGCCGTCCCGCATCTGCATCTTTCCGGACCTCTGGAACCGGGGGATGCCGAAAGGTTTGCTGCGGAGTTCGCCGGGCTGAAGCCTTGCTCCGGTGGATTGTGCTACGACGATTTCGGTCCGCAGGCGGTGGTCACGCTGGACAGTCCTGGCGGAAACTATTCCACGGGTGTGGCGCTTGCCGATTTCTTTCGCGACATGAAAATTGCTACTTATGTCGAAGCCGATGCCAGCTGTCTTTCGGCTTGTGCCCTCGCCTTTCTGGGTGGCTCGGGGTTCTGGCCAACGGGCGGCATCGGAACCTACATAGACCGGCGGCTGGCACCCGGCGGGCGGCTGGGTTTCCACTCCCCCTATTTCAGCGCGGAAACAGCCGAGCGTGCGGCGCGCAAGGGACAGTTGCAGCAGCTTCTGGATGGCACGCGTCTTGCGATGGCGGACATCGTCGAGACGCTCAGCCGCTACAACGTCAGCCAACAGGTCCTGCACGATATCATCCGAATGGGT
Organism: uncultured Rhodobacterales bacterium; assembly: GCA_964604565.1. Lineage (GTDB taxonomy): Bacteria > Pseudomonadota > Alphaproteobacteria > Rhodobacterales > Rhodobacteraceae > CAZRZN01. Next base: position 1,484 of record CAZRZN010000171.1, read on the forward strand.
CCGGACGCATTCTACGAAGTCTCCACGCCCGCCGCCTTGGCGGGAATCCGGGCGAGCATGCCGCATTTCGACCCCGCGCTGCTTGCTCTGCCCTGGAAGACCCAGGTCGCCAATGTTTGCCGACATCTCGCGGCTGCGCACTATTCGGTCGCGCCAGAAGACCTGATGGACTTCACTCTTGGATCGCCGGTTGCCGAGACCGCCGAAGATGGCACCGAGATCCTGCTTTTCTCGCTGGACGACAGACCCCTCAATGTCTCGGGCTGCGGAGTCGATGCAGGGCGCACGGGCGGAACGCTCGACCGGATGGCGCTTTATGCCTGGCAGGGCGTGCCGGACACACATTCCGTGCTGCTTGATTTTCAGAATCAGGGCTGGGCCACCTTCGCCTATCGCGGCGGGCGCGCCACCGACGGGTATGTCACCACGGGCGCGCTTACCCATATGCTCATGCCCGTGGATGCCGAACTGAGCACGCTGCCTGACACGGTCTCCGACCAGATCCGCCGTGAAAGAGGTCGCGACCCGGACCCGCAGTTGCCCACCCACGCCGAGGATTGGCCCGTAGAGATCCGACACGAAACCCCTTGGTCCCGCAGCGCGACCGCGCAGGGGTTGACAATCGTCGAACAAAGCGGCCCTGCCCGACTTTTCGATGAGGTTTCGGCACAGGCTGAAGACACGGAAATCCTGTATCGCTTTGACCGCGACAACATCGTTGTGCGCAGCGGAGACGACCCGACTCGCGGAACATCCTATTACTGGATGGGACTGCGCAGCGGGGCGCGCTCTGCCACGCTCCACATTCAGGCCCCCGTGCCGGCGCGGGACCTCACCGATGCGCAGCGTGATCTGATGGGGCGTCTTGCCTGCATGACAGATTTCGAAGGTGTCCACCTCGGCTGTTATCAGTAAGACATCCGACACTGAAACAAATCAGAGCGGCCATTTTCATTTCCCCGACAGAGGCCTAGGCTGAAGCTTCATCGCTTGAAAAGAAGCCCCCCATGCCTACGCCAACGACCACGCCCCTGCGCCACGCGCCACCCCCTTCGAATGCGGATAACCTGCGCGGAATCCTTCTGATGGCGCTCGGTTTCTTTTCCTTTGCCGCCTGCGATGTGCAGGCAAAATTCCTGACCGATACCTTACACCCGTTTCAAATTGTCTGGTTCCGCCAGCTTGGCCTCGCACTTGGTGTGGTTGTGCTGCTGGTGTTGCGCGGTGGCCATATCCTGCGCTCGCACCTGCCAGTGATCCAGATCGCGCGGGGGCTGATGGCGGTCTTTTCAGCAGTCTTTTTCATCATCGCCGTCAGCTACGTGCCGCTTGCAGACGTGGTCGCAGTGACGTTTGTCGCCCCGTTCATCGTCACTGTTCTGGGCGCGCTGTTTCTCGGCGAGGCGGTGGGTATCCGGCGTTGGATCGCGGTCAGCATCGGCTTTGTCGGCATGCTGGTGGTGATCCGCCCGGGCATGGGCGTGTTGCACCCGGCCATCGGCTTCGCCGTCGCGGCCGCCACGCTCTTTTCGCTCAGGCAGGTTCTGTCACGCAGCCTTAGCGGCGCCGACCCGGTCATCACCACGGTCGCCTATACCTCGCTCACCTCGATCGCGGTGGCCAGCGTTGCGCTGCCCTTCGTCTGGTCGTGGCCTCAGGATCCATCGCTCTGGCTCGTGATCATCGGCCTGTCTGTCACCGCCGGCTTGGGCGAAATCCTGGTGATCCGGGCACTGGATATCGCCTTGGCCGTCGTGCTGGCACCAATCCACTATTCAATGATCCTCTGGAGCACCTTTTACGGCTACGTGGTCTTTTCGGACCTTCCCGACGTCTGGACGCTGCTGGGATGCGCAATCATTGTCGCGTCTGGTCTTTACACATTGCACCGGGAACACGCCGCAGCCAAAGGTTCTGCCTGACCCCAGCGACATGAATGATCCCCGACGCGCAAGGCTGCCAGAGCCCGGGGGACGCTGAACCCCGCGGCGCTCGCAGAACCGTCGCACCGCAAAAGCAGGGCGCAGGCACCCCAGGCTTCTTCGGGCAAAAATATCCTGGGGGTGAGGCCGAAGGCCGAGGGGGCAAAGCCCCATTCAGCGTTTCGGGAACCCCTGAGACAGCATCGATCACAGCGCGCATGAAAACCGCCAGTGAACGATCACGATAAACCGGGATCGAATACTCCAGAAGCCTGTTGATCCCATTGTCATCAACTGGATCTGCCTGTTCAGACGGACCGGCATCATCGTGTATCCGGCGCCTCCCAACTACAGGCCCAATGCGTCAGCCCCGCCTGCCCCTCCTTGGTCAGGGCGTAGACGCCCACCCCAACCCGTTCGAACCAGCCATAGTGGTTGTCCCGCATGATCCGCGTCGCCGCGACCACACCGGTCGCGGCCGCCACGTCGCGGCCGCGTGTTGGCCCCTGCTCCGCAAGATGCGCGGCGCAGGCCAGCGCGTCCTGTCGGTAGCCCGTGACCAGTCCATGTCGCGTCGCGCCGCCCTCGTTCGGATCGCCACGCAACCGGGCGAAGGCGCGCAACAGCTTGTCCGCCTTCGCCTTGCCGCGTTGGCGGACAGGGGGGGCAGGGTCGCAATGCACCTCGACCATGCCATCCTCACGCACCGTGATGAACCCGAGGCCAAGCCTGCGGCACAGCGCCTTGTTCTCCTTCAACATGCGCCGCGCCGCGCGCCCTTCCGGCCTTGGCACGGCAATATAGACCGTCTCCGTCACCGCAAGTCGGGCATTGGCCTGATGATAAAGAGCCAGCGTGATCCGCAGCTTCAACTCGACGATCAAGGGGGGCTCGCTGCCGCGCACCGCAACAAGATCCGCCGCGCCAACCTCTCCCTTGACCTCGTAGCCCTGCCCTTCCAGAAGAGACTTGACCGGCCCGTAAAGTTCGCTTTCCCGCTGCATGCCGCCACTTTCTCCACCCTACACGCCCTTGTCCAGACGGGCGCCGACGGATTATGAACAGACACCCGAGGAGTGACCCGATGCGCCTGATCCTGCTTGCCCTGACCGCCACCTGCCTTCTGGCCACGCCGCTCCGCGCCTCCTGCGATGGACAGGATCTCAGGGAGACGCTGACAGCCGGGGAAATGACACTCCTCGACGCCCGCCTCGCTGAAACGCCTTACCCCGAGGGCAATCACTGGCGCGCGACCAGAAAGGACGAGGTGCTTCACCTGATCGGCACGCTCCACCTTAGTGACCAGCGCCTCGACGCCCCGGTTGCGCATCTGACACCGGTGGTCGCCGGGGCCGGACGCCTCCTGCTGGAAATGACGCAAACCGAAGAAGCGGAACTTGAACAGGCTCTTGCTACCCGCGCGGACATGCTGCTGCTGCCAGACACGACCCTGCCCGAGCTTTTGCCGGAGGCGGACTGGCAGCTGTTGTCAGAGGCGCTGCGCCTGCGCGGGATGCCCCCTTTCATGGCGGCAAAGATGCGCCCGTGGTATGTGTCGATGCTGCTGGCCGTTCCGCCCTGCATGGCCGACCAGATGCAAGAGCAGACCGGCCTCGACAAACGCCTTGCGGGAATTGCCCGTGAAAATGGCGTGCCGACACGCGCGCTCGAACCTTTCGACACGGCCTTTACCGCCTTCGCGGACATGCCGCTGGACACGCAGATCCTGATGATCCGATCGGCATTGGCGTCCCCGGAGACCAACGAGGATCTTTTCGAAACCCTGCTGTCCGCCTATTTCGCAGAGACGCACGGCGCAGGGCAGATCATCCTTGAGGTGCTGTCGCCTCGGCTGACGACGCTCAGCGACGCCGAAAACGCCCGAATCTTCACGGCGATGGACGACGCCTTGCTGAAGCGACGCAACCGCGCCTGGATCCCGGTGATACTGGACGCACTGGAAGAGACAGAGGGACATGTGGTCGCCGGTTTCGGCGCCGCGCATCTGGCGGGCGAAAACGGCGTGCTTGCCTTGCTGGAGGCAGAGGGTTTCACCTTGCAAAGGTTGTCATTCTCGGAATTCTGAACGCCAAGCTCGCCGCGTCCGTCCGCTGCGGCGAGCCCGGCGCCCTGCCTTCCTGCGATGCGTGCCAAATCAGTCCCCGACCGCAATAAGCGCGGCACCGCTGATCCTGATCGCCAATACCCCGCTGGACTTTGACCTATCCGGGTATTGGCAATGCGCGGTGACCCAACACAGTCTCAGCCCAATCGCGCGTGCGATTACCGCTGCAGCCCTGCCTGAGCTCCCGCTTTCTTGGTCAGGCGGCCAATCCGCGCCCCTTCAACAGGGCCTCGACGCCGGGCATTCTGCCTCGAAAGCGCATGTAGAGAGCCTCGGCCTCTTCGGATCCACCGCGCGACAGGATGAACGCCTCCAGCTTTTTCGCCATTTCTGGGTCAAATGCCCCTCCCGCCTCTTCAAACGCGGCAAAGGCATCCGCATCCATGACTTCGGACCACATGTAGCTGTAATAGCCCGAGGAATAGCCATCGCCCGCAAAGACATGTGCAAAATGTGGCGTCGCATGGCGCATCGCAATTGCTCGCGGCATACCGATCCCTTCAAGCACTTCCGCTTGCTTCTGCATCGGATCCGCGGGCGCCGGGCCCGCATGGAATTCCAGATCTACCAGCGCGGAGGCGATGTATTCCACCGTCTGAAATCCCATGTCAAAAGTCGCGGCTGCCAGCACCTTGTCCAACAGCGCCTGCGGCATCGGCTCGCCCGTCTCGGCATGGGTGGCGAACTCTCCCAGAACCTCCGGCACCTCCAGCCAGTGTTCATACAGTTGCGAGGGCAATTCCACGAAGTCCCGCGCCACGCTGGTCCCCGAGACCGAGCCGAAATCCACATCGGACAGCATCTGGTGCAGTGCATGACCGAATTCGTGGAACAGCGTGCGCGCGTCGTCATAGGACAGCAGCGCAGGCTTGCCCGCCGAGGGTTTGGAAAAGTTGCAGACATTCACGACGATGGGCGTCGTCTTGACAGGCCGCTTTGCCTGCGTGCGAAAGGCCGAACACCACGCGCCCGAGCGTTTCGACGAACGCGCGAAATAATCCCCTATGAAAACCGCCAGATGCCTGCCGTTCCGCGTCACCTCCCAGGCGCGGCAGTCGGCATGATAGAGCGGCACATCCAGCGCCTTGAACTCCAGCCCGAACAGCCGTCCCGCGCAGGCAAAGGCCGCCTCGATCATCCGGTCGAGTTGCAGATAGGGCTTCAACTCCGCCTCATCGAGATCATGAAGCGCGCGCCGCCGCTTGTCCGCGTAATAGCGCCAGTCCCATGGCTCAAGCGGCCCGGCAATGCCGTCGGCGCGCAGCATCTCCTCCATCTCTGCCGCATCGTGCTCCGCCGCCGCCTTTGCCGGCTCCCAGACCGACAGCAGCAAGTCCCGAACGCGGTCCGGCGTCCCGGCCATCTCCGTCTCCAGTTTGAACTGCGCGAAATTCCCGTAACCAAGAAGCTTTGCCCGCTCCTCGCGCAGCTTCAGCACCTCTGCCGCGATCCCCCTGTTGTCCGTCACACCGCCGTTTTCCCCACGCATCGTCCAGGCCCGCCACGCCCGCTCACGCAGATCACGGCGCGGCGAGAATTGCAGGAACGGCACGATCAGAGATCGAGACAGGGTGACCAGAGGCCCGTCGGCGTCGGCAGCCTCGCCCGCCGCGCGCGCCGTATCCACGACAAAGCCGGGCAAACCCTCCAGATCCTTCTCGCTCAACGCCATCGACCAGTCGGATTCATCCTTCAGCAAGTTCTGCGTGAACTGCGTTCCCAAAATGGCCAGACGCGACTTCACATCCTTCATCCTCTCGGCGTCCGCACCGTGCAGGGCCGCCCCGGCGCGAACGAACCCGCGATGCGTCAGGAACAAAACGCGCGCCTCCTCTTCCGTAAGATCCAGATCGTCGCGTTGCTCCCACAGGGTCTGCACCCGAGCGAACAGCGCCTCATTGGAATAAATCGCCGAAGAATGCGCCGACAGCTTCGGGCTGAAATCGCGTTGCAAAGCCTGTCGCGCGTCATTGCTGTCCGCCCCCGCGAGATTGAAGAATACGCCCAGAACCTTGTCCAGCGGCTCGCCTGCGCCCTCCATCGCCTCGATGGTGTTGGCAAAGGTCGGCGCGTCCGGATTTTCCGCGATGGCTTCGATTTCACGCAGATGCCCTTTCAGCGCGGCGTCCATCGCCGGGGCGAAATCCTCATCGGAAATCTTTGCAAACGGTGCGATGCCAAAGGGCGTATCCCAGTCGGCCAGCAGCGGATTGGTCATGTCATTCTCCTGTGTCAGAGATCAACGCCCGGGCTCCTTGCCACAGGGTTTGATCGCTTCATGTCTGCCGCGTGGACAAACCCACGCCTCCAAATCGGTCGTCCCTATCCGTGCCTCAGTCCGACATGCCACAAACCGGACAGTCGTCGCGCCGCGTCATGCCGATTTTCCGCGTCTCGCCCCAAAGCGAATCGTAGATCAGCATCTCGCCCCGCAACACCTGACCGGCCAAGGCAATCTGCTTGATGCATTCCACCGCCATCATGGCGCCGACCACGCCGGGCAAAGGCCCCAACACCCCCGCCTCGGCACAACTGGGCGCCAACCCCGGCGCAGGCGCCTCGGGAAACACGCATTGATAGCACGGACCGCCGGAGGCCGGATCGAAAACGCTTACCTGACCCTCCCATTGGCTGAGCGCGCCGGAGATCAGGGGGAGTCCCGCCGCAACCGCCGACCTGTTCAAAAGGTAGCGTGTTTCGAAATTGTCGGAACCATCAAGCACGACATCGTAATCCGCAAGCAAGTCTGCCGCGACCGGGGCGTCGAGCCGGCGTTTGTAGGGGCGCACCTCGATATAGGGGTTTATCGCCTCCATGGCAGCCTGCGCCGAAAAGACCTTCGCCATGCCGATCCGGGCATCGGTGTGGATCACCTGCCTTTGCAGGTTTGCACTGTCGACAATGTCGTCGTCGATCACCCCGATGGTCCCGACACCTGCCGCCGCCAGATAAAGCAGTGCCGGAGAGCCGAGTCCGCCCGCGCCAACCACAAGAACCCGGGCCTCCTTCAGCCGTTTTTGCCCCGGCCCGCCCAGTTCGCGTAGCACGATATGACGGGCGTAACGCTCCAGTTCGCCATCGCCGAACTTTCCCGGATCCTGCCGAGGCGCCTCAGCCGCCTCCTTGATCAGGGCCTTCGACCGCAGACGCCGCAGACCGACGGTATAGGCCAGCCCCAGCGCAACGAAACCGCCAAGGATCAGCCACGGCGCGGCGCTGCCTCCCGTCATCTCGCGCAGCGGATGCCCGGCGGGCAAGACGACCTGAACCATCAGCACCATCACATAGAGCAGGCCCAGCATATACAGGCGCGCCACGCGTGGCGTCTTCATCAGATGCCCGACACCCCAAAGCGCTGCCGCCAGTGCAAATACCAAAATCATCAGTCGCGCCCCGTAGATCCGAATCCGCCGTGCCCGCGCATCGTTGGTGACAAGGCGGTTTCGCGAAACGTAGCCCGCAACACCGGCGCCACCACCATCTGCGCAATCCGGTCGCCATGATCGATCTCGAACGA